>CAITIX010000058.1 GCA_903892565.1 uncultured Acidobacteriia bacterium
CACAACGACGATCTGCTACAGCGCTAACGCTTAGGTTCTCTTGGCAACCCACAGCAACAGCGCGAGCAGCACAATCGGGATCAGCGCCATCCCCACGTAGAACAGGATCTGCCCTACCAACGGAGTCTTGCGCTTTTTCCAGTTGTGCATTTCGGCGCGATCTTCCACGCCGACTTGATCCAAATGCTCCAAATCCCAGGCGAATTCGCTCGCCGTGGAGTAGCGATTCGCGGGTTCGCGCTCCAATGCACGATAGATCACTTCTTGTTGCGCTGGCGTAATCTCCGGATTCGCTTCGCGCGGCGGCACGGGATTATTGACCATGCGATCATTCATGATCGCCATCGGATTCGGGCCGGAAAACGGCGTCTTGCCGGAGAGCATCTCATACAACATGATGCCGACGGCGTAAATGTCGCTGCGGCCGTCGCCGCGTTTCCCCTTCACCTGCTCCGGAGAAATGTAATCGGGCGTGCCCATCACTTGCGATAATTTCGCAAACGTAAGCCTGCGCGCGCCTTCTTTGCCGGCAATCCCGAAGTCGATCAACTTAATCTGATCATCCTGATCCACCATGATATTTTCGGGCTTTAAATCGCGATGAACCACACCGTTGTGATGAATGTAGTCGAGCGCGTCCAGAATACAGATCGTGATCTTCATCGCACGCTCTGCGGGTAGCTTCTTATTGTCGTGAATGATATTGCGGAGCAGCTTCCCGTCGAGCCACTCCATCACCATATATTTTCCGCTGCGCTTTTCCGCCGGAAACACTTTCATGACGCCGGGATGATCCAGCTTCTCGCCGATTTCCCCCTCGCGTTCGAAACGCTCGAACAGCGCGGGATCGGCTTCCATTTCCGGATGCGGAATTTTGATGGCGACGAAATGACCGCTGCGCAGATCCGTGGCTTTCCAAATGGACGCCATGCCGCTGCGTGCAACGAGATTTTCGATGCGAAAGTTATCGAGCTGGTCGCCCGCATGTACGGGTTTCATGAATGGGTCTGCACTGGTTTTCCGAAAATCGAAGTGCGGAGCTCACACGCTGGCGTGACAGGCCGGCCCACACCGAACTTGAACTGGTTAGCGGAGTTTATAAGGCCTTCCTCGATACATTCCCACACGCTCGACGTCGCGAACGCGGATCACGAGAACGCTTATATTATCGCTACCGTCCCGATCGTTCGCAAGAGCAATGAGACGGCTGGCAGCAGTCTTCAGGTTGGCCGCAGGCTGCCCGGCAAGCGCGGCCATTTCCGAGCCTTCCACTGAGTTATGCATCCCGTCGGAACATAGCACCAGGACATCTCCCGGCTCAATCTGATGCTCGTTCACCTCGGCCGTGGTAAACGGATCGAGCCCCAGGGACCGCACGAGCATGTGCTTCATGTGGGAATCCTCGGCTTCTTTGCTGGAAAGCACCCCGAGCTTGGCTTGCTCGTTGGCCACTGTATGATCTTTGGTCAGCAAGTTCGCTCGTCCGCCACGGATCAGATAACACCGCGAATCGCCTGCATGCGCGACGGCAAGACGGTCGTAACGCAGCGCACACGCGACCAGGGTCGTCGCCATGTTACTGCCTCCGGGACTCGCCTGTTTACCCGTTTCGTAGACACGAACGTTGGCCTCCTTCGCCAACCTGGCGAGCATCGGCGCGAGAGGCTCACTTGCGGGAGCTTTGCGGAACCCGGCCTGCATCTGTTCCACCGCGGTCTTCGATGCGACCTCTCCGTGATCGTGCCCACCGACACCATCGCACAACACGAACATCCAACCGCGCGATTGGGCCTCTTCGGGCGAGGACGGCTCCACGAATCCTGCATAGTCTTCGTTGTGGTCCCGCTGCTTCCCGTCGTCAGTAAGGTGGATAAACTCTACGTCAAGCATGTTTTGAACATCAAGCATGGATGTAAATTGCAGTTCTATAAAAAAGGGCGGACCCCAGGAAGGCCCGCCCGAATTGAGGATCGATCTCCGCGATTAGGAGGCCGTACCCAGTCCCTTCTCGCGAATCAGCGTCGTTCGGCCCTTGGCCTTGCTGGTCTTCAAGAAGTAGATGGCCCCGTAGATACCCCAGACGAGTGCAATACCCAGGGCGAGCAGCGGTTCCATCTTTGTACCGAAGCCCATGAACGGCCCGATCAGATAGAAGGCCATACAGCCAAGGTTGGCGACCAATCCGAAGGCCGGAATCAGCACGTGCTTCAGGACGCTGGCGTCCGGACGTCCGTGATAGGCCACCATGCAGATGATGCAGCTCAGCGCGTACAGCAGGAACGTGCCGAAGTTGGAGGCGAGCGTCATAGTGAGCAGCGTATTGGGCAGCGCAGCCATGGCGTCGTGTGTCGAGTAGCCGACGCTGGAGAAGAGCCCCTGCGGCAACGCCTTGATCGCGGCATCCGCCGGAGCGGCGGCATCGCCGAACGCGAGCACGACGGAGATCACACCGACCAGGGCGGAGATCGCGGCCAAGGTCCAGATCGCGCGGTGCGGCGTCAGGCTTTCGGAGTGCAGAAGTCCGAAGTGCTCCGGAACTTCATCGTCCACGCCCATCGCGTAGGTGACGCGAGCCGCAGTGTTCATGCAGGAAAGCGTGGTTCCGATGATCGCAAGGAACACCGTGAACGCTTCGATCAGCATGAAGGTGCGTCCGCCGCCGGGACCGAACAGCGCGTTCCCGACGACAATCATCATGTCGCCGATCGGAGCCGCCGAACCCGCCGCGCTCTGCATCGTATACCCACTATTTAAGAAGTAATTCGCCGCGAAATACTCTATCAGGTAGCAGAATGCCCCCTGAACCAGTAGCGATGTCACCACCGCGATGGGAACATCGCGCTTGGCGTTTTTCGCCTCGCCGCCCATCGCCGTGACCGATTCGAAACCGACCAGAATCAGAATCGCGACCGTTGCCTGCACGAATACCCAGCCAAAATTATGCATTCCGACTACAGAAGCACCGTTGGGGTGCGACAAGAACATGCCCTTGTCGTCTTTTTCCGGATACGCGATCACGAACGGAACCGGCTTGCCGGCCGCATCGAGCTTCGCTTTCGGCGTGCCCTTGTCGTCGCGCACAATCACGTCGGCAGGCTTGCCGTCCACAGTCTGCGTCGCCGTTTGGAATTCATAGTCGTAGGCGTCGCCAGATTGAGAATCAAACTGCCACGCCACGCTCCCCGGAGGATGGCTGGTGCGATAACCATAGGCCAGTACCGAGAAGACCAGCAGCGCGCTGATCTGAATCACGTTGATCGCGATGTTCACCGCCGTCGATCCATTGACGCCACGATTGGCGATCCATGCGACCGCGAAGGAGAACACAACGGCAACCAACGCCATAAACACCGGACCGGGATTCGAAGCGCTCATGAAGTTCGGCCAAATCGTGCCGGCCAGATAGCCGCACAACACACCCATGACGCCGACCATCACGCCTGGATAAATCCAGTAGTAAAGGTGAGAGCCCCACCCGACAATAAACTTCGAAAGGCGGGCATATTTCCATGCTTTGTCGTGATTGAGGAAAGACTGTTCCGCGAAGTAATAAGAACTACCGGTGCCAGGATATAACTTCGCCATTTCGGCATAACAAACCGCCGTCGCCAGACACAGCAGGAGAGCAAGCACAATGCCTGCCCACATCGCTGGACCAGTGACGCCCGTCGTCGCCTGAATAAAGTACGTCAGCCACAAGAAGGCGCCTGGGGCAATTAGCGCCATCGCGTTCATCGTCAGGCCGGTTAGGCCTAACGTCGCTTGCATTTTGGGTGCTTCGTTCTCCGCCATGATTTCTTTCTCCTAATGTTTTTTATTGTGGATTCCACTTCGGAGTGGATCGATGCGATGCCTACGCCTTATCCAAGGTGCAAACCTGATCCGCCCGGTTGGCGGTGGTTCACCCGGCTTAGGCCTGGGCACCGCGGCAACAAGCGACGGGGCTTGGGTGCCGTTGCGATTTCATGAACGATTCTAACCGAGCCCATCGGCCGAAGCTAATAGATAATTTCGATTAGACCCATAGCGAACTTGCTCTTCCCCTGCGGGCATTCCTCGGTGATACTGGACGCGGGCCACCATTCGCCCCACGTAGGCCACGTCTGCCGAGAGAAATCACAAAAAAAGGCCTTGCGAATGTTAGACCTGCTTAAGCTAAAAACCTTCCGAATGGTCGCCCTGACCAATAGCTTTACGAGGGCAGCGGTTGAACTCGGCTACTCCCAATCCAGCGTCACCACGCAGATTAAGGCCCTGGAACGCGAGCTTGGAGCGCCTTTGTTTGATCGCTTTACGAAGAAAGTCGCGCTCACCGAGGTCGGCCAGAGAACTTTCGAATATGCGGGGCGCCTGCTGGCGCTTGCCGACGAAACCAAGGCCGCCGTCAGCAAACACGGTAAGCCTTCGGGCCCACTGAAAGTGAACGCCCCAGAATCTCTCCTGATCTACCGCCTCCCTGATCTCTTGCGCCAATATCAGGTGGAATATCCCGCGGTGCATCTCGATCTTTCCTCGTCGGGTGATCCTCGCGCGCAAGCCACGGCCGTGTTGGACGGAGCAGTGGACGTCGCATTCGCCGCCGGCGAGGTGGTGCAATCCGAGCGCCTCACCATCGAACACCTTGGCGAAGAAGATATCCTGATCGTCGCCGCCGCGCACCAAGCGCTGGCCAAAGCCGAGGCCGTTACGTGGGATCACCTCGCCCGCACCCAGGTTCTCTTGACGGGCCGGACCTGCGGATATCGCGCCGTTTTCGAACATGCGCTCGAGGTTGTGCCGGTGCAATTGTCCGAAGTCCTAGAGCTCACCAGCATCGAAGCAGTCAAGCAGTGCGCCATCGCTGGCATGGGCGCAGCCGTTTTACCGCGCACCGCCATCGCACTGGAGTTGCAGCAACGCCGCCTCGTTCCGCTGCGCTGGACGGGCACGCCCTTGGTCGCCTATACGCAAATGTTGCGCCATCGGGAACGATGGATGACGCCTGCGCTCGAAGGATTGTGGACCATGGTGGAAAAATATTTCGGCATCGCCCCGCCTGCTTCTCCGGAGTTGGCGATAGCGCCGGTTTAGCGGACATTGCTCACGCTTGCGAGAATATGCGCTTCGTCGCGTCGATCTTGAGATACAGCAGCGCCGCCATCACGCACAGAGCGCTCGTGATGAAAAACGGCGCGTTCCAGCCGTAACTTTTCACGGCATATGTGGCGACGGTAGCGGACAATGCGCCGCCGATATTCCCCAGCATGTTCATCACGGCCGAGACCGATCCCGCATAATCGCCGCCAATATCGAGCGGGATAGCCCACGAAATCCCGACGGTCCACTCCAGCGCGAAAAACGCCACACAATAGTAGGCCACGGAAACTTTCGGATCTGTCGCCAGAATCGCGGGAATCGTCGCTACGCCTGAAACCACAAAGCCCGCAATCGCTACCCAACGGCGCGCCAGATTCACATTGCCCGTCTTCCGCAGGACCTGATCGGAAAACCATCCTCCGAGAAGATCTCCGAGTGTGCCGGCAAACAGCGGCAAACTCGCGTAGATCCCCATCTTGGTGAGCGTCATGCCGCGCGCGTCATGCAGATACGTGGGGAACCAATCGTTGTAGACGTTCAGATTGAAGTTGTAGCAGAAGTACATCAGCGCCAGGATCCACAGATTCCCGTGCCGCAGAATCTCGCGCCACGGAACTTTCGCCGGCGACCGCTTGCGGATGCCGATCAACTGGCGCTCCGCCTCATTCACGCCCGCATGCTCTTCCGGAGTGTCGCGATAGTAAAGGAACCATGTCGCGGCCCACACCACTCCCAGCACGCCGAACGCGAGAAACGCCGCGCGCCATCCGAAACTCGCGATGATCGCGACCACGATCGGTGGCGTCAGCGCGGCTCCCAATCGCGAACCCGCATGCGTGACGCCTTGCGCGAATCCACGCTCCGTCGGCCTCATCCATCGGGAGAGCGAACGCGTAGCAATCGGGAACGCACCGGACTCGCCCATGCCGAAGAACACTTGAATCACCAGCATCGACACCGCGCTCCAGGCCATCGCCGTGAATCCCGTGAATATGCTCCACCAAATGACAATCGCCGAGAGCGCGCGCCGTGCACCGAATCGATCTCCCAGCCAGCCTCCTGGGATTTGGAACAGGGCGTAGGCCAGACGGAATCCGACC
>CAITIX010000059.1 GCA_903892565.1 uncultured Acidobacteriia bacterium
CACGCGCATCCCACCATTTACGAAGCGGTCGGCGAGGCGTTCAACGCCGTCTACGGGCTCGCGATCAATGCTTGATGCCTCTCAGTACGGCGTAACGCAGCGGGACGTTGTGGGAGCGCACGGCTTAGCTCAGCCAAGCTCGCAGCCGATCCCGATGATCTGTTGCGTCCGCGACCTCGGGATTTTGCGCTACGCCGACGCGTTCGCCCGGCAGCAGGATTTCGTTGCCGGCCGCAAGGCCGACGAAATCCCGGACCAGTTGCTGTTCGTCGAACATCCGCATGTGGTCACCATGGGACGCAGCGCGCATAGCGAAAATATTCTCGCTTCTCCCGAATTGCTGGAACGCGCCGGCATCGAACTTCACGACACGGATCGCGGCGGCGACGTGACCTATCACGGGCCCGGCCAGGTGGTCGGTTATCCGATCATGGATTTGAGAAAATGGAAACGTGACGTAGTAGCCTACGTGCGCGGTCTGGAACAAGTCCTGATCGACACGCTCGGTGAATTTGGAATCGCCTCGGAGCGAGTCCAGGGCGCTACGGGAGTTTGGACGCCGGAGGGCAAGATCGCCGCCATCGGTGTACATATCAGCCGCTGGGTGACATCCCACGGCTTCGCCCTCAACGTGGAAACGGATTTGGATTTTTTTCGCTACATCGTACCTTGCGGCTTAACGAAGCCAGTGACTTCCATGCGCGCTCTTGGCGTAGACGCCAATCGTGCGGAAGTAACGGCCGCTTTGGCTCGTAATTTTGGGCGGGTATTCGATCGCAACATGGAGACCATATGATTGACGTCGTCATGCCCCAAATGGGCGAGAGCATTGTAGAAGGAACCCTGACGCGCTGGCTGAAGAAAGCCGGCGAACGCGTGGAACGCGATGAGCCTTTGTTCGAAATTTCCACGGACAAGGTCGACACCGAAATCCCGTCGCCCGCCGCGGGAACCTTGGGAGAGATCCTGGTGCAGGAAGGCACCACCGTCGGCATTAACACCGTCGTCGGACGCATTGCCGAAGCAGGTGCGGCGATTCCCGCTCCTGCTCCCGCAGTGATCGCCGCTCCTGCGGCGCCCGCACCCGTTCCTGCTTATGTTGCGCCCGCGCCTGTCGTTACACCTGTGGCTGCGCCCGTCGTTGTACCTGTGGTCGCGGCGGTCGAAGCCGTTCCCGTCGTCGATGCCTCTGGCACCGAAGATGCCGGGCCCCTGTCGCCGCTCGTGCGCAAAATGGCGCGTGAGAATAATATCGATCTGAATCAAGTCCGCGGCACCGGCGCCGGTGGACGCATCACGAAGCAGGATCTGGAGGCCTATCTGGCCTCGCGTGGCACGGCGCCTCGCCCGGCCGCTCCTTCGTATGTGCCTCCCGCGGCTCCTGCGTATGTGCCGCCTGCTCCGCCTCCGCCGCCTGTTTATGTTGCGCCCGTTGCTCCCAAGCCGGCCGCGCCTACTGTGCAGCAGGCTCCCCCGCAAGCGCCTCCGCAGGCAGTCGCCACGATTCCGCAAACCGTCAACGTTCCTCCGCCCGCGCCCGCTCCGGTTGCGGTCGAACAGCCCGCGCAATTCCGCGGTCAGGCTCCTGCCGGACGCGTCGAGGCCATGAGCACGATGCGCCAGAAGATCGCCGAGCACATGGTGTTCAGCAAGCGCACTTCCGTGCATGTCACCACGGTTCATAAGGTGGACATGACGCGTATTTCGAAACTGCGCGATAAAGCCAAGGGCGAATTCCAGGCGCGCTACGGCTTCTCGCTCACGTTCCTACCGTTCATCCTGCGCGCCGCCACTGCCGCGCTGCAGCAGTTCCCGCTCTTGAACGCGTCGATCGACGGCACGAATATCGTCTATCACCGTGATATCAACCTCGGCATTGCCGTGGCGCTCGAAAACGGACTCATCGTTCCGGTCATTCGCAATGCGGATGAAAAGAACGTTGTGGGCCTGCAGCGCTCCATTGCCGATCTCGCTTCGCGCGCGCGTTCGCGCCAGCTGCGTCCGGATGAGGTGCAGGGAGGAACGTTCTCCATCACCAACTTCGGCAGCTTCGGCAGCGTCTTCGCCACGCCGGTGATCAATCAGCCGCAGGTCGCCATCCTCGGCGTGGGTTCGGTGAACAAAGAACCCGTCGTCGTGGATGACGCCATCGCGATCCGTTCCATGGCGTATCTCGCGCTCACCTTCGACCATCGCCTGATCGACGGCGCACTGGGCGACCAGTTCACCCAAAAGGTGAAGCACGTCCTCGAAAACTGGAGCGAAGAAGTACTGTAGCTGCAGGAGACAGAAGTCAGGAGTCAGGAGCCAGAATCTCCGGCACTGTTTGTCTTCACAAGCATCGACGTGGCACACGCACTCTTGCGTGCCGCGTCGCTGCTTTTCGAGACGCCTGTCCGGACTTCGATTTCATCCCAAGCCGCGAGCTGGCGAGGCGCTGCCTGGATTGGCGCAATCGGCGAATTGCGGGCCTACCGTTGTCCGTGATGGTCGTTATTCAGGAGCTTCGCTCCGTCCTCGTCCTTGCACATCGGTGATTCTTCGAGCGGCAGCGTTGTCGCTTTGACGATGCGCGCCGGCGTGGTCCACGGAGCCGCAAGCACACCGGGATCGTCAACCGTAACCTGATATCCCAGATTCTGGCCGTCTTTCCACACACGTTCCGTCACGTGCATTTTGTCGGTGTGGATATAGCCGTTTTCTCCGAACCAGCCGTCGGGAAGGAAATTGACGACATCGATGACGAGCACGTCGCCGTCCCAGTGCGCCACCGAATCCCCATAATACGAAGGGTTCGAATCCGCGCGATGCGCTCTGCCGTCAGTGTAAAACACACGGTAGGGATCGCCGGAGACGTCCTCATATAAGAAGATCATCTCGTTTGCGAGTTGCACCACGCGACGCGGCGGCCCAATGCGCGGCACTCCGGGACGTCCGCAATAGAACACGGGATCCGTCTTGCCTTCGTGCTCGGCGAGATCCTTCACCTTGGCTTGCAACTCCGGTTTGTAGGATGGAGCCGGCGTAGACGGCAGAGCGTGCGGGATGGGCTTAGCCAAGCCCTCATGGGCGCTGTGATCCACGGTCGCGACGACGACCTTGCCGTTTACCTGCTTCTTCAGCGCGGACGGCGCCAGATCGATCGCGTAAATATAAGTGCCGCTCAGATCGGGATGTCCGGCGTTGGCGTTTTGCGCCGAAGCGGTTTGCGTAGAAGCAAGGCCCCCGACAATCAGGCTGGCAATGGCAGTGTAGGAAAGAGTTTTCATGATTCTCGCGGCTCCCTATTTCGTTTCTTTTTCCGGTTCGGCGACCAGTTCCATGACGGAGCCGTCCGGCAGAATAACTTTTTGCATGTAGCCGTAGCGCGTGCCGTCAATGGCAATTACGGACTCGATCGTAACCTGCTGTCCCAGCGCTTTCGCAAAATCGTTGCGGCTTACGCCCACCTGACGAAACCACGCCGGAGGGTTGCTCTCAAACTTCCAGGACTCCGTCGCCCCGTCCTTCTTGACGTCCAGCAGGACGACGATGTGAGGATTCACCCAATTCACTTCGGTCAAAGTGCCCGTCATGCTGACCTTCTTACGCATATCGAAAATCGCGGAAGGCGCATGGTGAGCCACGGCCGCGATCGACAGCGGCAACAGCATCAGAGCGGAGGTACAAAGCAGCTTCAATCGCACAAGAATCTCCCACGTGCTTTGTATCACGGGCAGGCCTCAAACGCAACGGTCTTTCCACGGCGGTGTCGCTAGTATGTGATCTGTCCGGTCTAATTCACACATGAACTGTCCGCTTTTGAAAAAGCGGCGGGGGAAGCTGGAGGTTGGACACCTCACAGCAGTACTCCGCGGCGGAAACGGAG
>CAITIX010000060.1 GCA_903892565.1 uncultured Acidobacteriia bacterium
CCCCGACTGTAAAGGAGGGGACGTGCTAACGGTCCTACTGCGACAGGGAACTGGCAGCAGCCACGAAAACAAAAACGGCGGGAACCCGATGCTGGGCGCCCGCCGTTTTTCTTTTACGACAACCTGACTACTTAATCTTGAAGTCGGGAGCCTTACCGTCGCGATGCGCCATGTGGCAGGCGCCGCAGGCGGTGCCGAAGGTTTTCTGATCCGCAGTCGCTTTATCGAAATCGCCAGCGGCGACGTCAGCGGCCACCATCGCGGCAATGGACTGTCCCTTTTGCGCGAAGCCCACGGCATCGTCGGTGCCTTTGGCTTTCCAGAACGCTTCCACCATTTTCAAGGTGTCCTGAATCTTCTCGGCGTCCGCAGCGGCATCGGCGCTCTTGGCGGCGAGGTTTTTGCCCAAGCTGCCATTGGCTCCGCCGATCGTCTTCATGTAGCCTTGATAGTCGGCTTCGCTCTGTGCCATGACCGACACAGCCGACACGGCCATGATGGCAGCGAGCGCGCCCATCGTTATCCATTTCATTGTGATTGTTCTCCCGGAGTGGATTGTGGTGCGTCCGGCAATCAAATACCGGCCCATAGCGATTTTACGCGGTTGGTACGTACTAGGTCAAACGCCGCAGGCCCGGCAATTCGGCCTGCTCGCGCCCGTGGTAGGATTCTAGAAGCTTTCCCGCGGGGCGCTCACGTGGCGGCGAAAGAAAGATAATTTTATGGGTGAAGCAAAAGCCTCGGCCGGTATCTTCAAAATCGACTCTATTCCGCAGTTTCAACGCGGCGACGGAGTCATCACGACACTATTAGTCGGTGCCGAACGCGCGCCCGATACCGTATTTACTTCGGGCCTTACTTCGTTCCCTCCGGGACGCAGCGCGCCGATGCACAGTCACAATTGCGGCGAACAAGTCACGCTGCTCGAAGGCGATGGCGAAGTGGAAGTCGACGGCCAGAAGACGCAGTTGAAGCGCTACGACACGAGCTATATTCCCGCAGGCAAGCCGCATCGTTTCAATAACACGGGCGCGGGACCGCTCGTCATTTTGTGGATTTACGGCGCAAGAGAGGTCACGCGCACGTTCACCGAAACCGGCAAGACGGTCAATCATTTATCGCCGGGCGATCTTGTAAAGCCCACGTAGTTCGATCCGTGTAGTTCGATCAAGGAGAGTTCGTAATGGCCAGTTCCACTTCATCCGCAAAAGCGGCGCCCGAGCAAAAAGCCGCCAATCAGACCAGCTCCGTCGCGATCACGATGTTCTGCGTGCTGCTGGTTTCCTATGTCCTGATGGCCGCGGATCGATATTTGTTCCCCGTGCTGGCGACCGACGTTCGGAAAGACTTCAACTTCTCGCTGCCGGTTACGGCTCTTCTCACCACGATCTTCACTGCAGGTCTGGGACTGGCTGGATTGGCAACGGGATATCTGCTAGCACGATACTCTCGTAAGACGGTGATATTGATTGGGATCGCAATCTTTTCGGGGGCCACGGCGCTGACCACGGTGGCCACGGGGTTCTTCAGCATGCTGGTGGTCTTGGCCGCGCAGGGCATCGGCATGTCGATGCTTGCGACTTCGATGTTCGCGCTGGCCGCAAGTTATTTCTCAAACAATCGAACGGCGGCCATCGGATCCGTAAATTTCTGCTACGGCATCGGGGGATGGCTAGGGCCGCGAGTGACGGGCTTTCTGCGCACGAGCTACGGGACGTGGCATGCCCCAATGTTATATTTCGGTGCGGCTGGATTTGTGATGATCGTGGTCATCATGGCGACAGTCCGTCCTTGGTTCAGTGAAACGCAACAGGCAGCGCAGACCAAAGCCGATATGGGCGGCGCGGAAACGTTGATGAATCGCAACACGATCATTCTGACCATCCTGAGCTTGATCCACGGCCTCAGCATGTACGGTTTCCTTGGCATGTATCCCACTTTCCTCCGCGACGAATTGCACTACACGCCAGGACAAGCGGGAGCGGTCGTCTCATTCTTTGGTCTCGGAGCGCTGACGTCGATTTTCGGCGGATGGCTCGGCGACAAACTGGCGCCAAGGGCGGTTCTTAGCAGTTCATTGTTTATAATTGCTGCACTCGGTTATGTGTTCTACATGCAAGATTTGAGCATGCTGATGCGTGAGGTCCTCACTTGCATCTACGGGATTGTCGGCAGCGCGGTGCTGTACGTAAACCTCGCGGGGTGCCATGTTCGTGCGCTGCGCAGAAGTCTTTCGAGCAAAGGCTCCGGGATGTTCGTCACCAGCTTATACGCGGGAGGCGCATTTGGCGGATACTTTCTCGGCAAGCTCGTCGCGCCTCTGGGCGGCTACCAGCACGCCAGCGAAATTTCGATGACCTTGACGTGCTTGATCGGCGCGGTGCTCGCGCTGGCGCTTCGTCCAAGCGACATGTCCGTATAGGCGGTTATTTTGTCACCTACTCTTTCCGGCTCGACCAGTTCAACGACCACGCCTACAGGCAAGACACCGCTCACGACAAACCAGATCCGCGGATTCCTCGCGGCGTGGGGCGGCTGGCTGCTCGACGGCATGGATTCGTTCATCTATGCGCTCGTCTTAGTGCCTGCCTTGAAAGAAGTGTTGCCGAAATCGGGCATCGCGGCCACGCCCGCCAACATCGGCTACTACGGCGGATTGCTCTTCGCACTGTTCCTGATTGGCTGGGGCATGGCGGTTTTGTGGGGACCCATCGCCGATCGTTTTGGGCGCATGAAGACGCTGATGTTCACGGTGCTCATGTTCTCGCTGTTTACATTTTTGAGCGCCTTCGCGCAAAACGTATGGAGCCTGGCGATCTATCGCTTGCTCGCCGGAACCGGCATTGGCGGCGAGTGGTCCGTCGGCGCGACGTTCGTCTCCGAAGAATGGCCGGAGGATCGCCGCAAGGATGGCGCGGGCCTGATGCACACGGGCTACTACGTTGGATTCTTTGTCGCCGCAGTCGCCAATTACTTCATCGGCGCGCATTATGGATGGCGTTGGATGTTCGCTCTCGGCGGCTTCCCCGCCCTGCTGGTTGCGGCATTCTACGGCAACGTGAAAGAACCGGAAAAGTGGAAGCAGAAGAAAGCCGAGCTGGGCAGCAAGCTGACGTTCATGAATTCGCTGCGCGGACCGCTTTCGGGTGTATATCGCAGGCGGACCATCCTGAATTCAGCGTACATGCTGGTTTCGATTACCGGGCTGTGGGCGGGATCGTCCTACGTGCCTGCGGCCGTTACGCAAATCGCCACGCGCGCGGGACGCTCGGCTTTGGAAGCCGCGCAACAGTCTTCGTACGCCACGGGAATTCTCTCCATCGGCACGGTGATTGGAGCATTGCTCACGCCGTGGCTTTGTGAAAAGCTGGGACGCCGCGGCGCACTTGGAGTTTTCTTCGCGCTGATGATGGTGTTCATCGCGGTCGCATTCGGGAAAGTCTTCTACATGCAGGGCGATGTTCTGCCGCTCTTCATGACCTGCCTGTTCTTCCTGGGCTTGGGTGGCGCGAACTTTGCGGTGTACTCGCTGTGGTTGCCGGAACAATACGGCACGGAGTGCCGCGGCAGCGCGTTCGCCATCGTCACGAGCGGCACGCGCTTTCTGGGCGCTGGCATGAGCTTCCTGGTCGGCGCGGGCGTCAGCCACTTCGGGACGATTGGAACTCCCGTAGCAATGACGGCGTTTGCGTTCGCGATTGGAATTTTACTGTTGCCCCTGGGCTATGAAACCAAGGGCCACGAGTTGCCGAAGTAGCCGCTACTTTTTGGCGACTATTTCTTGACAACGACGTCCGTCACCGGCTTGATCTCGATCCGGTGCGCCTGATACAGATACTTTCCCGTATTCAGCAGCGTGTGCATGTCGGCAGCGAAGTTTTCGAACGTGATCTGCGGCTTCGTCAGCTCCGGACGATCCACGGGCGGCTTGCCGTCGGTTGTCCCGCGGCGCGAGGACGGCAGGCGATAGTAGTACACCACCGACGGCCACGTGTGCGTGTGCGGCGGTTCCGCGTCATTCGGCTCCACTTCGATTTCGAGCACGCGGACCCAGGCGTTTTCAAACGGCACCTTGATTTTCGGATCGTGAATCACCACGCCATCTGATGGCGGCAGTGGCGGATTCTTCGCCGGCTCGCAATCGCCCTTTTTCAGTTCGATGCGCAGGGCGTGATAGCCGTCTTTCCCGGCGCTCATGGCCTTGGAGTTCTTGGCCGGCTTTTCCCAAATCGATTTAAAATTGCGCACCGCAGGAATTTCTCCGGGACGCTGCGTGTCTTCGATCACGATCGCGGGCCACGCATGCGAGTGCGCCTTTTCCTTCATGCCCGCGGGCACCGTTACTTCGATGACGCGGATAGTTTCGTTGTCGATGACGGTTTTGTAAAAGTCCGGCATCGCGGCAACGGCGTCCTTGGCGTCAGGCTTGGCGGCGCCGCAACTCGCGGCGTATGCGCCCGCAGGGACAAGTAAAACAGCGCCGGCCAGCAGGCCGTGCAACACGCTCTTCATGATTTCGTAAGCTCCTCTTTTGTCGTGCGGCTAGTGCGCTTCCCACTTCGCGAACGGACCGGACGCATAGACAATCTTACCGCCGACCATCGTCAGCAGGGATTCGAGCCCGCTGATCTGCTCCACCGGGACCGTCAGGAAGTCTTTCGTCAGGACGGCCAAGTCGGCTAACTTGCCGACTTCAAGCGACCCGCGCTTGTCGTCATCGTGCGAGAACCACGCGCTCCCCTGCGTATAGGAACGCAGCGCATTCGCGCGACTTGGGATTTCTTCAGGGCCCCGCGTGGGATTTCCGCTCACGGTTTTTCCATCCAGTAGCCATTGCAGGGAAACCATCGGGCTGTAGTTCGCTACACGATGCGCGTCCGTTCCCGCGCCCACCGTCAGCCCAATCTCGCGAGCCGTCTCCACCGGAGGCATGCGCTTCGAGGCATCCGCTCCTTGGCGCTTGGTGGTTTCGTCACCCTGGAAGTACATCTCATCCTGCATCGTCCAGCCCATGCCGAGCGCTTTCATCCGCCGTAGATTCGCGGCAGAAGCGTCGTTCAAATGCGCCAGCGACCAGCGCAAATTCGCGATGGGGACTTCTCTATTGACGCGCTCAAACACCGTCAGCACCGCATTCGCCGCGGCATCGGTGCCGCAGTGGAACGTCAAGCCATAGCCGCGCGCGGCCGCCCACTTTGCGATCTCGTAGAAACGTTCCAGATCCTCCGGCTTGGGATTTACGACGTTGTTGATGGCCCACACCACCTGCTCGCCGATGCCGTTAAAGTGCATCATGTCGTCACCGAAACCCATGGGCATCAGTCCGAGATACTTCTTGTACTCCTCCACTTCATGCGGCGGATTGAAGCCGCAAATCGAGTACGCCACGCGCACGGTGAGTTGCTTGTCGTGCCACACCTTGTTAATCGCGTTATACGTATCCGGCGTGACGTTGTTGCCGCAAGGATCGCTCACGCCGGTCATGCCGAGACGATTCAACTCGCGGAAGAATTTCTTCGTGCCTTCCACTTGATTCTCCAACGTCGGCTTCGGGATCTTGTCGAACAACGGAATGACGCCGCCGGTGATGCCTCCCGTCGGTTTGCCGTCTGTATCGCGATCGAGCTTGCCGCCGCCTGGGAGATCGGCATCGGATTTTATGTTCATCGCTTCGAAGCCCAGCGGATTCATCAACGCCCAGGCGTACAGCAACTGCACGTACGCCGGATGATTTCCTGCCGCCGCTGCGAGCTCCGCCTGCGTCGGCGGCCGCTTCTCTTTAAACTGCTCGGCCTTCCATCCTCCGCCGACCACGATCCACTCGCCGGGCTTGCGCGTCATGGACGCCTGCTTGATCCGATCGAGCGCCTCCGCGACCGTCGGCACTCCGGCCCAGTTGACTTCCGTTGCAAAGAACGAAGCCGCGCGAATCGCGTGCATGTGCGAATCGATCAAGCCGGGGGTCACAGTGCGACCGCCAAGGTCGATCACTTGCGCCTTGGGGCCGGCGGCCTTGCGAGCCTCCGCATTAGTGCCCACAGCGGCGATCTTGCCATCGCGAACAACCATCGCCTGTCGCACGGAAAATTGCGCGTCCGCCGTCAGGATCTTGCCGTTGATGAGCAATGTCTCACCGGGCTGCGCCGAGGCGCATACGGACGTGGCAACAAGTGCCGCAAAACAAGCTGCGAACAAGCACGTGGGTTTCATATCACTTGTTGTTGTATCTGCACTGGACGGAAAAAGCAACAGGGCGGCAAGTGGGGCAGAGCAGGAGGGTTGCTATAATGGACGAGATTTCATGCGATATGCAGGCTTTCTTTTTCTGTCGTCCGGATGGATCATCGTCCTCGCGGCAGTGGTCTTATTGAAATCCGCGGCACAGGCAGGCTTCGCGCTGACCGGCTTCGCGGTTCAACTGTTGGGGCTGACCCTCGTCGTTCGTACCCACGTGATTCCACACGGGGATAAACGTTGACGCCCACACCTTCCGACGCCGCTCTCGATTCCGCCTCCATCCTCTGCCTGCTCCTCATTCTTCTGATTCCTTTGGCAGCAGGCGGACTGGCGTTCGTCAACACAGGCCTGGGACGCTCGCGCAATGCCGCGCACATGATGCTGGCGTCGCTTTCGGTGATGGGAACGGCCGCCATTGCCTACTTTTTCGTGGGATTCGCGTGGCAAGGATACGCAGGCGCTCCGGCGCGCGTACTCATGGTCGCGGGCAAACCGCTGGATTGGATCGCCGCCGTGCCGTTCTTTTTCCGCGGCCTGCCGCTTGATGGATCACGCGCCTCGTTGACCGCGCTCTTCGGATTATTCAGCGCCGCTCTCGTCGCAATTCTTCCTTTGGGTAGCGGCGCGGATCGTTGGAAAATGAGCAACGCCTGCATCTCTTCCGCGCTGCTCGCGGGAATCACGTTTCCTTTGTTCGCACATTGGGCGTGGAACGGATGGCTTTCGCAGCTCGGCACGAACTACGGCATCGGAATGGGCTATCTGGATTCGGGCGGAGCGGGCGCCATTCAAGTCCTGGGAGGATTGACGGCCCTTGCGGTCACCTGGATCCTGGGACCTCGGCGCGGCAAGTATACGCCGGACCGGATGCCGCTGGCGATTCCCGGCCACAACGCGGTATTCGTTCTCTTTGGATGCTTCCTGGCCTGGATCGGCTGGATTGGCCTGGACGGCGCAGGAACCATCCTATTTACTTCCGCAGGCCCTGGAGCGGTTGTGCTGGTCGCGATCAACGCAACGCTCGCCGCCATGGGAGCCGCGCTGGTGGCTGCTTTCGTCACTCGTACTCGCTACGGCAAGCCCGATGCTTCGTTGTGCGCCAATGGGTGGATCGCCGGACTGGTGGCTTCGAGCGCCGGGTGCGCCTACTTCCGTCCGCTGGTTGCCTTGATCGTCGGCCTGATCGCGGGCGCGATTGTCACCTATTCGGTCGAGCTGCTGGAACTGCACTTTACCATTGACGATCCGGGCGGCACCATCTCCGTGCACGCCATCGGCGGCATTTGGGGAATTTTGGCCGCGGGGTGGTTCACCACGATTCCCGGTACGCCGGATGCGGCCCAAGCCAGCCAGTGGATCGCACAAATCGCCGGCATCGCCACGTTACTGGGATTCGTACTGCCGTTCAGCTACGGAGCGCATCGCCTGCTCAACCGTTTTCGGAAAATGCGTGTGCCTCCCGATGGCGAGCGCAAGGGCATGGATCTGTACGAGCTCGGCGCGGGAGCGTATCCGGATTTCGTCAGCCACAACG
>CAITIX010000061.1 GCA_903892565.1 uncultured Acidobacteriia bacterium
GGCCGGTTGGATACGCGAGGTGCCAGATTTTGTCCTCATTCGCCTCGCTGGTCGAACCGTCAACGACGAACAAATGGTAGAGGTTCTGGCGCGCGCCTTCGAGCAGCGGCTTGATCGATTGCTCGACCAGTTCGGGACGGTCGCAAGTCAGGAGGGAAAGACAGGTTTTCACAGGACTGATTCCATGTCGTCGAGGAAGGCGAGGGCGGCATCACTGGCAATTTTGGGCCACCAATCCACGTTGTACAGGTGCTCGTAAATTTGGCGCTCGATGGATTTGTCGACGGCAAACCTGTCCATGTTGTCGAGAATACCGGCGAGCTTCCAGACATTCTCCATCCCATCGATCTCCTGCCGAAGATCGCGGATCAGGTCATGCTGATTTCGTTGCTGCCAAACGAAAGGTTGGCCGAAATGCACGCGCAGCCCGCGTTCACGCATGACGCGCTGGGTAATCAGCGAGGCGTAGATATCAGAGTAGCGTCCGACCCCCGGCATCTGGAACATGGCCGGCGCCAGTTCTCGGATGAAAGCTGTGTTTTGGGTATTGAACACGGTCCAGCAGGACGGATCGACGACGATGCCAGCGCGACCCAGCTCGGACACGGAATGGATGATTGGCGCGGTCGCAATGCGAGTGACGGCATCGATGTCCGGATCGCCAAGGCACAGGCCCTGCGCAACGCCGACCTTGGTGTCGATCACCGGCTCAAACACAGGGTCCGATTTGATCGAGATGGGAAAGCCGCGGTGCTTGGTTTGCGGCACGAGAAGCGCGCCAGGATCGAACCATCCGGTTGGGGACGAGGCTTTGAGCGTAAAACCGTTTTCCCACTCGGGATCGAATAACATTTGAAACGCCGAAAAATAGGCCGAATCAGTCGGGATATTATCGTTGTCCCACGCAACCAGAACGTCGGCTCCCCACGCAACAGCTTCGAGGATAGCGAAGTTGCGCCGTTCGACGCAACGCATGGGAATGTATTTTGCACACGCCCACTTTTCTTGGTCTTGTAAAAAAATAACTTGAGTGTTGGGAACATCGTGTTGACAAAAATTAACGGCTTCTTCCGGAGTGTTCTCGTCGAGAGCTACGAAGAAACGAACCTCTGGCGAAAGCTTCGCCATCAGCGAAAGCGTGCGAGGTGTGTGGATAGTCGTCGTTACAATTGCGATTTTCATTGTACGTGCCCCCATGTGCGGCCATTTTTTACATTATGCACTATTGCTCGCGTCAGCCCCATTGCGCGGGCTATTTTTCGCTCACTTCTGGGATCACGGCGAATTGCTCTAACAATTTCCACTGTTATTTTTGCGTGCCCGTGATTCTCTCCGCGCGGATGGTATGCGCGATTTTTACTTTCCATATCGGCTACGTTGTCTGCTTGCGTGCCGACGAAAAGATGATCAGGATTCACACAACACGGCATGTCGCAACGATGCAAAACCTTTTTGGTTTTTGGAAAACTACCGCGAAAAACTTCATACGAAACTCTGTGCGCCAATCGCGATCTTCCGTTAAATCCGAAAGCGCCATATCCACAAGCATTAAGATGCCCTAGCCAAATCCAGCAGCCAGAATTTGGTTCTGGAAGGTATGAATCGTGAAGGCGCTGCTCAACAGAGCGTCCTTTAAGTCCCGGATTCAAAATTTCAGACACCGCTACCCCCGATTATTTTTATTTCGACTTGGGCTGCTTCGCTTCCGTCGTCTCGTAGGAAATCCAGCGGCGCACATACTCGACAAGGACATAGCTTATGGTCCTGTCGCCCTCGACCGCCTTGGCCTTGAGGAACGCTTTCACGTCCGGCGGCAGGCGGAACGAAGTGACTTGCAGCGGCTCTCGCTTCTTTGCTCGTTTCATCAGACTGTGTGCGTCCCTTCGACGCCGCGGTTCATGCGCTCTTGCGTTCGCGCTTTCAGTTCGGACAGCGCCATCTCGACATGCTGCAAGGCGCGCTCGTTATAGCCGTTGGAGAACGGGCCGGCCTGGAAAGCGCGCAGCCGATCAGCCACAATGGCAAGCAGCGCTTCTTGCGTCACACCGTTGACGCCCTTCTCGGGGATCGTGCCATTCTGGAAGCTGATGCGATGCGTCAATCCCTGCGGCACCTCGATCATGTACTCATGATTCGCGCCGCCCGCGCCCGGCTCGTCGAGCACCGTGATCGTGAGCAGATCATTGACCGGATTGACAACGTGTTCGGTAAGTTCGCGCATGTTTCATTCCTTGATCCTGAACTCTGCCGATGGCCCGTCCGGCAGCATCATGAACACCTCGTTGACTGCGTTAAGACCGTGCTTTCCGTTAGCGCCATTCAATATCTGTGCCTTGCTCGCTCCGGAGCGCGCCAGATCGGCTAACTCGGCTGCGTATTCTCGAAGGCGATCGCGAGGTTCTTGCATCACGTTCTTTCAATGAGGGACCGGGGCGGCGTTAGACAGTCCGGTTGAGGGGATCGCCGCCCCGGCTTCGCTGGCATGGGGGGACACCAGCTA
>CAITIX010000062.1 GCA_903892565.1 uncultured Acidobacteriia bacterium
ATGCCTATGCTACCTGAATAATTACATGAAGTTTTTATGACAACGCACAGCCAGAACGATCACCCCCAATTTGCCGTGGTGGTCAACGATAATCCCGCACAGCTTGACATGCTTGCCGGGAAGCTGCGCAAGGCGGGCATCGAACCCCATGTTTTCGCCGGGGTCGAGGCGGCCCTTGCCGCATTGGATGGCGAGCATCCGCCTTCCCTCATCGTTACCGACCTCTACATGCCGGGGATTGATGGCTGGCGATTTTGCCGTTTGCTGCGTTCGCCCGAGTACGCCGCCTTTAATCAGATTCCAATCTTGGTGGTTTCGGCCACATTCTCTGGAGACGATGCCGCCCGCATCGCCACCGATCTGGGGGCGGAAGCATTCCTTCCCTCTCAGTTGGACGGGCAGCGTTTTTGCCAGCAGGTGCGGGCAGCTTTGAACCGTGAGCGGTTGCCGATACCGCCGCGCATCCTGATCGTGGACGACGACGACGCGCTCTGCGACTTGCTTAAGAAACTCTTCTCGATTAACGGCTACGAGGTCGAAACGGCGCTTACGTTGCGATCTGCCTCTGAAGCTTTCGGGAAAAACATCTTCGATGTGGCGGTTTTGGACTACCACCTGTCCGACGGCTTTGGCGACGTCCTGCTTGATGAGTTTCGCGCATTGCGACCGGACTGCGTTTGCCTGATGATCACGAGCGACACCGACACCAATCTGGCCGTCAAGTGGATGAGGAAAGGGGCCGCCGCATACTTGTGCAAACCCTTCCAAGCGGCTTATCTCATCGAGCTGTGCGCACGGGCGCGCCGGGAGCGGGCGCTGCTGCGAGTGCAGGACTTGCTCGAACAGCGCACCCACGAGCTGCGGCAGAGCGAAGAGGCCGCCTTGCGCAAGAACGCGCTGCTGCGTTCGATCATGGAAAGTCCACTGGACATTATTATTTTTGCGCTCGATACCCATTACCACTACACCATGTTTGCCCAAGCGCATAAGCGGGCGATGAAGGCGATCTGGGGCACTGATATCGAATTGGGTATGAACATGCTCGACGCCATCACGAACCCCAGTGATCGCGAAAAGGCCCGGAAGAACTTCGATCGCGCTTTGCAAGGCGAACATTTCATTACGATCGAAGAATATGGCGACCCTGCGCTCTTCCGAACCGTCTTCAAAGATCGCTACAACCCCATTGTTGGCGATGGCGGCGCTGTATCCGGCCTGACCGTCTTCGTCAATGACATTACCGAGCGAAGGCGGGCGGAGCAGGAAAAGAAAAATGCCCTGGCTTTGCTGGAAGCGTCAATCTCGCAGTCGCCTTCCGGAATTTTGATTGCTGATGCTCCTGACGTTACCATCCGTTGGGCCAATGCCGCTGCCTTGAGCATCCGGGGCGAAACCAACCAACCCCTGACCGGAATTATGTTTGCTCAACATGCCGCTCACTGGCAGACGTTTCGACCCGATGGAACTGTCTATCCCTCTGAGGATCTGCCCCTCTCTCGGGCTGTGCTCAAAGGCGAGACCACGCATAACGAAGAGGTCATCATCCACAACGCTCAAGGCGAAGACCGATGGGTGTCTGCAAATGCCGCGCCTATCTACAACCACGATGGAGCCATCATCGCCGGTCTTGCTATCTTTCAAGACATCACTGAGCGCAAGTATGCTGAGGCGG
>CAITIX010000063.1 GCA_903892565.1 uncultured Acidobacteriia bacterium
GCCCTCGATTTCTTCTGCAGTTAGTTCTTCTTGGCGGCCGGTTTCTTTTCCGGTGCCGCCTTTTCCAGCGCCATCACAGTGACACCTTTTACGCGAAGCCTGTCGTGAAACGCAGCGCGTTGCGCTTCGGCTTCCACGGCACGATGCGTCGCCAATTCTTCATCAGTGGCGCGGCGGTGCGAATTGTTGTGGAGAAGCTTCGCGGCGGTTTCCGCCGTTACTTCCACAAGGGATCCACCGCGCATGCCGCGCTTCGGGTCGTCCAGACTCACCAGCCAAACGTAGGCGGGGAGTTCCGCGGCAAGAGTACGAATCTCCTGCCAGTATTTTTGAAAATCACGCATTGCTTTCTTCTCCGCGCAACACGCGCGCGATTTCCTGCATCGCCCGGAGCTTATCTTCTCCCGACATTTCTGCGTGGATCTGCTCCACTTGGATGGACGTCTGCGCCCGGCGGTCGTTGAGCTCGGCGGCAACGGAGCGCCGCAAATCTTCCAGCATGGGCGCTTCCAGGCTTTGCACCAGTTCGTCAAATTTCGAATTCATGATGTTTTTGTCTTTCTCCCCGTCTTGCGATTGGCTCGGTACCTATGCCCGAGGCACGTACGTTTTCTCAAGCTTGTCTGCGTTTTCGGAGACCGTCACGGCGCGCCGGCGATACTCCGCGGCCTGCGCCACCAACGCACCGGAAACGCCTTTGGATAGATCCACCGGCAGCACGACCTCTTCGCTCACGGCTTCTCTCAACTGCTCCAATAGCTTTTCGGCGCGCTCTTGTGCCACTTGCTCCAATGCCTTGGCACGCACCATCCCGGCGTGCGATTGCTCGCGCAGATGCGTCACGCGTGCCAGCGGCAGCAAGTTCTCGACAAGATGCTCGATGGCGCGGCTAAGATAACGCGCGCGATGTTCCAAGGAGACCATTTCGGCGAGAGGTTTGAAGTCGAGCTTGGCGTTCTCCGCCGCCGATTCGATGAGTCCGTTGAGGACTCCCTCTCGTGCCTGCGTCATTCGCTCGGCGATCTCTTTCGCCAGTACGTTCAAACCTCGTTCTGCGCGTGTCAACTTCGCGAGACGTTCGGCGGCAGCGTTTTCATTCGCTTCTGACGCGAGGACCTCGGGTCGCGATGCAGCCTGCCGGACTGCGGCTTCCACGCGTTGTTCGAGATCCAGCACTAAACTCTGTTCGTCGGCCGTCGCCACGGCTTGCAGCGTTGGCGTTTGTGTAAGATCGATGCTCATGAGGTGCGCGTTCCTTCGATTTGAGAATAGGGCACACAGCAAAGAGATTCCGCCCATTCGCACAGGGCAGGGAATCGCTATGTATTGGAAGGGACGAACGTTATGTTGTCCGCAGGTTTCGTGTTTTGCTTGTGACTGGGCGAGTCACCGAAGGACTTGCGGCTGCAAGGCCAGCTAAATGTCGACTTCCATGCGCAGCAGAGCGGCGCTCAGCGTTTTGCCTTGTGCGTCGGTCCGCAGGGAAACCGTTCCGCCGCCATCCAGAGTTTTCTGCAGCAGGAAATTCAGCGCATGAAGATTCGGGAGCTCATAACGAGTGACTTCGCCGTGGCACAGCTCTCGAAAATGATGCTTCACGCGCTCCGCTGTTACTTGGCTGACGAGAACGGCATAGTGCTCGGGCTTCAAGGCGATCAAACCGATATTCGACGCGTCGCCCTTATCGCCGCTGCGCGCGTGTGCGATCTCCCGTAATTGAACTCGCGCCATCGCTTACGCCTCCACGATCGTCACCTTGGCGATGACTTCTTTCTTGGGGATGAGTGCGGGCCAATATGCGACGATTTCCTCAACCTTTGGCTTTCCGCCTGACGGATACGTCACCACCGGAGGCCCGTTCAAGGCTAGTGGCGCAAGCTCTCGCGTGAATCGTTCGATGGGTGCCGCGTCCTGCCCGCGCACGCCGACGCGCAACGTGACCTCTGCCAAATCGGGCGAAGGTTCGCCCGATAAGGCCTCGCCGTGACAAGCGTTTGCTCCTACGAATTCGGTATGCAACGCGTCAAACTTGAGACCGAGGCGGTCCAGCCGCGCGCGCAAGATCCGATCTGCTGCGCGAGCCTTCTTGTATGCGTCCGGCCATCCATAGGTCATCGTCCCGACGGCTTTGAATCCAGCGGTGTAGCTGATGGAAACCTTGTAAAAGTCCGTCGGCGCTCGCCCCTGAATGCCCCAGAATTGCACGCGATCTTGTCCCGCTTGCTGCAATTGGATCGATGTGAAGTCGGCAATGACGTCTGGCGCGATGTAGGCGCGGGGATCTCCGATCTCGTAGACCAATTGCTCCGTTACCCCAGCAACGGTCACGCGTCCGCCGGTGCCCGGATGTTTCGTGATGGCGAAGCGCCCGTCGCGTTCAGCCTCCAGGATCGGATAGCCGATGTCGGCCAGATCGGGGATGTTCTCCCAATCGACTTGGCAATTGCCGCCGCTGGCTTGCGCTCCACATTCGATGACGTGCCCGCCGACGGCTCCTGCCGCGAGCAAATTCCAGTCGTCGGGCTTCCAACCGAACTCGTGGATCTCCGGTCCCAAAGAGAGCGCGATGTCGGAGCAGCGCCCCGTGATGACGATGTTCGCGCCTTTCCCAAGAGCTTCTGCGATGGGGAAAGCCCCCAGGTACGCATTTGCGCTGCGGACGCGCGGAAGGATCGCCGACAGCGGCTCTCCCGTATCCATGTTGCGCAGTTCGATGCCTCGCGACGTCAAATCCTGCAGCTGGTTGATGATATTGTCGCCGGTGACGATGCCGATCTTGAGCCGACCCGCATAGCCCGCGCGCTTGAGTGACGCCGCTGTGGCTGCCGCGCATGTTTCGGGATTCACGCCGCCTGCGTTGGCCACCACTTTCACGCCGCGCGTGACGATTTCTTTTGCTCCGCGTTCGATCATCTGCACGAAGTCGCGCGCGTAACCCGCCTGTGGATCGCGCGAGAATTGCTTTTGCAAGATGGACATCGTGACCTCGGCGAGATAGTCGAGCGTCAAATAATCGATGGGTCCGCCGCGAAGCTGGTCGAGAGGAGCTTCGAGAGAATCTCCCCAAAAGCCTTGCGCGTTGGCGATGCGGATCATGGGTAGCTGTGAACTTCGGTAGAAGCTACCTGCTAGTTTACAGGCTGTGAGCCGGCTTAGTGTGATCGTCGCGGTGAGCGCTCGCGCCGTACTCGGGCCCTAGCGCTGCTTGCGTATGAGTTCCAGAGAACGTAAAGATCTCAGGTGTTTTGCCTCATTCCCTAAGATTCAGATTGAATATCCAAACGTCGCGCCGGGTGCTAGATTTCTAATACGAGATTGATGACATGACTTTTCTTCCTATCATTGTGCGGGGCATCCTGACATCGTCGAGGATGAGCCTGACTCTTTCGCGGGTGAGAAAAGACGCTCGTGGCCAGGATTTGATCGAGTACGCCTTGCTTGCCGGATTTTTGGCCACGACCGCCGCCGCGATATTTCCCCAGGTTACCTACTATCTCCAGTACGTGATGTGCGAAGTCACTGCAGTGCTCGCTGTGGCGTCGTCCAGCGACGGCACGGATGTGAATCCGAGTGTGATGGATGCTTGCTGGGGCGTGATCGGATGACAGACTCTTCGCCGTCTAGCGCGCTGTTTTCTTGCGCTTGCCGCGAGGCCTGACGTAGCTTGCGACCACCTTCGTGTGGACGCCGCCGCGGGGCATGAAATCGCCGATCACGGTTGCTTCCAGCGGGTCGGCCGCGCTTACAACGTCTTCCAACATCCGATTGACTACGTTTTCCTGAAAGATCCCCAGGTTGCGATACTCCAGCGTGTACATCTTGAGCGACTTCAGCTCCAGGCACAATTGATCTGGGACGTAGCGCAGAATGAGCGTGCCGTGATCGGGCAATCCGGTCTTCGGGCACACCGATGTGAACTCCGGCATTTCGATTTCGATCTCGTAGCCGGTGTTGTATTGATTCGGCCAGCACTCGATTTCTGGCATCGGCGCCTTGACCCCAGCCTCCGCGTGTTCGTCCGTGTATTGCCGCTTCTTCGCGCTCACTGCTTGGTCTCCTGGGCTTTTGTGTCAGGAACGGGTGTTTCCAAATTTTTCGCCAGCAGATCGAGGAACAGCCCAACGTCGGTCACAACGCCGACGGCTTGTCCTGTGCCGCGATCGCTGACCTTTGTGGCCACAGCAGGATTGATATCGACGCACACCAGTTTCACCCAGCTCGGCAGCATGTTGCCGGTGGCGATCGAGTGCAGCATCGATCCCAGGCACAACACAACACCCGCGCCCTTGATCTGTTCCGCGTAAGCGTCCTGCGCCTGATTCATGTCGGTGATGGTGTCCGGCAGAGGGCCGTCATCGCGCAGACTGCCCGCGAGGACAAAAGGAATTCCCGCTTTCACGCATTCGTACATCACGCCACTCTTGAGCTTCCCGGTTTCCACCGCTTTGGCGATGCTGCCCGCGTGATAGATGGCGTTGATCGCGCGCATGTGATTGCGATGCCCATGCTCTTCCTGGCGTCCATCGCTTTGGCGCACGCCGAGCGAAGTGCCGAGCAGCGCGGCTTCAATATCGTGCACGCCGAGCGCGTTTCCCGCGAGCATCGCCTGCACCCAGCCGCCATGAATCAGCTTCGCCATCGCAGGAGATCCGCCCGTGTGGATCACGACCGGTCCAGCAACGATGATGATCTTTTGTCCGGCTTCGCGCGCCGCGCGGATCAATCCTGCCACCTGGCGCACGGCCGATTCCACCTGGCGCTCCGACGAAACGCCGTTGCTCATGAAGGCGAACGAAAGACGGTCGCGCTCCTTCGATTCGGGCATCACGCGGATGCCGCGCATTCCGACGATGACTTGATCGCCCGCTTTCAGATCGCGCAGGCGGCGGCACGCGGCTCGCTTCGCCTCTGCCGGGCCTTCGAGGACCACCATCGCGTCCATGCGCTGGTTTTCCACTTCGATCCAGTGCTTCTTGTAGCGCACCAAGGTCTTGTGATTCGTGGTGGAGTAAAAATCCTCGGGAGCGCAGCAATCTTTCTCTACGGTGGCGAGCACGGCGTCACCCGGATCGGTGGGCGCGCAGCCAAGCTCCAGCAGGCGAGTCAACAACAACTGCATTTCGCCTTCGTTATCGGCCTCTACTTTTAAGCGCAGATACGAATTGTCGCCATTGGTGCGTCCAATGCGGAATTGCTCGACTTCAAAGCGGCTGTTGTATTCGACGACGGTGTCGAAGATCTGCTCCATCAAATGCGAGTCGATCAGATGGCCTTCGGCTTCTACTACTTCTTGTTCCATGAGTCCTGTCCTTGGGGGAACTTTTAGGATAGCGCGAAGCGGGAGCGGTGAAGCCGCGATTTGATTGATGTATACTCCGGTGAGCCCCATTTGAGGAACATTATGCGAAACATTTGCACGCTCTCCGCGCTTTTGTGTGTTGCGGTTTCCGCGGCGTCTGCCGCGTCCATCGCAGGCACTGTCAAAGGTCCCGACGGCAAGCCGTTCACCGCCGCGTTCGTCACGGCCGAGAACACCAGGAATAAGATGACGGTCACGGTCCTATCGGATACCCAGGGCCGCTATCACATCAACAATCTTCCGGCCGCGACCTACTCCGTGCAGGTGACGCATATCGGCTACAAGGCCGATCCTCGCAATGGCGTGACTCTTGCGGCCGATGGCAAAGGCGCGTTTGATTTCGCGCTCGCGACAGCTCCTGTGAAATGGAGCGAGTTGAGCACGTATCAAGGCTCGCAGTTATTGCCGAAGACAGCCAAGCACGATCTTTCGAAGAACTACGGCGATACATTCTTTACGGGCTGTATGATCAGCTGCCATTCGTATCAACATCGCATGGCCTCCGCCTCGCGCAACAAGCAAGGCTGGACCACGGCCGTGAAGTACATGCGCGACAGCATTATGGAAGGGATCGGCGGCACCATGACCGATGAACGTGTGGATGACTACGCCGAGTTCATGACCACGCTGTTCGGTCCGAATGCTTCCAAGGGTCCCGAGACCGAGGCTTATAAGAAGCTGGAGCGCCCCGTGGATCCGCGCGCGCTCAACATCGCTTACGTCGAGTACGATTTCCAACCAGATCGCGGGCAGGGCCCGTGGAGCGCCGTGGAAGACAAAGAGGGCATGATGTGGATTCCTTACTATGGCCGCGGCAATCAGGTGGTCAAGCTGAATCCCAACACCGCGGAGCTAACGCGCTTCCGTCTTCCGTTCGACGAAACCGCGGGCATCCATTCGGCCTATCCTTCGAACGATGGATATGTCTGGTTCACGGAAGCCGCCAAAGGGCGCTTGGGCCGCTTCGATCTGAAAACCGGGAAATCCCAGGAATGGGACAACCCGCCGGAGGACGGCAAGAAGAACGGCACACACACGGTTCGCGTGGATGCCGATGGCAACGCGTGGTCCAGCGGCGGGCCAATGATTTCGAAGCTCGATCCGCGCACCGGCAAGTGGCAGCACTTCGATTTGGGCAATACGTACGGCAACGTGATCGGCCAGAACGGCGACGAATGGTTCACGTCGTTCCGCAATGACGGACCCATCGGACGCGTCACCAAAGACGGCAAGCTTTCGAAGTTCTATCCTCCGACGAAAGGCAAGCCGCAGCGTCTCCAGGTCGACGAAAACAACATCGTGTGGTTTACGGAGCGCTACGGCGGCAAGATCGGCCGCTTCGATCCGGAAACCGAAGCGTTCA
>CAITIX010000064.1 GCA_903892565.1 uncultured Acidobacteriia bacterium
ATTCCCGTGTTTATCGACGGCGGAGTGCGCCACGGCACGGACGTCTTCAAGGCGCTCGCGCTCGGCGCCAAAGGCGTAGGGATCGGACGTCCTTATATCTATGGGCTGGGAGCGTTCGGACAAGCTGGCGTCGATCGTGTTCTCGAAATCCTGCAGGGCGAATTGAAGCTTACGATGGGCAATTGCGGCACGCGCACGGTGGCTGAGATTACTCGTAACTTTGTCGCAACGCCGGACTGGAAGATCTAGCCCACCATCCTGTCCTCTACCATAAGGATATGGACCTCAAGAACGCAGTAGTGCTGATTACCGGCGGAACAAGCGGCATCGGTCGCGCCGCCGCGCAAATGCTGGCGCAGGCCGGCGCAAAAGTCGCCATCACCGGGCGCGATCCGCAACGGCTGCAGGAAGCCGCAAGCGCGCTCGGTGTTGTGGGCATACAGGCCGACGTCGCGAATGAAGCCGACGTCCTGCGGACCTTCCGCGAGGTAAAGGAAAAGCTCGGCGATCTGGATGTGCTGATTAATAACGCCGGCATCGGCGTACTCAAGGAGCTGACCGAAATGGATCGCGCCAGCTTCGACGAGGTCTTTGCCACCAACGTCACCGGCGTCATGCTGATGTCGCGTGAGGCCGCCAAGATCTTCAAGGAACGCAAACGCGGCAACTTGATCAACATCGCCTCCACCGCGTCTCTGCGAGGCGCGCCCAAAGGCACGGCCTATTACGGCAGCAAGTTTGCTTTACGCGGAATGACCGAGTGCTGGCGTGCCGAATTGCGTAAGTACAACGTGCGTGTTTTTCTGGTCAACCCGAGCGAAGTGATCACGGATTTCGCGCGCAGGGCCGGGTTTCCACAAATCGACAACCCCAGTAAGCTGCAAAGCGAAGACATCGCCCACATGATCAAGGCGGTGCTCGAAATGAATGACCGGGGATTCACCCCCGAGCTTTCCGTCTTCGCCACAAATCCAGTGGATTGATTGCGAATTCTGAGTGGCTCCAGCCACCCCACAATTTCGGACTGTATCTGCTGATTGCCGCCATCGGCAAAGGCGGAATGGGTGCGGCTTGGCAGGCGCGGGATACGCAGCTTCCACGGCGAGGTCGCGATCCAGCGGCTGGCCGGAGCCGGCCCTTTGCTCGCTTTGATTTTCGTGTACAATCAATCGAATCCCAAGAGGAGGACCATTGATGACACGACTTGATTTGAACGTTCGGTCCACGCGACGCGGGTTGTTGAAGACTATGGCGGTTGCCGGAGCGGGAACTCTCCTGCCCTGGGAATCCATGATTGCGCAGGCGCCCAAGCGCGGCACCGGCAAGATTGACGTGCATCAACACACGCGCCAACCGCTGCCGGGACAAGCACCGGGAAATAATCCCTGGACGCCCGAGGCAACGCTGGAGCAAATGGACAAGTACGGCATCTCAGTCTCGATTCTATCCGCGATCAATGCAGGCAGGGATAGGCTTTATACACCGAACACGGATGCAATCGGCGCGGTCCGCAACAGCAATGAATACCACGCAAAGTTGGTGAGCGATCATCCCCAGCGCTTTGGCTTTTTCGCCAATATGCCGATCAATCATACCGACGCGAGCCTCAAAGAAATCGAATACGCCATCGATACACTCAAGGCGGACGGCATCGCACTGTGGACCAGCACAGCCGACGGCAAGTATCCCGGTCAGGACGCGTTTAAAACCCTATGGGATGAGGTCAACCGCCGCAAGTTACCCGTCTACCTTCACCCCGGCGGCTCTCCGGTGTGTTGCAGGTCGATTGATCCCCCCGTCTCGGACGCCATGCTGGAGTACGATTTTGACGTCACGCGCGCGGCGGCCAGCCTCCTGGTGCACGGCACATTAGAGAAGTGCCCCGACATCAAATTCATCCTGCCGCACTCCGGCGGGGCCGTTCCCATGCTGATCGGACGTATGAAGGACCGCGTAGCGGCGTCCAAGCGGCCGGAACTGAAGCCGATGGTGTACGACCTTTTCCGCAAGCAGTATTACGAAATCGGCCACGCCGCCTTCCCGTTCCCGTTTGCGGCGGTGAGCAAGCTGGTCCCGAATTCGCAGCTCCTGTTCGGCACGGATTATCCCGCCGAGCCGATCACGTCCACAACCGACGAGATACCCAAACTGGGCCTTTCGAAACAGCAGCTCGATGCGATTTATCGTGACAATGCTCTTCGGCTATTCCCGCGGCTGAAAAGCTTGGTCTAACGTTCTGTCGGAGAGGTAACCGGCGACCCGGCGTCAATCATCTGTGTGATACATTCGGCGTCGACCGTTCCTAAACCGAGGGCCTGCGACGATGTCACTTTGTAGCATCTTGAAACGAATCCGCATTCGGCGGATTCGTTTCGTTTGTATGGTCGCCATCATGGCGTGCGCGATTCTGCCCTTGCTGTCGCAGGCTATGGCGGCGCAGGGCCTGCCGGCACAGACCGTGGGCGATTCGCCCATCCTTACCCCAGGGCTGCACCGCCTGCTTCTGTCGCGCGCGGACGAGCCTGCCGTGCGCTACGCGATCTCCATTCCGCCAAACTATTCCCCCTCGACGCCGGTGCCCCTTATTCTTGCATTGCACTTCGGAGTAGGAGGTGGAGACGCGAACGGCGCCGGCGCCGACGTGGTCCGAATCCTGATTGGCCCGGCGCTCGCGGAACTGGGAGCCATCATCGTCGCGCCGGATTCTGAGGGAGGCGATTGGAGCACCGCCGAAAACGAGAGGGCCGTGAATGCCTTGCTCGATATGGTCCTGGCCCGTTATTCCATCGATACGAAAAGAATTGCGGTCACAGGGTACAGCATGGGTGGTACGGGCTCCTGGCATCTAGCCGAAAAATTCCCGAACCGTTTCAGCGCCGTGATTCCCATCGCAGGCAGGCCGCCGGCAACCGCCTCGAGCTGGAAGCTCCCGGTCCTGGCGATTCATTCCCGCAATGACCAGGTCGTGCCCTTCGGCCCCGCGGAAGCGCGAATCGCCGAGCTTCAGAAAGCGGGCGCGAATGCAAAGCTGATTCCCTTGACCGGCATCACACACTACGAGACCGGACGCTTCAGAAACGCGCTGCAGTCGGCTGTCCCGTGGTTGCGGGAAGTTTGGAAATAAGGGAACCGAAAATACTAATCTGACAGTTCAGGAGAACGCATGAAAAGACTATTACCGATTGCTGCGGTTATTGCTGAATCGCTGATTCAACTCCCGCGGGCTCGCCGCCATCGGCGAGGTGCCCGGAACAACAAGATCTGGGCAACGGCCAGTGCCGGTTTGTGCTTCGTCGTGGCCTCCGCCGCAGTGTCCCTTGGATACGCGCAGGTGATACCCGGCCAGGCCCTCGACGCGAGCGCCGCGCCGCAGTACCGCGTGGATCCGTTCTGGCCCAAGCCGCTCCCCAACCGCTGGAGCATGCAACAGATTGTGGGGATTTCGATCGATTCCATGGATCACGTCTGGTTCCTGAATCGGGGCAACGGCTTGTTGCCGATCGATGTGTCCGGCGAAGGTGATCCGCCCCAGGCGCTCTGCTGTGTGCGCGGACCCGAACTGATTGAGGCCGATCAGCAGGGCAACGTTGTGCACTCCTGGGGAGGACCGGGGTATGTTCCGAAGTGGCCGACGGCGCTGCAAACGGTGATTGCCGATAGCAAGGGATTCATCTGGATCAGCGGCGAAGCCGACCAGGACAGCATCATGAAGTTCACGCGCGACGGCAAGCTGGTGTGGGATTTCGAACATCGTCCCCCGGCCGGCGCGAAGTCCGTGCCGGAGAACAATCAGGAGACAAGTTACATCTTCAACAAAGGACGCTTCCAGCTCGACGAGGTCGCCAACGAGTTGTACATCATCAACCAGAAACGCGTCCTGATATACGACGCGTCAACCGGAGCCTACAAGCGCGGCTGGGGAGGCCATGGGATGCCGCTCAGTGAAGTCTCGAACGAGGATACTCCCGGTTACAAATGGACCGGCGGGCCGCCGCCCCCGGAGAAGAACTTCGCCCCGACGCTGCACTTCGTCGAGATCTCGAAAGACCGCAAAGTATACATCGGCGAACGAGGTCAGAATCGGATCCAGGTCTTCACCACCGAAGGGAAGTGGCTCCAGGACATTGATGTGTCGCCGAACTCGCCTGCGCAGCGTGGGGAATGCGGCGGCCTCAACGCCGGGAAGCCTTACGTCTCCAACATTCCCTTGCTGTTCGTCCGTTCCATTTGCGGCACCACATACAAAATGGTGATCTCTAAAGATCCGCAGCAGAAGTATCTGTTCGTGGTCGACGCGCACAACGATGTTATCTGGATCATCGAGCGACAGAGCGGCAAGACGCTGGGGCACTTCGGCAGCAACGGCCGCCTGGCCGGCCAGATGGTCTTTCCGAACTCGATTGGGATCGATACGCGCGGCAACATCTTTGTGGGCGAGGTCGACAATGGCAAGCGCATCCAGAAGTTTGCGCCGGTGCTGAAGGGCACACGCTAGGTGCGACCGCGATGCGCCGCGCGCATCGAACTACAGTCGCTTGATTGTCTCGCTGACAAACCGTTGGTTGCGCAGTAGGCTGGAGTCTGTCGTTGGCGAAACGGACCTCAATTTTCTAGACCGGTTCACGGAAGTCCACGGCGGGTCGCGGACCCGAAATTGTTTGGCAAGCCGCTACTTCAGCCAGCGGTCCAGCGAGGCTGCCGCCAAGGTCGCGACGGCATTCAGCAGGCCACCCCAGCAAATGTCGATGAACGCCACGCGCAGAGGCCAATCGCGCACGAGCGAATAATTGGTCATGTCATACACGGTGTAAACCACCAGACCATAGAGAGCGCCCCACAGGAGTGCCGAGGCGACGAGATGATCCGCCGAAATCCGCGGCAGGACAAAGCACATGATGCCAATAGGGATGGCAATGTAGACGAGCAGTGCGGCCCAGATAATCGGCTGCAACGCGGGCCCGGACATACGCAGAAAAGATCCGAGCTCCTTCTTGTATAGGTTGGATGCGAATGTGCCGAGCCAGATATAGTCAAGCCCGAGCAATAAGGGCGGCAGGAAAACGAAGACTTTTAGGGAATGCCACATGATGAGCCTCTTTCAGCGTTTCGGAGGAAGCGGAAAGAACGCGCTTGTCCGGCGTTTGTACTCCTCGAACGCTCGGTCGCCTTTGTATTTGTTCTCAAGCAGCGGGATGCCCGAGACGAACAAGATCAGCCAGGTAATGGTTGCCGGGCCTGGAACCGTCTCCCATCCTCCGGCCAATGAACACGCGATCAGCCATACACCCCACCACAGTGTCACCTCGCCGAAGTAGTTCGGATGGCGCGTGAACTTCCAGAGCCCGGAGGTGATGAGTTTCCCCCGGTTGCCGGAGTCCTGTTTGAAGCGAACGAGCTGAAGGTCCCCGATCGCCTCAAATCCGAAACCGATGAGCCAGACTGCGACGCCGATCGCGTCGAGCCAACCGAAAGCGACATTCGGATGAGACAAAACATAGGTCGCGGGCAAAAGTATGACCACGATCATCCAACCTTGCAGCAGGAACACTTGGAAAAACGCCCGCACCGTTGCATAGCGCCCCCATTCTTCGCGCCACATCCGATATCGAGGATCTTCGGGCTTCCCACGGTTCCGCAGGCCGATGTGGATCGAGAGACGGAGGCCCCAGGCGATCACGAGACTGGTGACGATCCATCCACGGATCGAAGTGGCCGTCGCAAATAACTGTCCTACGAGCGCAAGAAGGATAAATCCGCTGCCCCAGGCAACATCCGCGACGTCGTTCCTTCGCAGTCTGAGGGCGACAAGAAACCACAGACTCGCGTGCAGCGTCACGACTGCGAATTGTATGAGGATCAACGTGAACATAGCAGTGTTATGACGCGGGAGAGGTTCGTGGCAGCCGCATTCTGGACCGTGGATCTTACATCTGTTAGCACCTTGAGGCCCAAACCCACGGTGCACACGTTCTTGAGCCCGCTAGCAAACAGGGATGTGGTGAGACCCTACGCTTGACCACGTCAAGTTTTGCGATGCGCGGGGCTGGGATGGGGATATGAGTCGCTCTGGTCACGATTGCCCATTTTACGGAACTCGAGCATCGTTAAAACGCCCCCGGCACCCACGAGGAGGAAGATCAGAACGCCAAAAAGGAACACGGGTGCTTCGTTCACTTGGACGTCCTCCGTGCCACATGGATGTAGATCCCGGCAGAGATGATGGATGGGACCCAGATACCAACAAAAATACCGGCGTCCTTGTTTTCAGTCATCCCAATTCCGAACCACAGGGCAACGGAAAATAGAAAAGACAGGAACGCGGCGAGCATGACCAGCAGATCGCCTTTACCGAACAATGGAAATACCTCTTTGATTCGCCATGCCTACTTGATTGAGCTCGCAGCTTGAAGGACTTATTCTTTTGAAGTCGCTTCGGAGTTCGAATTCATCTCGCAATGCGACCTATACTCAGGCTGTGACCGCCAGACGACACTCTTAAGAAAAACATCGCGGCACGATAGGTTGCATCAAACTGATTGAGGAGACGTGCGGACTCCTGCAAGATGGTCAGGTCAATGGGAACCACGTGTTTCCTCACAGGATGAATCAAAGAGGAGGTCTGCATCGATGAGCGGTATTGGTGGCGCCGACGCGCCGCGGGTGAATCCTGCACCGAACCGTTGGCTGAGGCCATTCATCGAACTGCTACGCCAAGGTGTATCGCCAGAGAAAATCGCGCTCACGATTGCTCTGGGAATCATTCTGGGAATCACGCCGGTGCTCGGTTCGACGATGCTCTTGTGCGCTCTGGCGGCGATCGTACTTCGACTGAATCTTCCGGCAATTCAGCTGGTCAACGGAGTGGTCTATCCTCTCCAGATCGTCCTGTTGATTCCGTTCTACCGTCTGGGTGCGTGGATGTTTCGAACAGACGTTTCGGCAATTTCGCTGAGCGGCGTCACGGCGCTGATTCGCGAAGGTGTGGGGCACGCGGTTCGCACACTGTGGGTGGTCACGATGCACGCACTTCTTGCGTGGCTGGTGTTAGGAATGGCGGCTCTCGCCATACTTTATGCAGTGCTTGTTCCGTCGGTGCGTCATCTGTGGAGAAGAGTCCAACCACCTGTAATTCCGCCGACTGGCCGATGAAATCCACAACCGCCGGCGGCGCGTCGACGAGTTAGGGCCTGAAGCGCAAATAGCAGCCATGTTGCCGAGATTGTGTATTGGACCCAGTTCGGCTCGGCTCCATGTTCCGTATCTCGCGGAACGGAAGAATGGACGGATAGTGCTCGTTGGATTTGTTCACGCTTGCCTGGTAGACGTCTAACGGCTCCGAGAATGGCGATGGCCGTCCCTAGCGGCGCGATTCGCTAGTCGTCGGGGAAATTACTGGTCGCTGGAGCCGATGTCCAGTATGGACGGTAGCCAGCCTAAACGCCCAAACAAAAAAAGGCGCTCCCTGTAATAGGAAGCGCCCGAAGTACAGCCGTCGAAACAGCTTTCGAATGAGGATTTGCTCTCTAGAACACGTATTTGAGCGCGAATTGGATGACCCTACCGCCGGAGCCAGAGAGCGATGTGGATCCGGAAGTGGATGCGGCCGCAGTTATAGTCCCGAAGGCTGCCGCTCCAAAACGCGTGCTATTGTCGCCGTTCGCCGCCGGATTCATGTAATAGCGGACGCTATTGGTGAGGTTGAAAGCCTCGGCGCGGAACTCAATCGACTGTTTTTCGGTGACCCTGAAGTCACGAATAATTGCCTGATCCCATTCCCAGAAACCAGGACCGCGCAGGCTACCGCTGCCCATATTCCCGTATGTGCCCAACGCCGGCTGTGCAAACGAAGCCGGGTTAAACCACGACACACAGGGTGCCGGCGTGCAGGACTGGCCCCGAGTCGCCGAATCCGTGTTGACGTCGATCTGATTGGGGCGCTGTACCGTCTGGTACCCGCCAGCCGTCGCTAGCATTCCGTTGAGCGCACGGTCAGATTGCGTATACGGGGTCAGGGCGAAGCCCGTACGCACCGTATAAATCGTCGAGACGCTCCAGTTGGAGGTGAGGTGCCGGGCCATGCTATTGCCCTTGCCCTTGCCGGTATTCACCACCGCAGTAACGTTCACCACGTGCCGTTGATCGAGATTGCCGATCACACAGTTGCCGGTGTCGATATTGCGATCTACGGGGCCATTGTTCTGGTAGGGCCCGTGAATCATCGCAGCGCCAAGGTTCGCTACGGTCGTGTACGGCAGGCCGATGCAATGAGAGAAGGTCCAGTTGCCCGAGAGATTGACATTGCCTTTGCGGTAGGTGGATGTCACGAGGAGCGCGTTGTAGCTCTGCGTTCCGCCGTCGTCCATTTGCGTAACGTAGCCCAGAATGTTGCCAGCCTGAGTTGGATTGGTGAGATTCAGAAGGCGGCGCTGGTTGATATTGCTGAGCTGGCTGCAGGCGCCGGGCGCCGTCAAACCATACTGGCCAGCCGAACAATTACCAGGGATGAACTGTCCCGGGTTCAACTCGTAGGCGTTCCAGGTGTGGATCAGGTGTGTTCCCAGGTATGTAGCGGAGGCGAACAAGCTCGGCGTGATCTGCCGCTGGATGCCGAGGTTCCATTGGTACTGCTGCGTTGTCCGCAGATCCGGCGGGATGAAGAGGAAGCCTTGGTAATCGGGCTTGTAGGGGAACGACGGGCTCTTCGGATTGAATGTATAGGGGAAGAGATTGACGGAGCCCGCATACGGGTCGTCCAGCGAATTGCCCGCGTTGAGAATCGTCAAGCGGAACGGCGCGTTGCTCGAGCTGTTCTGGTGGATGCCCTGGAAGATGAAGTCATATGCGTTACCCACGCTGCCTCGAATGGATGTCTTGCCGTCGCCGAAGGGATCGAAGGCGAAACCCACACGCGGTTCGAAGTGGTTGAACGCGCTGTTCATGCCTGAGCGCCCGTTATAGCCGCTGTCGCCCGCGAACAGGAATCCGGGAGGTGCGCTTGGAATGGCGGTACTCCGCTTGCCCGCAACGAAATTCGACAGATCGAAGCTGCTGCCGTCGGACTGTGTGAACTGAACCGGAATGAATGGATTCCAACGAACTCCGTAGTTCACGGTCAGCCGGGAGTTTACCTTCCATACGTCGCCCGCATAGGCGCCCAGGAAGTTCTGCGTGGTGTAATTCGGGTTGGGATTGGCCTGATGGAACGATCCAATGCTTCCCACCAGGAAGTCCGTCAGCGCGTTGCCGGTGCGTCCGCCGGTGAAGGCAAACACGCCAGGAGCCCACGCGTAAGAGTTGCCAACCAGGATCGCGCGCATGTAATTCACGCCGAACGAGAATTGGTGCGCTCCGCGAATCCAGTTGATGTCCTCGTTCATGCCGAAGTTCGTATAGCCGGTCGTCGAGGTCGAGAAGTTGGCATTGGCGCCCAGGTTAAACGCGCCTGGAACGGTGATGGCCATGAAGTCTGGCAGGTACGTATAGAAGTTCTTGATGCCGATCTTGGAGGGATCGAGACCCGGAATGTGAGCGTACGGCTTATAGGAACCGACGCGATTTCCATATACGCGGAATGAATTGACCACCGCCGGACCAAACACATACGTATCGCCGAAGGCCAACGACTGCGCCATGTCGTCCGAGCCGACAGCGGTATTGTTCAGGACATTCGTGGGATCAATATCGTAAGCAAGCTTGGCATCGATGCGCGTGACGATGTAGCGAGCAAATAAGGACTGCTTGTCGCTGACTTGATAATCTAAGCGGACCGGGACCTGGAGTTGGTTTTCGCTGATGGGCGTGCCCGTAATCACTAGCCCGCAGCTATTGAGGGGCGTCGGCAGCAACTTGGAAATATTGGCGGCCGCAGGACTAATCGGCAGGGTCAGGTGATTCGTCGCATCCAAAATACCGGGAGCAAAACTACCGCATTTGTTGGCGACGTAGTCCGAATAATCTCCCTGCAGCATCTTCGCCGTCGGCACAAACGATTGGGTGCCACTCGGGGTTTGGCGCACGGTTGTACCCTGGTACCCCACGAAATAGAACAGCTTGTCTTTGATGATGGCTCCGCCGACAACGCCACCAAACTGATTGCGCTTCAGCTTGTCATTGGTGCGCGCAAAGAAGTCGCGGCCATTGAGCGCCGCATTCCGGATAAAGTAGAACACGTCGCCGTGCATCGTGTTCGTGCCGGACTTGGTGACGCCGTTGACCGACGCGCCGGAGTGTCCGCTGCCCGATGCATCTTGCGTGCTGGTGACAAGCTTGAACTCCTGCAGTGCTTCCGGGAACGGCAACGGCATGCCGGTGCCGCCGTAGGTCTCCAGATGCGATGCGCCGTCCAGGTTGTATTGGACGCTATACTCGTGGCCGCCTGCGACGGCGACGCGTACGCCCGCACGCATTGTGTAGGCGGGAGAAAACGCCGTTTGCACAGCGGCGCCGCTTAAGGTGATGAGATCGGTGGGTTGACGTCCGTTTAAGGGCAGCTCCAGAATGCGCTGCGTTTCAATCACGTTGCCGACGCCGACGCTGCGGGTTTCGATCTGTGCCGCGTTCGCCTCGACCTGCACCGAATCGCTCACCTGACCGACGCCCATCTGAATGGGGATTTCCGGAGCGGAGCCGACCTGAAGAACCAAACCTGTTTGTACGAAGGTTCGGAACCCCATCTTCACGCCTTCTATGCGATATGGTCCGAGCGGTAAGTTCGGCAAAGTAAAATTGCCGGACTCGTCCGTCGTGGTGGTTCTCTTCACGCCGGTTTCAGTTTGTGTCGCGGAAATCTCTACGCCCGGCACAACGGCGCCCGACGGATCTTTTGCCGTGCCGCTAATCTGCGAGGCAGCTTGTCCAAAGCCCATCACGCACGAAAACAGGAACAGACAAATCACCCCGATTTGTCGACGAAACATTCTCATGTATCCCCCTTTGATTGAATCGCTCCGAAACGCTCAAACCATCCACCCGATTTCGGCGTATAAGCGCCAGTGGCAAACTAGGCCAGTAAACGCCGCGTGAGCGGCGTTACGGCGGGAAGAAACTAGACCGCCGGGAAACTGGTTCCAGCAGACATCCTGACGTGTTTGTGGAACACCGGAGAGGTGTACACAGTGG
>CAITIX010000065.1 GCA_903892565.1 uncultured Acidobacteriia bacterium
CGGCGTGATGTATAGCGAGGGGCAAGGCACGTCCGTCAATTACGAAGAGGCTATGGTGTGGCTTCGCAAGGCCGCGGCAGCGGGCAACACGCAGGCCACGTGCAATATCGGAGTGTTCTACTACAGGGGCCTGGGGGTCACGCGGAACTACGAACTGGCGCGGCGATGGTTTCGCGAAAGCGCGAGCGCAGGCAACGAACAGGCGATGTTCAATCTCGGCGTGATGTACCGCGACGGTGTCGGGGGCGCGGTGGATACGGGGGAAGCCATGGCCTGGTTCTTTCGTGCGGCGGCCGCGTTGAACGACAAGGCCATGAACAGCATGGGCGTGATGTACAAAAACGGCGAGGGCGTGATCGTGGATTATCCAGAGGCGCTGCGATGGTTTCGAAAAGCAGCCGACTTGGGGAACGCAGCAGCGATGTTTAATCTGGCGAAGTTGTACGAGCAGGGCCTCGGCGTCCCCAAGGACGCGGCCGAAGCGCGCAAGTGGTTCGACAAGGCCGCCCTTGCAGAGCGCTCTGAATAGCAGGCGTGCGCCGGTAGGGATCGCGCAATTCGACAACACGCTGAGGATCCTTCATGCGGTTCGAACATTTTCGGGTATCCGTGATAGGGTAGTCGCCAGCTAAAATGGGGATGAATGCACCGCTACCTGTTACATAACGACGAGATTCGCGAGACTTCGGAAACCAACCTCGCCGCCGGGCAAGTAGGATTACTGGCCGGCTGGGGCGTTTTCTCGACGCTGCGCGTGTACGATGGCGTCATGTTTGGGTGGGAGCGGCACTGGGAGCGCATGCAGCGCGACGCCGCCCGGATGCGCGTTCCGTTTCCGTCGGAGCCGGGAAAGTTGTTCGACAGCCTGAACCGGCTGATTGACGCCAACGGCGCATTGAATTCCACGTTGCGCGTGGTCGCGGTGCGGAATCAGGGGGGCTTGTATACGGGGCCAGGTCAAACTCGCGATTTCGACCTCATCGCATTTACGGTGGACTGCGTCAACTGGCCCGCGAGCATGAAACTCGGGCTAATCCCGAATGGACGGCACGCCGCCAGCGAATTTGCGGGGACGAAGTACACGTCCTGGTCGGAAAATTTGATGCGCTACGAACGCGCCCACGAGCAGGGGCTTGACGAAGTCATCCTGTTCAACGAGCGCAGCGAAGTGGCGGAATGTACGTCGGCCAACGTATTTTGCGTCCATGGCCGTAAGGTTTCCACGCCTCCTTTGAGCTCGGGATGTCTGCCGGGCGTCACGCGGGCCATTCTGCTGGAAGAGATCGAGATCCCGGACATTGACATTCGGGAGCGTGTGCTCCTACAGGCGGACCTGGAATCTGCCGATGAGGTGCTGATCACGTCTACTACCCGGGAGATCTTGCCTGTTACGTATATCGAAGGCTTACCGGGCGCGGCTTTGGCCCGGGGAGGGCATGGCGTGTGCGAAAGTTTGCGTGCGGCTTTTCGGAAGAATGTGGATGATTACGTCAAGGGTCATTGCCGAAACGCTGTAGGCCGGAACATTCCGGCGATTTAATGTTTTGAATGTTATGCTGTTAAAAATATGCAGTTAGCTTGTCCCAAATGCGGTTTGAGGGACACCCGCGTCGCGCGTCGGCGCGGATTCGGCGAATTTCTGCGCGCGCTGATCGGCACGTATCCGCTCCGTTGTCGCCGATGCAGCGCACGTTGGGAGACCAGCGTTTGGGCGGAAGGCGACTGGCGATACGCGCGTTGTCCGAAGTGTTATCGTCAGGAGTTGACGACATGGAGCGAGCAATATTACAATCCTCCGCGTTCCGTCATCATCCAACTCCGCTTAGGCGCCAC
>CAITIX010000066.1 GCA_903892565.1 uncultured Acidobacteriia bacterium
CCGATCTTGGCTAGCTTCGGCAATTTGCCACCGCAACACATTTGGTTTGAATCCCGCAAAATCGCAAACGTCACCGTGATCCGATTCAACGAATTCCTGGACCTGCCTCGTCTTATGCCGGCCTTCGGCAAAGTGATCCACGATTGCGCCGCCTGCGATGGCGTCATTATCGATCTCCGTGGCAACCCCGGCGGAATCGGCGGCATGGCGATGGGCATGGCGGGATGGCTCACGGACCGGCAGGAGCAGAAGCTCGGGACCATGTACATGCGGGGGGCGACGCTGAAGTTCATCATCAATCCCCGAGCCGATGCCTACACGGGACCACTCGCTATTCTCGTGGACGGAACATCGGCCTCGACATCGGAAATCTTCGCCGGAGGCTTGCAGGATCTGCATCGTGCGCGCATTTTCGGCACTCGCACGGCTGGCGCCGCGCTACCCTCGGTGATCACTCGATTGCCAAATGGCGACGGATTTCAATACGCGGTTGCGAATTACATTTCCGAGGGCGGCCAGCCCCTGGAGGGCCAAGGCGTAACGCCCGATGTAGAAGTGAGGCTGACTCGCGAGAGTCTGCTGGCCGGGCACGATGCGGTTCTGGATGCCGCGCTCGAATGGATTCGGGCAACAAGGAAATAACCAGAAGGAACTAAGGATGATGAACCACACAAAGCCGCGCGCATCGAAAGCCATCGCCATCGTATTTGCGCTGCTGGCAGTCCGTGCAACTGTGGCAGCGCAGGCCCTGCCCGCCGCCGCGGCCGTCCTCGACCGCTACATTGACGTCACCGGTGGCAAGGCGGCGTATGAGAGCCATCGAAATGAAGTGCTCACGGGAGTTGTCGAATTTCCTGCGCAGGGTTTAAAAGGCAAGCTCACGCGCTATCTGGCTCCGAACCGGGAATATTCGGTGATGGAAATCGATGCCATCGGGACGATCGAGGCCGGTATTTCGCGCGGCATCGCTTGGGAGAATAGCGTCCTGCTTGGCTCCCGCATCAAGCAAGGCGACGAGAAGGACCAGGCTATTCGGGAAGCGGCGTTCAACGCGCCTCTACATTGGCGTCAACTTTACACAAAGGCGACCGTCGCGAGAAGCATCGCCATTGAGGGCGATGAATGCTACGAGATTGTGCTCACGCCATCCACGGGCCAGCCGGAACACCAATTCTATTCCCGCAAGACAGGCCTGCTCGTCAGGACCACGACGGTCGCGGCCAGCCAAATGGGAGATGTGGAGGTGCAGGTAGATCTAGCCGACTACAAGAGCTTCGGCGGCGTCCTCATGCCGACTCGATCGCAGCAGCGTGCGGGAAGTCAGGAACTGAGCATCACTGTAAATCAAGTGCGCGTGAATGAGCCTCTGCCGGAGGATCGATTTAATCTCCCCACTGAAGTCGCGGCCCTTCTCGCAAAAGCGGGCGCGCCTGCTGCGCCGTAGGATGGCGGGTTAGTCCAACTCTTCCGGGGGCTCTGTAAACCGAAAGAATCGAGCGCGGCAACTCCGGCACCGAAAAGGCCAACGACCGAAGAGGCGCAGAAACGAAGCCCAAGCACCCTCGCCCTTGGAACGGCGAACGTCATGCGAGCCACACTTCGGGCACCAGAAGCCGCTTTCCGATTGATCGGTGATTTCGGGCATAGTGAATTCTCGTACTCTCTCTAGCATTCTCGCGCAATTCGGGCTATAAATATATGGGGAGGGAGCCATCGAAAACCGAAACCCATCATCGACCGGGCGGCAGCGAAATCGAGTTTTCGGGCTATCCCTTACCGGCGCAATATTAGCCGCCTATGCACTAACGGCGTTGCGCGGACCGCAGGGATTACAGGCGCTGTTCTATAAATATAAGGAAATCCGCACGCTAGAGGCTCAAAATGCGGCTTCCGTAGTGGAAAACCAACGTCGCCGCGAGCGCATTGAGCAGTTACGAACCAACACCAGCGAGCAGGAGATGGAGATTCGCAAGCAATTGAAACTCCTGCGGCCGGGTGAGACCACCTTCATCCTGCCTGAGTCCGCGAAGGCCTCGGCGACCGATCCAACTCCGTAAGG
>CAITIX010000067.1 GCA_903892565.1 uncultured Acidobacteriia bacterium
GATCACTTGGAAGACCCCGGTGACAACGATCTTCAACATCGATGCTCCGCTCTCGCCGCAAGGCACGCGCTTCTGTCCCGGCACCGCCGGCGGTTCGCAGTGGAACGGTCCGGCGTATTCTCCCCAAACGAATCTTGTGTACGTGAACGCCGTGGACCGTTGCTCCACCGTGAAAGATGATCCCGATTACGACGGCAAGAAGAACATGTTGGGATCGGCCAACGCGTTCGGCGAAAAGGACGAGGTCAGCGTCGGCTGGGTCAACGCGATTGACGCCGATAGCGGCGCGGTGAAATGGAAGTACAAAGCGGCAGCGCCCATGGTGGCGGGAATTGCGGTTACGGCCAGCGGCTTGGTATTGACGGCGGACATGGCTTCGGATTTCCTGGCGTTCGACGCCACGAGCGGCAAGCTCCTGCACAGCATCAAGCTGGGGCAGCCCTCGGGCGGCGGCGTGATCACCTACAGCACCGGCGGCAAACAGAAAGTCGCGGTCGCTACGGGCATGGAAAACCGCATCATGGATACGCACGGCAAACCGACCATCGTCATCTTTGGGTTGCAGTAAAAAAGGCGGGTTGTCATAAAAAAGGCGAAAAGCAGATCCCTCCCTGTCGCTCGGGATGACAAGCGTGGGTGCTGGTTGACGGGTAGAAGATATCGGAAAAGGAACATTCATGCGAAAGATATTTATCAGCAGCTTCATTTTGCTCGCGGCCGCCGCTACCGTGAGCGCGCAGACCGGACCCGCGTGGCCCGCGACGATTCCCACCAATGGTCCGCAATACAAAGTGGATCCGTTTTGGCCGAAACGTCTGCCGAATAATTGGAGCATGCAGCAGGTTGTCGACACCTACGTCGACAAAGACGATCACATCTGGATCATCAACCGGCAAAGCGACGCGCGTCCCGATGAAGTGGGCGCCGCGACCAATCACGGCATTGAATGCTGCGTGCCTGGGCCCGAAATCATCCAGTTCGATCAGGCAGGCAACGTGCTGAAGTCCTGGGATGGGAAAGGTACACCTGGTTGGCCGGGCCGTCTGCAGACGTTCGCGGTGGATCGCAACATCAACATCTACGTTTCGGGGACAACGCCGGGCGACACCATCGCCAAGTACGACAGCAACGGAAAGTTTCTATCGGACTTCGGACATCGTGGACCGAAAATTCCCGCCAATCAGGTGAAGCAGAACAATCAGCAGACCGATATCTTTCCTCCCGGTATCGGTGCGTTCGAATTTGACGAAGACGCGCGCGAGATTTACATCTCCGATGGATTTCTCAACAAGCGCATCCTGGTTTACGACATGGATACGTACGCCTTCAAACGCGGTTGGGGCGGCCACGGGATCCCGCTGAGCGAAATCGATAACGATCCGATACCGGACTACGCGTTCCCTGCTCCGACGCCTCCGGATCAGAAGCAATTCGCACCCGCGCTGCACTGCGCGCATCCTTCCAACGACGGCTTTGTGTATGTGTGCGAGCGCGGCAGCGATAGCATTCAAGTGTTCACCAAGCAGGGCAAGTTCGTGAATCGTTATTGGATCCATCCGCAGACGCAGTCGCGAGGACCGCACTGCGGCAGCATCTGGTCCACAACGGATCCTCCGTGCGGAACGATCTATAATCTCGCGCTTTCCACCGACAAAGAACAGCGCTACATCTTTGTTGCCGATGGCACCAACAACACCGTCTGGATTCTGAATCGCAAGACGGGCGCGCTCGTCGGATCCTTCGGCGGCAACGGACGCTATGCCGGAAATCTTCACTGGATCGATTCCATCGCGGTGGATTCGCACGGCAACATCTACACGGGCGAAGTGGAAGACGGCAAGCGCGTTCAGAAATGGATCCCGCAAAATGCGTTAGCCAAAGCGGCTGCCGCGAAGCCGCAGAAATAGCTTCTGAATCTCCCTCTTTGTGCTTAGGGCCGCCGCGTCGCGCGAACGTTCGCTGCAAGGTCGCGGCCCTATCCTCTTCCGTTCTAGTGGACGAGGTCTACATGCACCCCAGGATTTCGCCTGGAATGTTTTCGATCCAAACTAGGGACAACTCCTAGCCCTCAGCACTCTCATTACCTCCCGCAGGATCGATGAGGTTACGTCGGACAAATCAACGTAACCGGGAGGGCTATGAGACTAGATCATTCACGTATCGCCTGCATTGCAGCGATGGGTATCGTCGCCGGAGCAATCGGCATGGGGCAAACGCTGCAGGTCGCGGGCATGGAGGCAGACGCCACGCATCCGCAAGCGATGCGTCCCGATGGGCGCGGCAACATTGTGCGCGAGATGGATCCTCGTTTGGCGACACCGCAGGCGGTCACGACCGGAAACGCCATCAACTACCACGGCGGCGCGGTACTGCACACCGTCAACCTGTATTACATCCTTTACGGAAATTGGGCGCAGACGACACTCAATCGCACCGGAACCACGCTGCTCACCAACTGGGCTCAGAATATCGGTGGCACCCCATACTTCAACATCAACACGACCTATGGCGATAACACAGGCAACGTCCCGAACGCGGTGACCTACAAGGGCGCTTACACGGACACGGGCTCACTGGGGACCAACTTGAGCGACTCCAGCATCGCCACACTCGTCGTCAACGCCATTAATTCCGGCGCGATCGGCGCGAAGGGAGTAGCGGATCCGAACGGTTTGTATCTTGTGTTGACCGCGCCGGGCGTGGCCGAAACGTCGGGATTCCTCAGCAAATATTGCGGCTGGCATAGCTGGGGATCGCTCGGGACCACTCCCGTACAATTCGGCTTCGTAGGTAACGCGGCGGGCTCGCGATTGGGCAGTTGCGCCGGGCAATCCACCGCCAGTCCGAATAACGATCCGGGCGCAGACGCCATGATCTCGGTGATCGCACACGAGCTGTCCGAAACTGTTTCCGATCCGCAAGGCACCGGATGGTACGATGCGAACGGCCAGGAAAACGGCGACAAGTGCGCCTGGAATTTCGGCACCACCTACAAAGCCGTCAACGGAGCTCTTGCCAACGTTAACGTGGGCGGCAAGGACTACCTGATCCAACAGATGTGGCTGAATGCGCTCGGTGGAAAATGCGCACTCTCTTACGCGGCGACTCCCGATTTCGGCGTCTCCGTTTCAGGCGCGCAATCGGTGCAATCCGGCCAAAAATCCGGCACCTACACGCTCACGGCGAACGCAGTGAATGGCTTTGCGGGAGCCGTCGCGTGGACTGTGAGCGGCCTTCCGGCGGGCATCACGGCGACGCCTACCAGCAGCATGCAGGGCAATTCGGCAACGTTCACGTTGACGGCCGCCAGCAGCATGGCCGCTGGCACGTATTCCATACCCGTCACGGGCACCAGCGGTTCGGTGGCACACACTGTCAGCGCGACACTTGTCGTCACGGCGCCGTCGTTTAATCTGACAATCAATCCTGCGTCCAAGAGCGTCACGCGTCCCACCAGCGGCAGCACAACCGTAACCTACGCAGTGAACGTGGCCCCCGTCGGACCGCTCACCAAGCCCGTCACACTGGTCGCGAGCGGCGGCACAACAGGAATTACGGTCAGCATCACCGGAACAAATCCCGTGAACCCTGGATCCAACGGAACACTCAGCGTGACCATCACCAACAGTGCAAAAACAGGCCCCAGAACGCTGATGGTGACGGGCAGTGCGGCGGGCATCGCGAGCAAACAGGCGTCGACTCAAATCATTATTCAATAATTGCTGTAACGAAAGTCCCGGGCCGCACCACTCGCTCTCCAAAGCGAAGGTGCGGCCTTTTTTTTGTGACGGACGTTTGGGACCGACTTTTGGGACAGACCTCTTGGGACAGAAAATGCCCGGACGTCTAATTGAGCAGAATCGATGAGGAAGAGACGGATTACTAAATTTGTCGCGCTAAAGATTCGCGCAAAATCTTCTGTTCGTCAGGCGAGTAGCTTTGCTGGAATTCGGGACTATTGAAAAGCTCCCGTAGCTTCGGCGTCGACATCTTGCGCAGCGTCTGCAATTCCAAACGGATCGCCACTTGACGATCTTGCGGCAGGTTCTGAAACATCTCGTAACGCTGCAGGAGCTGCGATCGCTGGTCCGGAGGAAGCTGATCCAACTTCGCCAACTGGATTTCGATCTTTTCGCGCCGCTCGGGAGCGATCTTTTCCAAAAACTTCTGGCGCTGCTCGGGCGTCATATTGGCCAACCGCTCCACGGCCGGCATGGGCAATGCAGCGGGACGGGCCGCGGCAGCCGCAGCAGCAGCTTCCGCCTTCGCTTTCGAGGCTTGCGCCCGCGCGGCCTGTGCCCGGGCCTCTGCTGCTTGCGCCTCGGCTTGTGCGGCTTGCGCTTTCGCTTGTGCAGCGGCGGCTTTTGCCTGCGGAGTATCGGCGCTCGCCGGACCTTCCGCGCGGATGCTCACGGCAGACACCACCACCGCGAACAACACCACCGATATCCGCCCAAAGCAACGCACGTTCATAAAAGCCAGCTACATCTTCTCCGCGGACGCCACCGGCGGCGTCAGAATCTCAAGATCGTCCAGCGAAACTTCCACTTGCTCTGCGTTCATCACTTCCGTGCGCACCGCGTCCGTATGCACCGCTTCGGAATGGCTTTCCGTGCGAACCTGCGAGGCCGATTCATGCAGCTGAGGCATCCGCACCATCAAGCCCACTGCCAGAACCGCAGCAGCGGCGCCACAAGCCATCACCGGTTTCCAGGAAATGCCGCCCGGGGCGAAGCCGCGAAACCAGGTTTCTACAGAACGCTTCCACGAGGGGTTCGCATCTTCCCGCGCGATTCGTGCATACAGACGGGCGTCGAAATCGGGAGAAACTTCCGGCGCGCCCACTTCGTCGAGCGCGTTCCAAACGTACCTTTGCGCGGCCAGCAAAGCGCGGCAATCGGAGCATTCAGCCGCGTGCTGTTCGAGCGCGGCGGCGCGTTCCGCATCCAGCGTACCCGCACCGTAATCCAGTAGGATCTCGGTCCCGTTCTTATTGTTGTAAAGGCAATTCATATTTCCCTCAACGGCTTGCGCCCAGTTTTACCGCACCCAACATCCCCACCCAAAATCAACGACGTACCGCCTATATCAACGATTACGCCAAGTGAGCCAGTCTAGCCCGCAACGTCTCATACGCCCGGAACAACACCGATTTCAGCGCCGATTCCGATATCCCTAACGCCTTGGATATTTGATCGTAACCCAGCTCCTGATACTTATGCATCAGCACCGCGGCCTTCTGCTTTTCGGGCAGCTCGTCGATCGCTTTGCGCACTTCCTGCAACCTGGCATCGCGAACCATTCGATGCTCTACGTTCGGTTGCAGATCCGCGATTTGCCGGCCTACGCCTTCCACTACTTCTTCTTCGAGGCTCTCCTGGCCCCGTTCATGCTTGCGATCCCGGATGGAGTTCAAAGCCACGTGCGTGGCGATGCGGTACAGCCATGTCGTAAACTTCGCCGTCGGCTCGTACGAGGCACGGCTACGATACACCCGCAAAAACACTTCCTGTGCCAGCTCTTCCGATACGGCCTGATTTTGCACCATCCGGAACAGGAAATGCGCTACGGGGCGCCGATGCTGGTTCAATAAGAGCGCAAAGCTACCTTCGTCGCCTTCGCGTACGCGAAGCATCAACTGGGCGTCGCGTTCCAGGGCCGCCACTGCCTCCATGTCTTCTCTAACCCGACTGGGGGCAGAAGGTTGCGCTGAGGGACGCGAAAACATAAGGCTGGCTCCTGATATTACTCGTTCTTGAGGCTGCGGTCCATCAGGTCGCGCAACGCGTAGCAGGGGGCCTTGGCGCGATGCAGAACCTCATGCATCTGTTGGATAATCGGCAGATCCACGCCGAACTTTGCACCCAAGGCTACCGCCGATCCACAGGTTTCCACGCCCTCGGCCACCATCGGAGTGGACGCTGTTATATCAGATAACGTCTTTCCCTTCGCCAATTCGATCCCCACGCGGCGATTTCGGCTCAAATCCCCGGTGCAGGTCAGCACCAGGTCTCCCAAGCCGGCCAATCCCGACAGCGTCTTGGGATGCCCTCCCATGGCGACCGCCAGCCTTGTGATTTCCGCCAGCCCTCGGGTTATGAGCGCGGCCATTGTGTTATTGCCCAAGCCGAGCCCTTCGACCACGCCAGCCGCGATGGCAATGACGTTCTTTAGTGCTCCGCCCAGCTCCACGCCCACGCAATCGGAGTTCGCATACGGGCGAAACGTCGGCCCAGAGAACGCCTTCTGTACCTGCACGGCTACCTCGGGATCCGCCGAAACCACGACGAGCGCCGCAGGTTCTCCTTGGGCGATTTCGCGCGCGAAGGTTGGTCCGGAAAGCACGGCGATCTTCGGTATGAATCCCAGGGGCTCGAAACGGGGCCGGATTACCTCGGCCATCACCTCGGACATCCGCAGCAGCGTTCCCGCTTCAATGCCCTTCGTCGCGCTGACGAACGTCGCTTCGGGACGCAGATAAGGCAACGCCCGCTGCCAGGTCGCGCGAGCGAATTTGGACGGAATGACGCCGAGCACGATGTCGGCATCCACGAGCGCCGCAGCCAGATCGTGCGTGACATCGACGTTCGCCGACAGCTTAAGCCCCGCGAGATAGACGTCGTTTTCGCGGCTCTCCCGCATGCGGGCGGCCAGATCCTGTTCGAAGACCCACAGCCGAACGCTTTCAAATTTCGGCGCCAGAACAATGGCCAGTGCCGTGCCCCAACTGCCACCGCCAAGAATGGTTAACTTCACGATTTCTTCCAGGCGAACACGTTTTCCGTGCCCGCGCGCAAACGCTGAATATTCGAGCTATGGCGATACACCACAAATGCTCCCGCGATGAATGCCGCCAGCGTCACTTCCACCGGAGGATGCAGAATCATCCACACGCCAAAAGGAAATGTCCCCGCTGCCAGAATCGATCCCGCGGAGATGTGCTTCGTCCGTGCCACCACGGCGACGAACAGCAGCAATGCAATCGCCAGTGGCAACGGCGTCAGATACAAAAACGCCCCAATGAAGCTCGCCACGGCTTTCCCGCCTTTGAACTGCAGAAACACCGGAAACGCATGACCGGCCATCACGGCTAGCGCCGCAAGGCTCGTCCACAGCGAAGAATCGTCAGTGAGCTTGGCGGCAATCCATACGGCGAAAAATCCCTTGGCGATATCCAGCAGCAGCGTCGCGATGCCTTCCGCTTTTCCTGAGGTCCGCAAAACATTCGTCGCGCCAATGTTTCCGCTTCCCGACGCGCGTACGTCGGTCCCTTTGGTGAACTTCACCAGCAAGAAACCGAAAGGGATAGCACCTAAGAGATACGCGATGACGAGCGAGACAAGTCCGAGCATAATGACAATCGCAAAAGAATACGGTTACCAGTGTACTGAATACTAGCTTCTCCAAGCACTCTATTTTGAAGTGCTATTCTTGCGGCGATGAGAGGCATTCTCAAGCGCTCCTTTTACTCGCGTCCCACCATAGACGTCGCGCGCGATCTGCTGGGCAAAATCATCGTGCATCGGGATGGCGATCAAACACGCACCGGACGTATCGTGGAAACCGAAGCGTACTTGGGCACTAGCGACCCCGCCGCCCACGCCTATCGGGGAGCCACGCCGCGCACGCGCGTTCTCTTCGGACACCCGGGCCACGCCTACGTCTACTTGATCTATGGCATGTATCACTGCCTCAACGTGGTCGCCGAAGAGGAAGGCACGGCTGGATGCGTCCTGATCCGGGCTATTGAACCTGTGGCGAACGTGACCGGATCCGGCAACGGTCCCGGACGCCTGACCCGCGCGCTCGGCATCACGCTCGAACACTACGGAGCCGACCTCACGCAAGGAAACCTGACGATTCGCGAAGCCGCAAAACGGGACCAGCTTGAAATCGGCATCTCCCCGCGCATCGGAATTCGTGAAGCGGTCGATTGGCCGTTGCGATTTTTTGTCGCCGGGAATTCTCACGTCAGCCGGGCGCGTTAACACCCGAACGGAATCGTCCGCCGTAAAGTATTCCCCCCGCCTCGTCGATGGAATACTTTGCGATTGCCCATGAAATTTCGCGCCATCCGGATGAGTTTTCCCGCCACGGTCGGCTACCAGGACGAACTGGATCCCGATAGCATTGGCGGAACCGACGTTGCAGAAAAGAGCTTTGCTCGGGCACGGAGTGTCGCCGCAGGTCCCCGCACGGAAGTGACAGATGAAGAAGATTTAGGCGCAAACGTGGGCTTATGCCTTCTCGACCCCGAAACGCTGCAAGCAGAAACCTTGCAAGCAGAAACCCTACGCACGGAAACAATACTACCGGAGTCTCGGAAGCCACAGGCCCCTCGCAGGAAGAACGTGAAAGCAGGGCAGCAGGTTCGTACCGCTACTGCTAAGCTAGCGCCGCGCGGGCGCCGGGACGTAGGGACGTTGCCGATTTGTCCGAAATGCTGCGAAGGCCGCCTCAATATTTCGACGGTAAAAGGCCCAATAGAAGAAGTCCTGTTTATTTTAGGATCTTCATTCTATCGTTGCTATCGCTGCGAGGTACGATTTGCGAAAGTCGCCGGACGCATGATCCACCTCAAAGAAACCCAGGGAATAGAGAAGGAGCACATCGTATTTGCGGCCATCACCGTGGGCGCACTCCTCTGCCTGGGGGTCGCACTCTATGTGCAACGCCTAGCGCACCGCTGGCCGTTTTAAGAAAATCAGAAGCGTTAGCTGGCGGCCGGAACGGCCTTTTTGCGAGCGGCGCGGCGCTTTTCCACCGGCGGCGTGCGGTCGCTCTTCTTCAAATTCGGCAGCACGATCGACAACACGAACTTCTTTTCACCGTGATCGTCGAACTTGATCACGATATACTCTTCAGTGCACGAAAGCACGCTGCCAAAGCCAAATTTGGGGTGTTCGACCTGAGCGCTCTGCGCGAAAGCGGATTTGGTTGCCATAGCTACGAGGGAATCCTTTGCGGAGCTTGACCCATAAAGTCGGGGGACTGCATGAGGCTCCGTAATCTATTGTAACAAAGGCGCGAACTCCTTGCACGGGGGCCGTCCGTCTGAGCTTGTGGGCAGGTTGTAGGCCTCCGCGCGGTTGGGAAACGCGCCTCATGACGTAGATCGTTTTTGTTGCGAAGAGCTAGGACCGAAGCGACGAAGGGACGTCGAGAGCCAGGCTATCGTCAAACCGGTTTGATGCTCACTTCCCTATCCGCCAATATCTCGCAGGAATTTCGGAACTTACCGGTTGCCGGCGGTGTCTACTCTAATGTGGTTCGGCCTGTTGGCGACGGGCAGGGTTGGCGGCGGGCCCGACGGAAGCGGTACACTGGAGCGATTGTGGCGGACACGGCGATCGGTTTCCCAATAGACTCGGGCGATTTGGCAGAGGTCGGCTTGCGCGCCGAAGGATTGCACGGTGACACCGGCGATGTCTTGCTCGTCCGCCGTCTGTGCGCGGCCGAAAATGCCGCCTACGAAGAACTGCTGGAACGTTTCGAACATCCCATCTACAATTTGGTTTGCCGCCTGACGGATCATCCCGAAGACGGCGCCGATGTGACGCAGGAAGTGTTTCTCAAAGTGTTCCGCTCGGTGGGATCGTTCCGCGGCAAGAGCTCGCTCAAAACGTGGATCTATCGCATCGCGGTGAACGAATCGCGCAACCATCGAAGGTCATTCCTTCGTCATCGCAAACAGGAAGTGCATTGGGAAGCCACCGAGGAATCCCAGGGCATTGCAGAGTGGGTGGCCGATCCGGGTCCATCGCCGTTCGAGATCGCGCTCGACCATGAGGCCGAGCAGCTGATCGAACACTCGCTTTCGGAAATGAATCCGAGCTTCCGCGCGGCTCTCGTTCTGCGCGATATCGAAGGATTAGCGTACGACGAAATTGCGGAAATTCTTGAACTTTCTCTGGGGACCGTGAAGTCCAGAATCCTACGTGGCCGCGAAGCCCTGAAAGATCGGCTCACCGCGCATCTGGATCCAGGACGGCACACCTTCCCCCGGCGAGAAGGAGTGGTGGCGCGATGAACCGGTATCAAGAGCGTCTATCAAATTCGTTGCCGAAAATGTCCAGGCGGTCCATGCCTCCCGAACTCGGCGTGAAATTGCGTGTCATCGCATCGCGCGAACGCGAACGCCAGGCCGCGGGACGAAGCATCCCGGCGCGCGCGATGGTTCTACTGAGGCGCGCGCAAATATCCTGGAACGATTTGCTGCGCCCACTGGTGATCCCCATCATGGGCGGCGTGGCATCCGCCCTTGTCCTGTTCAGCATGTGCGTGGTTCCGGCGTATCCATTGCGGGCACGCACCCTGGATGACGTGCCACTGACGTACATTCACAACGTGACATTGGCGGAAGTCCGTGGAACGTCGCCTTTCGTCACCAGCTCCGATGAAGTCGTCGTGGACGTTTGGGTGGATGGCCACGGACAGATGTACGATTACACGATTGTCACGGGTGCAAGTGTCATCGCCAGCATGGAACTGCGGCGGCGCCTGGAAAACATGCTGCTGTTTACGCAATTCACGCCCGGCACGGAATTCGGACGCCCCACGGCGTCGAAACTGCGGCTGCGGCTGGGCTCCAGCCAAGTCGACGTGAGAGGCTAACCTGGGCCGCCGTCTGGGGCAGCATTTTCTTGCCCGCAAGTCCATCCTGACGAAAATCTCTGAGGCGGCCTGCTTGCCTGCGAACGCGCACACGCCGGTCATCGAAATCGGTCCCGGAAAAGGCGCACTCACCGAAGAGCTGCTGGCGATCGCGAATCACACTCCAACCATCGAGAAGGTGATCGCTATCGAAGTGGATCCCGTACTGGTGCATTACCTGCAGCAGAAGTTCGCCGAACACATCAATGCCGGAAAGCTCGTGATCGTCGAAGGCGACGTCCTCAGCACGGATCTGCGGCCTTTCGGCGAGAGTCCTATCATCTGCGGAAATCTTCCGTACTACATTACTTCACCGATTCTCGAAAAAGTCTTCTCGTTGCGCGGAGCCTGGAAACGCGCGGTGTTCCTGGTGCAAGCCGAGGTCGCGGAACGTGTGGCCGCCGTGCCGGGAACGCGTGACTTCGGATATCTTTCGGTGCTGGCGCAAGTGCAAACGTACGTCGAAAATCTATTCCCCGTTTCGCGCGACGCGTTCAAGCCTCCGCCCAAGGTCGATAGTGCTGTGATCCGCTTGACGCCGCGTCCCCTGACCCTGGCCGATTTCGATGGATTCATCCGCTTCGCGCAGCTCTGCTTCCGGCAGAAGCGCAAAACGCTGCGCAATAACTTGGCGGATAAGTACGGCAAAGAAGTGGTGGACGGATTGGCCGAAGCGAAATCGCGCGCCGAACAATTGAGCGTCGCCGAATTGATCTCCTTGTATGAAAAGCTCCCGGGACTCACTACGGATTCTCACTAAGGACATCGTCTCCTGCGAACGCTGCCCACGCCTGCGCCGCTATTGTGCGGAAGTCGCGCGCGTAAAACGGCGCGCGTATCGCGACGAAGACTATTGGGGCAAGCCTGTGCCCGGATTCGGAGATCCTCAAGCGCGGCTTGCCATCATCGGCCTGGCACCGGGTGCGCATGGCGCAAATCGCACCGGACGCATCTTTACCGGCGACCGCTCCGGCGATTTCCTCTATCGCGCGCTCTTTGAAAACAACTTCGCCAATCAGCCCGAAAGCCGCGCCATCGGCGATGGTCTCTCACTGACCGACGCGTACCTTACCGGGCCCGTGCGCTGCGCTCCTCCCGACAACAAACCGTCGCCCGCCGAGTTTGCGCGCTGCCGCCATTACATGGAGCGCGAACTCGATCTGCTATCGCGCGTGCGCGTAGTGGTGGTTCTCGGCAAACTCGGCAATGACGCGTATCTCGGCATGCTGAAAGATCGCGGCGTGATTGAATCCCGCGCGCAGTTCCCTTTCGGACATGGACGCGAACACGCGATTCCGAAGGCACCAGGGTTGCTCGGCTGTTATCATCCGAGCCAGCAGAATACGTCCACTGGAAGACTAACGGCAGCAATGTTGCGCGATATCTTTGCGCGGGCGCGCGAAATTATCGAGTCGTAGAAACTGCAATGGCATCGCGCTTGGCGGGCGGCTTCGGGTCACGCACCGTGCGGACCACAACGCTGTGCGTGCCGCGCGGCAGGATCATCGCGCGATCGGCCATTTCCGGCGTCATACGTTGCCATCGATCTCCACGGCTTGTGGCGCAGGATCCACAATCGCGAACGCGCGCGATGTGCTTTCGTAAAAGAACTCCAGCTTTCCATCCGTGCTCACGGATGCATCGCGCAGGTCGCCGTTGAAATCCAGAATGCGCGCCGCCGGAGCCTTTAATGCGTTCTCAATGACGTGGCTCCCCGAGGGCAACCACAACACCGCGCCATCGGTCACCGGCCATGCTTTCCCATCGACCGTCACAGGCTTCGTCCACGGAACGCCTACGCCACGTTTGGATTGCAAAATCAGACGCCCGCCGACCTCCGTTGCGAAATCCACCGAAGCCGCCGCCGGCCCCAGCAGGGGCGCATCCGCCCGCGAAATGGAGCTTTCGAAATACAGCGCCACGCGGGGAAACGCAGCCGAGGCCATGTGCACGGTCTCCAGCAATTCGGAACCTGCGAGCGCCTTAGTCGGATACACATCCTGATAACGATCCACGATGTTGATATCGATGGCCAGCTTATCCTGCGCGGGCGTCATCGGCGCGTAGCGCGCGGCAATCTGCGGATAACGCCGAGGCCCCTGATTCCAAATCGTCGCGGGATCTTCAATCAGGAACGTGAAATCATGCTCGCCGAGTAGCGGCAACACGCGCGAGGAGTCCGCTCCAAGTTTTTCGCGCATGGATGTATCGAAGCGATCGTCGATGTGCGTGAGCGCTAAATCCAAATAGGGCTTTTTCTTGCGCATCGTTTCGATCTCGCCAATCCACGCCGCCTGCTGCCGCCGCGCGAGCTCCGCTCGATAATCCAGAAAACGCGCGAGCCCCGCGCTATTCTTCGTCCAATGCTGCGGCGAATTTGCTTGAAACAATTCCAGCGGATCGAATCCAGAATCTTTCCGGAACTCCGCGCGCACGTCTTCGTTCATGGGCGTCAGCCGTGCGGGATTATTCGCGCCTTCGAGCGATTCAAAATACAATTCCGCCAGATTCACGCCATCCCAATCGAAGTTCGTCACCAGCTGGCGCAACCCTGTGGACACCGCTTGGAACGCCGCGGGACGCGACAAATTCACCAACTTGCGCCAATCGAGTTGCGCATCCTGCAACAACGCCGTCTTCTCGCGCCACTCGGGATGATCCAGCCAGAAATGTTCGCTCACATGCGGCAGCTCAACCCACGCATAAACGACGATCGCGTTCTTGTGACACGCCTCAATTAAGCGCCGCAGGTATTCGTCGTTCTCCGGATCGCGCTCCCAGAAATGCCACGCCGCAACGTGCAACGCGCTGATGCCGGAGGCGCGCCACCGCGCGGCGAAGTAATCCAGGTCCACACGCGAGCGATACGCCGAATCGAAGAATGCCCATATCCTGCGCGATTGAAACGGAGGCTCGAAACCCAAATCGGTCAGTGCATGCAGTAAATACGGAAAACGATCGTAGCCGCGCGCACCGAGCGGCGCCGCCACCCACAGCACAGCGCCCGCGCCCTTGCGATATCCCGCAAGCAACGGCGCCTTCTGCCAGCGTTCCTTGGCGAACACTTGCGCTTGCGGCGGCATTTCGAACACCGGGAGATCCAGCGACTTCTCCCACACAATGCGCATTTCCGGATCGCGCAGATCTTCCACGCTGCGCGTCGACACAAGCTGTGCGGAGGTCGGCTTAAATCCGAAGGCTTGCGCCACGGCGGACTCGCCTTCCACAATTACGATGCTGCCGCGCTCGACTCTTGAAGCCCAATCGGTGACGGCCGCGTCTGCGCCGTGCGGGATCACAATGACGGATGCATCCAACGAGGAATTCGACGCCAGTCCGATGGACGACAGCAGTTCCGGCCACGCGCCTGTGTCATTGCCGATGACGTGAAACGTGAGCCGCGGATCTGCGGACATCACGCACGCGGCGCACGCGACGACCAGCGCGCGCCTAGCGAGTAAACGCATACCAGATTCCAATGCGAAGGTCGTCAAACACTTGCGGATGTGGATTGCCAGCCATGATGAAATATCGCCCTCGCAGTGCGTTCACGGTAAATAGCATTGACTTCGGAGTACCCGGCATGTGGAAGCGCACGCCCGGGCCTGTCTCAAAGAAATTGGCCCAATATTCGCGTTTGACGTCAAACGTCACGTTCCAATTCCACAAGAGCTGGGCTCCTCCTAAGGCAGCAGGCAACGCGCGACCCACGCGATTTTGCGAATACACCAGAGTGTCGTTATCAAAGCGGTGGACGTACACCATGTCGCCGTTCGTCTCGCCGAACCAGGGACGCCGCGTCACCGAGCGCGCGAAAGAAACGCCACCGCGATAGTCGGGCGTCGCGGTACTCGAATCCGTCGGCGTGGAGCGGAGATGAAATGCTTCGGCGGCCTCGAACCACGCCGTCGCTCCGTACCAGGGTTTCGTGGCAACCCCTGCGCCCAAGATCACGCTACTTTCCGATAGATACTGCGGAGCCTCGCCGATGCCGAAGCGCTCCGCGCCGTGCGTATCGCCCACGAACCGCGCGCTGCTGTAGAGATGCAACCAATTTAAGCCGGGAATGCGAACTTCGGTCTTCGCTTGCGAGTAGGCGAACAGGTCGTGCCAGCGCGTGGAGAACATCGGAGAGAACCACACTGTGGTGCGAAACAGCGCGACTTCAGGACGCAGGTTGCGATACGCCTGCGCGGCCTCCGTTGCGATCTCACGATCCGGACTGCGGCGCGCCTGATCGAACCAGCGCGAAGCTTCTCTGTCGCGTTTCAGCAGGTTGTTCGTCCATCCTAGCTTCAGCGCCACTTCCGAATCCGCGGGATTATTCTCGTAGGCCACCGTAAGGTAACGCAACGCATCCTGCGTATAGCCTTTTTCCAGGCTCTTCATGCCCATCGCCTTGGCTTCTACAGCAGCTCCAGAGGACGCATCGATAACGGATTCGGCAGGACGCTGCTGCAACGATTGCCGTGCGCGCTGCGCCTCGCGTACGCGATCCACCAGCGCCGAGTCATTCCCCGCCAGAACCTTTTGCAGCAGAGGCTGCGCCGCCTGCTCGTCCTGCTTCAACAGCAACAGCCCGAGCTGCGCCGTCGCCTGCAGATCCTGCGGAGACGCCGCTACAACCTTCTGAAATTCGCCCGCCGCCGCACCTTCCTGGCCCATTGCCATATGCAGATACGCGAGCTCGCGACGCAGTTCCATATTCGTAGGATCGAGCTGCACCGCTTTCTCGAACTCGTAAACATAGGGATAGCGCGACGGCAATAACTCGCGCGCCTGCTCCGCCACTCTTGGCTCGGCTCCGCGCGATGCCGCCAGCAGCGCCGCATTTGCTTCCTCCAAACGGCCTTGCGCTTTCCACGTGCGACCCAAATCCAGCAGCAATCCGCGACGCTCCGGACGCAACTTCCAGGCTGTTTCAAAATGCTGGGATGCCAGCTCGATTTCGTCGCGCTGCTCCGCCAGCCGGGCCAGCTCTTCGTGTCCGCTGAAGTCGTCGGGATGTTTCGCCAGCGCTTCTGTCCACCGACTGATGCCTTCGCGCAATGGACGATCGATATTCTCGAACGCACTCTTCGCCGTTTCGTCTGTCGATTGCAAACGCGCGAACGTCCGCCGCGCCACAATCGGCTGCCCCGTTTCGTAGCAAAGGAACGCGTACTCCAGCGCGACGTGCGTGTCGCCCGGATCCAGGCGCAACGCCTCGGCAAAGTGATCGCGGGCGCGGATGTTTTCGCCTACTTTGAGCAACGCGTAGGCCAGGTCCTTGTGGATCGATGGCCGATCGGGCGCGGTTGCGGCAGCCTTTTCAAAAGCCGCTATCGCCGTGTCATATTGCTTGGCGCGCAGGGCGTCATATGCGCGGTCCAAATACGCGTAGGCGGGGTCGGTCGGCGATCCCCCTTGGACGGTCCCCTGCAAAGACGGCTGGGCTAAACCTTGCGCTAAACCCTGCGCTAAACCCTGCGCCCCAAAGGGCACGAGCACCATCACGAAAACTAGGATTATCCTGAGCAAATGCACACTCCGGCAGTGATACCAGATAGTGCCGAGAGCTAAGGATTTTTCTCCACCTTTGTCGTTAGTCTTTGTCGTTAGTCTTTGTCGTTAGTCTTTGTGGTCCATTTTTCGTCCGTCCGCGGACAAGATCGATTGATAGTGCAGTATCATGAGAATTGATATAGGTATTCTTCAGTTTTTTCGAACTCATCTTTTATTAGCGGAGGCCGCCATGTCCAACTCGGCTCTAGACGTCAAACCGGAAATCACCCCTAAGCGCCAGGAATTTTACGACCGCCTGGGCAAGAAAGCCGCCGCCCCTCTCTGGGAAGTTCTTGCGGATATCGTCACGGTGAAACCAAAGCCTGTCGGCGTTCCCGCCCTGTGGCGCTTCGACGAGATGCGTCCGCTGTTGATGGAAGCCGGCAGCTTGATCACAGCGCACGAGGCCGAACGCCGCGTCCTGATCCTGGAGAATCCGGCGATGCCCGGAAAGTCGCAAATTACCGGGACGCTTTACGCCGGGTTGCAGTTGGTACTTCCCGGAGAAGTCGCTCCCAGCCATCGCCACACGCCCTCGGCGCTGCGATTCGTCCTCGAAAGCGAAGGCGGATACACCGCGGTGGATGGCGAGCGCATCGTGATGCGCCCCGGCGATTTCATCGTCACCCCGGCGTGGACCTATCACGATCATGGCAACGATTCGAACGCGCCCATCATTTGGCTCGACGTGCTCGATCTGCCGTTGATTAACCAGCTCGCCGTGGGATTCGCCGAACATCATCCGCAGGAAACGCAACCGGTGACCCTCCCCGAAGGCGATTCGCTCGCGCGCTTCGGCTCCGGACTTTTCCCCGTGGATTACAAGCCCGCCCATGGCACCACGCCGGTGCGATGCTTCCCGTGGGACCGCAGCCGCAAGGCGTTGCTCGATACCGCACGCTCCACACCCGTAAATCGCTGCCACGGCGTAAAAATGCGTTACGAAAATCCGGCGACCGGCGGGTTCCCCATGGCCACCATCGGGACGTTTTTGCAAATGCTGCCCGCGAATTTTTCGGGCGCGCCTTACCGGTCCACGGACGCCACCGTCTTCTGCGTCAAAGAAGGACGCGGCAAAAGCAAAATCGGCAATGACGTTTTCTCCTGGGGACCGCGCGATATTTTCGTCGTTCCTTCCTGGACGCCGGTGCAGCACGAAGCCTCCGAACAGTCGATCCTGTTTAGCGCATCGGATCGCCCGGTGCAACAAGCGCTCCGGCTGTGGCGCGAAGAGGAAATGAGCTAATTAGGTTACTTGATGCAGGGGGGCGTCCCCTGCTATGCTTTCCTGCTAAACTCTCATGGTTAGGATTTTCGTGAGACTTCCGCCCCCCTTGCGCTTCAGCGCCCTCTGCGCCCTGGCGGTCACGTGCCAGCTCGCCCTCGGGCAGGAACCTGCGACGCTGGATAAAAAGAAGGCTCCTCGTCCGGCTGCTCTCGACACACCGGCGCCACCGGTGGTGATGGACCAAACCCCAGAAAAGGAACAGGCGGTCAATAAGCTGGGAGCCGGTGGCGTGATGTGCCTGGAACCGCCAGACATGGTGCGCTGGCAGGACTATGACGGTCCGTTCGCCAAATTCGTCGGCACGCTCGGCTCCAAGCTAGACCGCCCTTCCGTCCACTTGCCGCATTACATGCCCGGCGACGTACTGTGTTCCTTCTCTGTCAAAGACAAATTCGTGTACTTCGTGCGCGATTCCAGCGACCCCGTCACTATTTTGCAAGTCATGTTTTTCTCGTCGCTCGATCAGTGGCAGAATAACGAGCCGCAGTTCGGGCAGGGACTCAAAGGCTACGCGCATCGCTGGGGAGCAAACCAGGCCAGTGACGCCACCGGTCGCTTCTTCTCTGAGTTCTTCTTCCCGACGATTCTTGCAGAGGATCCGCGCTACTACCGCTTGGGCGAAGGCGGTGGCGGACGGCGATTGGGACACGCGCTCGCACATGCGTTCGTCGCCCATACGAATGGCGGGAAGCGCATGGCGAATTTTTCCGAATGGGCCGGCACCACGTCCGGTGTATTACTCAGCGACGTATACCATCCTCACACTACGCACGGTGCAGGCGGTGTGGCCTGGGCCGTCAGCTTCAACGTCCTGCAGGACACAGGCTTCGATGTATTACGTGAATTCTGGCCGGAAATCGCCCGCAAATTCCATGTGCCCTTCCGTGCGCTGCAACTGCCGAAAGGCCGCCCACTCGACAATGCGGCCCCCGCACCGGCGTTCGGCAATTGAACGCGACTAAACTATTTCCTTAGATCGGCCGATACGTCGTCTAGAGGGTTTTCCCTGCGTATGATGACGTTCGCACCGGTACACACGGCATTTAATCCGCCGATCCCGCAAACCACGGAAGATCTGGGAATCCCGGAATCCCTGGTACTCGATCTCGTGCTGCGCCGTATGGTGATCGAGGGCTACAGCAATCTGGAAACGCTGGGCAAGGCGTTGCGCCTTTCCGTGCCGGTGGTCGACAAGGCCTTCAAATACCTGCGCGCGCAACAAATGGTGGACGTGAAGGGCATGAAGGGCAATGACTATAATTTCGTGCTCTCCGCCGCGGGCAAGCAACTCGCCAGCGAACGTTTTCAAGTCTCACAATATGCGGGGGCCTGCCCGGTATCTTTGAAGGATTATCAGGCCGCCGTGAAAATGCAAGCCGCAAAAGTAAACGTGGATCGCCAAGCTTTGCGCGATGCGTTTTCCGATTTGATCGTCACCGACCGTATGCTGGATGCGCTCGGGCCCGCGATCATTTCTCAAAGTTCAATTTTCGTTTACGGCCCCACCGGCAATGGTAAAACCAGTCTAGCGGAACGCATGCTTCGCGTGTATCGCGACGCTGTTCTGATTCCTTACGCGGTGGAAGTCGATAACCAAATCATCAGCTTGTACGATCCGGTAGTGCATCAGCGCATCGAAAGTGACGATCCCGACATGGATCCGCGCTGGATCGTTTGCAAGCGCCCCTGCATCATCGTGGGCGGCGAACTGGTCCCCAGCATGCTGGAGCTACGCCTTGACGAATCCTCCGGAATCTATGCCGCGCCCCTGCAAATGAAGGCCACCAACGGCATCCTGATCATCGACGACTTCGGGCGTCAGCTCATGTCGCCGCGCGATCTTCTGAACCGCTGGATCGTGCCGCTCGATCGCCGCGTGGACTATCTCACCCTGCGCTACGGCGTGAAATTTCAAATTCCGTTTGAAACGATGGTCGTCTTCTCCACGAACCTGGATCCCTCGGACCTGGCCGACGAAGCGTTTCTCCGCCGCATCCACAACAAGATCTATGTGGAGGCCGTGGATCCGGCGACCTTCGATCAAATCTTCGAGCGCGTGGTTCAGGCCAAGGATCTGCAAGCCGAACCCGAAAGCGCCGAATATCTGCGCAAAGTATGTATGCGCGAAGGACGCACAGAACTGCGTGCTTGCTATCCCTTGGATATTTGCAACATCCTCAACGCTATCGGCCGCTATGAGAAGCGCCCCGCCGTCATGACCAAGTCGGAATTGGAGCGCGCGGCGTCCTTGTATTTCGCGCGGTCCTGATTGGGAATAACTTCGCTACGGTGCCGTTACGGGCACCGCCTCGGGCTGCGCGCTGGAACTGGGTTCCGCACCCTGATCTGCGGAAACTGTCCCAGGCTTGGCAGGTGCAGCATCATGCCTCGGGCCAAGGCCCAACGCGATGAGCGAGAGCGACCCGATTTTGCCGTCCGGCTCCAAATTCTGATCCGCCTGAAAACGCTTGAGCGCGTCGGTGGATTCGCTCCCCCAAGCACCGTCCGTCGAGCCGTGGAAATATCCTCGATCGGCCAGCGCCTGCTGAATCTCCCGGTATCGATCCGTCGATGGCTGTTGCTGCACGTAGCGAGGTGGAGGCAGCACACGCCGCGGAGGGGCCTTCTTCGCTGCAGCGACATGCGACGCAGGTTCGGGTGACTTCGCTGCGGCTTTTGGCGCCGTTTTACTGGCGGTAGACACAGCAGCGGATTTACCCGCTCCAGCTGCGGTCTTCGTGGGCACCGCTTTAGAACTCGATGCAGACTTCGCAGCCGTGGCGGATGACGCGGCAGTCTTAGGTGCAGTAGACTTCTTCGCAGATGAAGTGGACGTAGCTTGTCCACTCCCGAGTTGGCCGCAGAGCAACACGGCCATAACGATGGCAATCCTTCGCACAGTAGACGCGATTCCCGCGACCTAGTTCGGCAGCGTCCCGCTGAGGAACATCGTGACACCCTTGGCAGCCCCGTTGCCCTTGCCCGCGCGCCCGCCCTGCGGCACGCGCACCACACGGAAGGCAACCGCATCGCCGGCCTTTAGCCCTTGCTGGATCTTGCGAATATCATCCACCGAGCTGATGCTGTCGCGATTGATCGCGATGATGATGTCGCGCTCCATCATGCCGATGTCATCGGCGAAGGAACCCGCCTCTACGCGCGTCACGGTGATTCCGCGCTTGTCGGGCGTGGCGTCTTTCTCTTCGTCACTCGCGGGGCGAATACTAATGCCGAAGCGTACCTGCGCCGCCTCCGCCTTGTCCGATCCACCATTGGGCGCAGCGTTTTCGCCCACCACGCGCGGATCGTCCGAGAAGACCTTGGTGCGATCTTGAATCGTCAGCTTAACGTCCATCTTCTTGCCGTTGCGGTCGATGCTGAGACTGGCCTGCGTTCCCACCGGCAGATCGGCCACGCGAGAGACAAGATCGTCTCCGTCCTTCACATTCATGCCGTTGATCGCCAAAATAATGTCGGTGGCTTTGACGCCGGCTTTGTCCGCGGGGCCGTCCTTGCGCACGTCGCCCACAATCACGCCGTGATCCACGCCCAGCGCACGCAGCGTTTCCGACTTCGTATTCTTATCCCAAGAGACGCCGATGGAGCCACGCGTCACTTTGCCGTCTTTAATGATGTCGTTGTACACGCGCACCACCATGTTGATGGGTAGCGCAAAGCCCACGCCCTGGTAACCGCCACTTTGCGTCGCGATCATCGTATTGACTCCGATCACTTCGCCGCGAATGTTCAGGAGAGGTCCGCCGCTGTTGCCCGGATTAATCGCCGCATCGGTCTGAATGAAGCGTTGAAACTGCTGCGCACCGATGTCGCGGCCCGTCGCACTCACAATGCCCGCGGTCACGGTCGCTTCGAGGCCGAACGGAGAGCCGATCGCCACCGCTTCTTCACCCACTTGCACGCTATCCGAATTCGCAATTACCACCGGAACCAGCGTACGCTTCGCATCGATCTTGATCACGGCAACGTCCGTCTCGCGATCGGTGCCAATCAGGCGCGCGCGATATTCCGTCTCATCGCCATGCAACTTCACGCGAATGCGATCCACGCCGTCGACCACGTGATTGTTGGTCACGATATAACCATTCTTGTCGACAATGAAGCCGGTGCCCGATTGTTCGCGGCGCTGATTCTGCTGCGGCAGTTCAAGCCCGCCGCCGCCCTGACCGCCGAAAAAGCGGCGGAAAAGATCATTGGGATCCTCAGCGGCCTGATCGTCATCGTTCGAGCCGCGCTTGCCCTTCGCGGCCACCTTTGGCGTGAAATCCGCGGTGATGTTGACCACGCTAGGTTCGAGCGTCTTGGCGAGCTTCGTGATTTCGTTGCCCACCACCGTGCCCTTGGGGATCGTCAAAGGTGTGGCATCTGGAGCTGCACTTTGTCCGCGCTGGGCCATAACGCCCGTGTTGATCACTGTCCCGATCACAATACCGATCGAGAGAGTAGCCAACAGCAGAGTGGTGGACAACAGTTTTTGTTGACGCATCTTTTCCAGAAATTTCATAGCATGCACCTTTTTCGATCGCCTCTGCGCGCACATGAGGCTCCACTGACATTATACGTTTACCGACGCAAATGGTCACGGAACGGTTGCCTTGGGGAACATTTTCGCCCCTTGGCGTCTTATTCGGCGGAAAGTAGCATGCACAATAGCAGCAGAATTCGCTGCAGCCCCACTTCCCTGCCCTCGGGCGAATACCATTCGTCATGCGTGTGCGCTCCGCCGCCTAAGCCCCCGGCTCCGATGGACAAAGCCGGGAGACCCATCGAAAGAGGAATGTTCGCGTCCGTCGAGGAGCAATCCAAATAACTGCGGATACCGAGATGAGCGTCCACGCCGCGGATGTATTCGAGAATCGGCGCGTCGTTCGGCAGGGCGCCGCTGGGGCGAGAACCGATCTCGCGCATCTTCACGCTCGCGCGACCGCCGTTGCTGAGGGCGTTCTCGAGCTCCACCGCGCGTTCGACGGACGCGGTCAATTGCGCGACCAATCGCTCAATACGCAGGCCGTCTTCCGAGCGCAGATCGATCTTGGTACGGGCCTCACTGGGGATCGAATTGATGCTGGATCCGCCTTCGAGGATGCCGAAGTTGAAGGTGGTGCGTGGATCGCCGAACGTTTCCTCGACCGCTTTATCCGTGAACAGCGCGATAGCTCGGGCAATGGCGTGCACCGGATTGGCGATGCCGAAATCGCGCCAGCTATGTCCGCCGGGGCCAGTGATGATGATCTCGAAACGACGGCTGGCGAGCGCGCGCGACGTGATGTGCTCGGGATCGGGGCCGTCAAGGACTAGTAGCGCTTTCAATTTCGCGGCGCTCGCGTGGCGGCAAAAAAAACGCATGCCGTTCAAATTGCCTTCGCCTTCCTCGCCGACGTTGGCCACCAGCATGGGCCACGCACGCGGAGCTTCGAGCGGTGGCTCGGCAGTCCACGCAGCGGCAATTGCGAGCAAGGCGGCGAGTCCCGCGCCGTTGTCGGAAACGCCGGGGCCGAGAATGCGGCCATCGGGCATAACCTTTATCTCGTCGGAATTACGCGGTGCGAAGACGGTATCGAGATGCGCGGTTAGTGCCACGCGCGGTCCGTCGCCACAGCCTTTGGGCATGGCGATGGTGTTGCCTCCGCGATCAATCTTAGCGTCCCAACCCAGGGCGCGAAATTGTTCGGCCATCCATTCGCCGCGCTTTTGTTCGAAAAACGTCGCAGCGGGAATGCGGCACAGTCTTACGTGCTGCTCATTGATCCAGGCGCGTTCGCGACGGAACCAGTCGAGACACGCCTTCATGGAAGGTTGAGCGGCAAGCGAAGCGGCGGATGCGGAGAGGGCCGGCACGAGTTACATCGATTTTAGCGTAGTAGTGGACTACAGAAGTTCGCGAGCAGTCGCCAACGCTCGCTCTGGATGACAAGAAAGGTCGGGTAAAGGCATCAGGACTGTGAAAGAGTCAGAGGTGAACCGCTCCCTCTGGTCGCGGCTCGGGTCCGATGTCCAGCGTTGCACGGACATCTGGAGTGAAACGAAAAGGCCCCACGCTTACGCATGGGGCTGGACGGTTTTTTTTCCGCTTACGCTTTCTTGGTCTGTGCGTCGGCGATGGCGTCTTTTTCTTCGCGATAGGGATCGTTCACCACTTTGCACTCGGTGTTGAAGATCATCGTGGCGCGTTGGGACGGCGTATAAGCCGCCCATGTCGGGATGCCCTTGTGATTCGGATTTCCGGTGCGCGCGAAAGTAGTCCAGGCTCCGCACATTCTGTCGGCCAGCGGCTGCAGATCGGCGGCGGAACCGATTTCGGTTTTCGCCACAGCGACGTTGTCCCAGGAGAAGGGGAGATCCATCGTATGCATGCAGCGCAGCATGCCATCTCGCACGGGCGAATATTTCTGGAAGTAGTATTTGTACACAGACGCCTTGCCGAGTTCGGCTTTACGCATGGCTTGCGTATCCGTGCCAGTGCGGAAGTTCGACGCATCGGTGGATGCGAGCAGGTAGATGTCGAGATTGCTGGCCATCGGGCGGTTCTTCTTGTAGGTAGCCGTGACTTTGTCGGCACCGGCGGGCGTGACCTTCAACGCGTCGACCAGATTCGCGCGCAGCGCCGCGTCGTCCATCGGATCGTATTGCTGCCCCGCGTTCCAGGTCACTTCTGTCTCCGTGGAACCGATCATGAGCGGAACGTCTTCGCTGATGGTTGTCGCCTTGGGATCGAAGATGTGCGCGGGTAAAGTTTTGCCGTCCACCACAGGGCCGAGAGGCCAAGGCATGCCGATGGCTCCGGGACGCGTCATAGACAGGAGCTTCAGCATCGGCACAGTTTGCAGATCGGCGACGTCTTTGATTTCGAGCTTTTTCATCAGCGCGTCGGCGGCCTTGGTGGCATCCTCACGCGTGATGGAGCGCACTTGCGAACCGCTCATGGCGATGGCGCGATGGAAGAGTCCCTTGGCAGCGGGCATTCCGAGGAGAGTGCTGAC
>CAITIX010000068.1 GCA_903892565.1 uncultured Acidobacteriia bacterium
ACAACGCCGCGCACACGTTGGTTCTTGAGTAATGCTGTCGAATTCCTGAATCGGCGCGATGCGGCCTTTTGTCCAGGACCTGGACAGGTCCACGCCTTGAGTCAACGGGAGGGGCATCATGGAACAAGAACAATCGCATCCAATAAGGTATGCCCAAAAGTATGCCCACTCCCCGTGTAGTAAGCGTGGTCGCCATTGCTAGCGATGCCCCGGAAGTGATTGAAACTGCGTACTGATTAGTATCCATAAGCAACGCCTCAAGTGCATGATTTCAGGAGCGCCACTGGCTACGAACCAGAAGGCCGGGTGTTCGAATCACTCCGGGCGCACCATACAACCTCACGCAGTCCCCCCCCAAAAAATCATTTCCGGGCTTCGCGGCATCAGGCGGACAGCGCAGCCTAGCGCACCCAATTCGTCGCGGTAGTATCCTAAACAGTGGTGACAGAACCACATTTTTCGCGAGGTCCCTTCTATGGTTGTCTCGTTCGCGATTTGGCTGCAAAATCTACCGCTGTTTGACTACATTCGCGTCTCCAGCGCCTACGCGGTCCTCTTGACGCTGCACCTGATGTTTATTTCGGCGTGTGCCGCGATGATTCTGGCAACCGACCTGCGCTTGCTGGGGTGGGGCTTGCGCAGTCATTCGATCTCAGACATTGTCAATCAACTCCGTATTCCCAAGCGCATCGGCTTTATTCTGGTCGCCACGTGCGGCATTTTATTGCTGGGCTCAAAGGCGGAAGAGTATTACTACAACCCCTTCGTGCGCCTGAAATTTACGCTCTTCGCGCTGGTCGTGGTTCACGCGATGGTCTTTCGCTCCAGCGTCTATAGCAAGGCTGCGGAGCTGGACAAGCTGGAAACCATACCGGGACGCGCCAAGCTGGCCGGTGGAATATCGCTCTTTCTGTGGGTCTCGATCGCTTGCATGGGCCGCGCGATCGGATACATCTCGCCCGGCAGTTCGCCTCATCACTACGCGAGTTTGTTCGGTCAGTAAGGACGGCGCTCGCACCGGCATGAAATGGTCGATGAGTTATGCGGAACCCAACGCACTTTCCGGAGAAAACGCTCCGCCTGCGCAGCAAACAGTGAGCGATTCCCACTGGCTTTGTTGAGCGGCCAGTACCGGCTTTATCGATATGACTTCGCAGGACAGAAGCGCTATCCAAGAACATTGCGGAAGTTCGAGTCAGGCAAGGACCGCGGTTTTATACACTAAGAAGAACATGCCCGGTGAGAATACGAGGGCAGATCTGCGCGTCGCGGTCCTTATAGCTCGCTAAAACGAGGAAGACGCAATTACGCAGATCGTCCGCGATTTTAGCGAGGCGCTTCCGAATGCTTCCATTTTTGTTGATGACAATAGTTCCAAGGATCGGACTCGTAAATGAGCGGCGCAGGCAGGCGCGATCGTACGCAAGGAAAGCCGCCAGGGCAAACGATTTCAGCTAAGGAGAATAAGGAATGAAAAAGTTAACACGCCGCGAAGCGCTTGCCACGGCGTCCATGGTAGCGGGTGCTGTGGGGCTCCGGGAGTCCGCCTTTGCGAAGGCTTCGCAACCCGGTACGCCCATCAGCTTCGATGTACCGGCTGGCGCCTGTGATACACACACGCATATTTTTGGAGATCCGGCGAAGTTCCCCATGTGGTCGGGACGCGTCTACACGCCCGAGGCCGCATTGCCCGATGAGATGCACGCGCTGCATAAGGCGCTGCACATGCAGCGAGTGGTGATCGTGACGCCGAGCATCTACGGCACTGATAACGCGGCGACACTTTACGGAATGAAAGCGTACGGCAAAGGCGCTCGCGGCGTTGCGGTCATCGACGAGAAGACCACCGACAGTCAGCTCGATGCAATGGGGCGCGCCGGAATCAAAGGGATCCGCATCAATCTGGCAACCGTGAATCAGACGGACGCCAGCGTCGGCCGCAAGCGTTTTCAAGATGCCGTGGATCGCGTGAAAGGCCGCGGCTGGCACATTCAGATGTATGTGGCCGCATCGATCATTCCCGGGATTAAGGACCTGGTTGCGGCGTCGCCCGTGCCAGTGGTGTTCGATCACTTCGGAGGGGCGGAAACGGCCAAGGGGATGCAACAGCCGGGATGGCCGGAGCTGCTGGAATTGGTGAAGTCGGGGAAGGCGTGGGTGAAGATGTCGGGCGCGTACCGCGCATCCACGAATGGTCCGGAATACGCGGATGTCATCCCGTACGCAAAAGCTTTAATCGAGACGAACGCGGATCATCTGGTGTGGGGCAGTGACTGGCCGCATCCGAATTCGACACCGCCTGCCGGCCGCAAAGCGACCGAATGGAATCCGGTGTGGCAGTTCGACGATGGAAAGCTACTGAATCTGGTGGCTGCATGGGCTCCGGATGCAACCATTCGCAAGAAGATCCTGGTGGATAATCCGGCGAAACTTTACGGGTTTTAGAACGAGACCCCAGCCGGAGGCCAGAAAAGCGGTAGTAACGAATCGCCCCAACGGCTAGTCGTTGAATCAATTTGGTAGGCGCGGCTGGACTCGAACCAGCGACCCTCAGCTTAGAAGGCTGATGCTCTATCCACCTGAGCTACGCGCCCGGAAAATCAACGGGTTGCGACGGGATGAGGAAAACGAAACGCTCTGCGATCGAGAAACCGTAGTGGATCCATTTCATCGCAAGCAGAATGTACCTCAAGGCCGTGACCTCGAAAACTCTCGTCTGCTACAAGTGTAGCTGTGCGGCGTTCCATGGAGCAATAAACGAACAGTAAGCCATGGTCTCCGGGAGAGTGCGGCCTTCGAGACACGGAGCCGAACAAGGCCAGTTACTTGTGCCAGACGTGTTCCTGCGGGTCAAACGCGCGAGGCTCGTGGACGAACTTAGCCAGCATGCGGCGCAGCCGTGGCGTCGAGGCGGTCAACACGGCTTGCTTGCGGGCGTCCTGGAGATCGGCTTCATCATGCTGCACGTGCGACCGCAGCCACTCCGAATCGAAGAAGGAAAGCCGCAACTCCTTCGGATGGACCTGTAGCCGGACGAACATATGTCCGAAGGTATCGGGCGCCAGCAGATCGGCGAAACGGACGCCATTCAGATCGGTCAGCGTGGCTTCCCAGCGAACTTCGTCGGCGTTGACCCGATTGGCCCGCGACAGGACCTCGTAATGATCCTGGAGGCGAGTGACGTTCAACTGCTGGTCATCGTTTTCCCAGTGACCTTCTATAGTCGGGTCCCAAACACGCATCTGCGGCGACGACAGAGCATGCAGCGAGAGAAGATCCCCGCATCCGCTGGCAAAAAGCGCGAGGGTCAGGCTGAGCGCAATGAGCGCGGCACGCATAAGGTTGCTGGACGAACCGAACTACAGAGCGCCGTCGCCGCGTTCGTCGTTGCGGATGCGAATAGCTTCGGCCACGTCGAACACGAAAATCTTGCCGTCGCCGATTTTCCCGGTGCGGGCCGCCGCGGCAAGGGCGTTGATGACTTCTTCCGCGCGGAGGTCGGGAATCACCATCTCGACCTTCACCTTGGGCAGGAGATCGACCGGGTATTCCATGCCCCGGTAGACTTCCTTGTGGCCCTTCTGACGGCCATGGCCGCGAACCTCGGTGATGGTCATGACATCGATACCGATGTTCTTCAGCGCTTCCTTCACCTCTTCGAGTTTGTGCGGCTGAATAATGGCTTCAATCTTTTTCATCGTCGTCTCCTAGCTATCCAGATGGTAGCCTTCCTCGCCGTGCATGCTCAGATCAAGGCCTTCCAGTTCCTGCTGAGGCTCGCAACGGATGCCGACAACAGAGTCGCATATTTTGAGGATAACAATTGTGCCGACGCCACCTAGCACCCAGGCAATACCGGCTCCGATCGCGTTGTTCAGTATTTGCCCGGAATTGCCATCGACCAAGCCGAGTGGTTTGCCCATAAGGAGATCATTCACTTCTTTGGTGGCGAACACGCCGGTCAGAATGGCGCCGACCGTTCCGCCCATGCCGTGTACGCCGAAGGCATCGAGCGCGTCGTCGTATCCGAATTTATTCTTCACGACGCTGACCATGAGGAAGCAGACAACGCCTGCAATCACGCCGATCAACATCGCGGGCATGGGCTGTACGAATCCCGAGGCCGGAGTGATCGCAACCAGTCCGGCGACCGCGCCTGAGATCACACCGAGCACGCTGGGCTTGCCGTTCTTGACCCATTCAATAGCCATCCAGGTGAGCGCCGCTGCTGCCGTAGCGAAATGCGTAGAGATGAACGCGCTGGTTGCGAGCGACGATGCCGCCAGCGCACTGCCGGCGTTAAATCCGAACCAGCCGACCCACAGCAAGGATGCGCCGACGGTGGCGAGCACCAGGTTGTTGGGGCGCATGGCCTCGGTTCCGATGCCTCTACGCTTGCCAATGTAAAGCGCAAACACCAGCGCTGAGACACCTGACGTAATGTGCACCACGGTTCCGCCAGCGAAATCGAACGTGGGAATTTTGCCGCCAAGCGTGGCATTGAGCAAACCACCCTTGCCCCACACCATGTGCGCCATCGGGAAATAGACGATTACCGTCCACAGAATGGTGAACAGCAACATGCCGGAAAACTTGACGCGCTCGGCGTATGCGCCGGAAATGAGCGCGGGCGTGATGATGGCGAACATCAACTGGTAGATCATGAACGTGGCGTGCGGAATGGTTCCGGCATAGTCCGCGTTTGGCGCGCCGCCGACACCGTTCAGGAAGAGGTATTGGAAGCCACCGATGAAGGCGTTGCCTTCACCGAATGCGAGGCTATATCCGAACAGGGCCCACAGTACGCTGACGACGGCCATCAGCACGAAGCTATGCATCATCGTGCTGAGAATATTCTTGCGGCGAACCAGGCCTCCATAGAAAAGAGCAAGGCCAGGGCCGGTCATCATCAGGACCAGCGCCGCACTCACCAACATCCAGGCGTTATCGCCAGCGGATTGCGCGGATTTAGTGGCTTTTTCTAAGTCAGAAAGACGTTTGTCTAAATCGGCGGGCTGTGCGGCCGCGTAACTACACAATGAGAGGAATAGCAATGACAGCTTAGTCATAGGGACGCTCCGGGGCGCTAACGATGCAGGGACCAGTATACGAAAAAGTTAAAACATTGCCATTCTAAGTTTGTGATGGGGTCCATCGAAATTTTCTATTGCTTTTGCTGCGGGTGGGACCGCAACGCTTGCTAGTACAATCGTCCATGATGCCCATCGGTCGACGGACTGCGCTGATCCCCTTCCTCGCGCTGTTCGCTGCCTGGTTTTTCGGTGATAGCTCGTTACGCGCGGCCGAGCCGGTTCGAGCTCCGCACGCGATGGTGGTGACCGAAGAGCCACATGCGACGGACGTCGGCGTGGCGGTGCTAAAACGAGGAGGCAACGCGATCGATGCCGCAGTGGCTGCGGCATTCGCGCTCGCGGTCACGCATCCGTTTGCAGGCAATATCGGCGGCGGCGGATTTATGCTGATTCGCTTTGCAGATGGGCGCTCCACGTTCATCGATTTTCGCGAGCAGGCGCCGGCGAGCGCGACGCGCGACATGTATCTGGACGCCTCGGGAAATCCGACGCGAGATTCCATTGATGGTTGGCGAGCATCGGGCGTGCCAGGAACCGTGCGCGGACTGGAGCTTGCGCAGTCAAAGTACGGGAAACGCAAATGGGCAGATCTGATTGCGCCAGCAGTGAAGCTGGCACGCAACGGCTTTCCGATTCCTGCAACGATGGTGCGTTCGCTCAACGAAGAACGATCGCGGCTTGAAAAGGATCCCGAATCGCGTAGGGTCTTCCTGGAAAATGGGGCTGACCTTCACGCTGGCCAGCGACTCAAGCAGCCGGTGTTGGCGCAGACGCTGCGAAGAATCGCTAAAAATGGCGCGCAGGAATTTTACGAGGGACAGACCGCGCAGAAACTCGCGAGCGCGATGGCTGAGCACGGCGGTTTGATCACGCTCGAGGATTTGCGAAGTTATCGCGCGGTGGAACGTGCCGCGCTCGCAGGGCACTATCGCGATATTTCGATTCTCACCGCGCCGCCGCCGAGCTCCGGAGGAATCGGCCTGCTGCAGATGCTCGGGATGCTGGAAGGCAGCGGCTACCAGAAAACAGGCGCTGGCTCTGCGGACGCGATCCACTACACAGCAGAAGTGATGCGGCGCTTCTTCGCCGATCGCAGTCAATATCTGGGCGATCCGGATTTCGTGAAGGTACCCACGTTAGATTTGCTGAATCCGGCATACGTGGAAAGGCGACGCTCCACAATCGACATGAATCGCGCCACGCCGAGCGCCGCGCTAAACGCCGGACTACCGAGTGGAAACGAGAGCAGCGAGACTACGCATTTTTCGATCGTCGATGCAGAAGGCAACGCGGTCGCCATGACGTACACCTTGAATAACGGTTACGGCAGTGCGGTTACAGTGCCAGGGCTTGGTTTCTTGCTCAACGACGAGATGGACGATTTCACGTCCAAGCCCGGCTCACCGAATTTGTACGGCCTGATCCAGGGCGAAGCGAATGCCATCTTGCCGCACAAGCGGCCACTATCGGCGATGACGCCAACGATTGCGTCGCGCGACGGCAAACCATTCCTCGTGCTGGGAGCTCCGGGAGGTCCAAGAATTATCACTGCGGTACTGGAAACATTTCTCAACGTCGCGGATTTCGGGATGAATGTGCAAGATGCGGTGAACGCGCCGCGCTTTCATCATCAGTGGATGTCGGATACGCTGTATCTTGAAAAGGAGATCGCACCGGCGGTTGCCGCCGAACTCCAACAACGAGGTCACCGGATTGAATATTCGCCAGGAGTGGTGCTCGCTCGCGTGGAGGCGATTCTGATCGACAAAAAGGGTCACAAGGAAGGAGCCGCCGACCACCGTTTTTCAGGCAAGGCCGCCGGATACTGATGCCGCAGACAAACTTGACGCGAGCACTTTCTACGCATGCGTTTGTGGAACATCGTCTGACGACGGTGTGGCTGGATCGCGTGTGGCAGGCGGGGATCCCGCTGGTCGAAATTTTCTGCGCGCGCCAGCATTTGGATTATCGAAACCGCGCGCAAGTGGCGGAGCTTGGCTATTGGTTCCGCGATTCCGAGTTGAAGCTTCATTCGGTGCACGCTCCTATATACAACGATGAAGTGTGGGGGCGGTCAGGACCGGAGGCCGTCATCGACATTACGGAACCGGTGAAATCGAAACGCATGAAGATGGTCGACGAGATCAAACGTGCGCTGGAGATATCCGAAACGTCGCCGTTTCGATATTTCATCCAGCATCTCGGCACAAAAAACACCGAGTTCAACGATCGGTCGGTAGATGCGGCGTTCTCTTCGCTGGAAGAAATCGTTTTGTTTGCGCGCCAACGCGGCGTGGAAGTTCTGATCGAAAATACGCCGAATGAACTTTCCAGCGCCGAGCGCCTGCTGATGTTTTTCGAGCTGACGCATCTAAATCTGAACGTCTGCTTTGATCTGGGCCACGCGCACATGCACGAAGGCATCGAGAATGCATACAGGTTATTGCAGTCGCGCATCCGTTCCATTCACGTGCACGACAATAATGGTAAAGAGGATCAGCATCTGTATCCTTTACTGGCACAAGACGGGACCACTGTTGGAACAATAGACTGGGTGCGCGCCATGGAACTGCTGCGTTCCCGAACGAATCAATACCCGCTCTTACTGGAATTGAAAGAAGTCCCGGAGATGGGCAGTCCCGTGGAAGCAGCGCGGCGCATTTTCGATCGATTAGAGGAGTTGAAAGTACCCGATGAGCTCTGAGCAATCCATTCGTCGCATTCTGATTTCTGAAGCGAGTCGCCACGAGGGCGAGACGGTGGAACTCGCCGGCTGGCTGTACAACCTGCGGCGCAGCGGAAAAATTTGTTTTCCGCAATTGCGCGACGGCACGGGGATTATTCAATGCGTAGCGGTGAAGAGCGCACTGCCTGAGGAAACGTTCGAGGCGCTGAAGAACCTGACGCAGGAGTCGTCGTTCAAGGTGCGCGGCAAACTGCGCGCCGAGCCTCGCGCGCATGGCGGATATGAGCTCGACGTGGAAAGCGCGGAGATTCTGCAACGCGTCTCGGAAGAAGATCCGTATCCGATCACGCCGAAGGATCACGGCATCGACTTTTTGATGGACCATCGCCACTTGTGGCTTCGCAGCCGCCGCCAGCATGCCGCTCTGCGCGTGCGTCACGAAGTGATCAAGGGCATCCGCGACTATTTCGATTCGCATGATTTCGTGCTGGTCGACACGCCCATCTTCACGCCCGCCGCATGCGAAGGGACAACAACGCTGTTCGAAGTGGACTACTTCGAAGACGAAAAAGTTTATCTCGCGCAATCCGGCCAGCTGTATAGCGAAGCGACTGCGGCGGCTTTCGGAAAAGTCTATTGCTTCGGACCGACGTTCCGCGCCGAGAAGTCGAAAACGCGCCGCCACTTGACCGAATTTTGGATGGTGGAGCCCGAGATGGCCTTCGCTGACCTGGAAGACGTAAAGCGCGTTGGCGAAGAAATGATTCTGTTCGTTGTCGGGCGGGTTCTGGAGAATCGCCGCGAGGACTTAAAGGCATTAGAGCGCGACGTCACGAAGCTGGAAAACATTTGCGGTCCTTTCCATCGCATGAGCTATGACGACGCCGTTTTGAAGTTGCAAGCCAAGGGCAGCGAAATCCAGTGGGGCGGCGATTTCGGAAACACGGACGAAACACTATTGACGGAAGACTCGGATCGTCCCGTGATCGTCGATCGCTTTCCCGCCAGCATCAAGGCGTTCTACTTTCAACCGGCTCCCGAACGTCCTGAAGTCGCGCTGGGCGTGGATTTCATCGCGCCCGAGGGCTACGGCGAAATTATCGGCGGCGGGCAACGTATTCACGATTTGAATCTCTTACTGCAGCGCATCGACGATCACGGATTGCCGCGCGAGGCCTTCAACTGGTATCTCGATCTGCGCAGGTATGGGTCGGTGCCGCACGCGGGCTTCGGCATGGGCGTGGAGCGTTTCGTGGCCTGGATGTGCGGATTGGAACACATCCGCGAAACCATCGCGTTCCCCCGAATGCTGTATCGCACACGTCCCTAATTTATTGCGATGGGTTTATAGTGATGAAGAATTCCCACATCGCCATCATCGGCGCGCCCATGGACCTCGGCGCAGGACGTCGCGGCGTCGACATGGGCCCGTCTGCATTGCGACTGGCGGGGCTCAACGACAAACTTGCATCGCTCGGCTATGAAGTTGAGGATCTGGGCAACGTTCGCGTCGATCAGCCCGAGACAACACCTGTCGGACCGACGGAAGCACGCTATCTTCCGCAGATCGCGCACACATGCGAGCGACTCGCCGAGATGGTCGAACAAGCGGCAGACAAGGGACGCGTGCCGTTGGTTCTGGGCGGCGATCATTCAATAGCAGTAGGAACCGTTTCCGGGATGGCGCGGCATTTCAGCAAAACGGACCGCAAGAGTGGACTCATCTGGATTGATGCGCATGCGGACATGAACACTCCAGCGACGAGCCCGAGCGGAAACGTCCACGGAATGCCGCTCGCCTGCCTCATCGGCATGGGGCCGCGCGAACTGACGAGCATCAGCGGCCACGCTCCCGCAATCGACGCCTCCAAAGTTGCGATCATCGGCCTCCGTAGCGTGGACGATGTGGAGCGCTTCAATGTGCGCGGCGCGGGCATCCATCCGTTCACCATGCGCGATATTGACGAGCGGGGCATGGTCGCTGTGATCCAAGACGCGCTTGCCATTGCGTGCGCGGACACGGCGGGTTTTCATCTTTCCTTAGATATGGATGCGCTCGAACCGCGTGAAGCTCCTGGCGTGGGAACGCCGGTGCGCGGAGGCATTACATATCGCGAGGCACATCTTGCCATGGAACTCCTGTGCGATAGCGGCAAGATGACGTCGATGGAAATTGTGGAAGTGAATCCTGTGTTGGATGAGGCAAATCGAACGGCCCTGCTCGCCGTAGAACTCGCGATGAGCGCTTTGGGGAAACGAATTTTATGAAACTACGCGTTGCAGTTTTGTGCGGAGGGCGCAGTGGCGAGCACGAAGTATCGTTGCGCTCGGCCGAGGCCATCATCCAGGCGATCGATCGCTCCAAGTACGACGTGCAACGTATCCGGATCACGAAAGAAGGGCGCTGGGACCCGCGTGCGATTGTGCCGGAGCCGGGCGCGAATCCCGACATCGATGTTGTTTTCCCGATTGTTCACGGTACATTCGGCGAAGATGGCACGCTGCAAGGCCTGCTGGAGCTTGCAAATCTTCCCTATGTTGGGCCGGGCGTCCTGGCGTCCGCCGCGGCGATGGATAAAGAAATCCAAAAGCGGTTGTGCGTGGAGCGCGGCCTGCCTGTAGTGGATTACGTTGTGGCGTACCGTGGCGAATCGAATCTGGAACCAATTTGTCAGCGCCTGCCGTTTCCCTTGTTTGTGAAGCCCGCGAACCTCGGGTCTTCGGTAGGCATCTCGAAAGCTAAGAATTGCGATGAGTTGAAATCCGCTCTCGAGCTCGCTGGCAAATTCGACCGTAAAATTGTTGTGGAACGCGGAATCGCCGGTCGCGAGTTTGAATGCGCCGTGTTGGGAAATCGTGATCCCATTGCGGCGACGCCTTGCGAAATCCTGCCCTCGAAAGATTTTTACGATTACGAAGATAAGTACGTGCTCGGAAAGTCTCGAGCGGTTCTCCCTGCGGACATCACGCCGGAACAGACGCGGGAGATTCAACGCCTCGCCATTGAGGCATACCGGGCCGTCGATTGCGAAGGATTGGCACGCGTCGATTTTTTCCTTGAAGCTGCTACTGGAAAGTTCCTGATCAACGAGATCAACACGCTGCCCGGCTTTACGTCGGTCAGCATGTTTCCGAAGATGTGGGAAGCCTCCGGATTGGCGTATCCACAATTGATCGACAAGTTGATTGAGCTTGCGGTGGAGCGTCACCGCGAACGTCAGGCGACGTCCTACAGCCAATAAGCTAGACAATAGGAATGATGCCGCGTCGCACCAGAGCCTTTCCGTTCGCCGCAGCGCCATTGCTAGCCGCAGCGCCATTGCTAGCCGCGGCGCTATTGCTAGCCGTCGCGCCGCTTCGCGCCGACGATGATCCCGCCGCGACGCTGTCCCCCGAGCTCGGAAGGATGATTGACGTTTACGCGACGATAGAACGCGAAGCCGCCGACCCGATCACGGCCGATCACGCCATCTACGAGGGTGCGATTCCCGGCATGCTCCGCACGCTGGATCCGCATTCGTCGTTTTTCGATCCCAGTCAGTTCGAGCAGCTCAAGCAGATGCAGCAGAGCGAAGTGAAGGGCTTTGGGACCATCGTCAGCATTCTTCCGGGCCGCGTGATTATTTTGCAGGCCATGGATGGATCTCCTGCCGCGAAATCCGGACTGAGCGCGGGCGATGAGATTCTTGCGATCAATAATATTGCGGTCGCTCCGCTGGAGCCCGAACAGCTGGTGGAACTGCTCTCCTACGCACGGCAAAAAGCGGCTGCGCTCGATGTTCGCCATCCCGGCAACATCCGCGTTTTCCGCTTGACGCTTTCGCCGGAATTGATCGATACGCCGAGCGTCGATCGTGGATTTCAGATTGCTCCCGGCATTGGATATCTGCGCATCAAGAGCTTCGAGCAGCGCACGGCATCCTTGGTAAAGGAAAAACTTGACGCGCTCGGTGGTTCCAATCTCAAGGGACTTGTTCTGGATCTGCGCGAAAATCCCGGTGGTGCGGTGCAGGCGGCGGCTGAGATCGCCTCTCTGTTTCTTGCGCCCAAGCAGTTGCTTTTTTCGATTCGAGGCCGGAATCAAATGGAGCAGGAAGTCCGCGTGCCGGACACGGCAGATCCTTACAAGTTTCCGATTACTGTGTTGGTGGACGGTCGCACTGCCAGTGCCGCGGAGATCTTGACCGGAGCATTGCAGGATCATGACCGCGCCACGGTCTTCGGCGAGCCGACCTACGGTAAGGGACTCGTGCAAAACGTCCTGCCGTTGAGCAGCAACACAGGCGTTGCCTTGACCGTCGCGTCTTATTACACGCCGAGCGGCCGTTCGATTCAGAAGCCACTCGCAAGTGGCTCGCTCGATGTCCGTGTTGCGGCCAAACCCGGAGTCTTTCGCACCGATTCGGGTCGCGAAGTTCACGGTGGCGGCGGGATCGAGCCCGATCAGCTCGTGTTTCGTCAGGCGGAGAGCCGCCTGCTACAGGTCCTGGACGCCACAGGGGCTCTGACGACGTTCGCGAGTGAATATGTGACCAGCCACCAGATCGATGCGGCATTTGAAGTGACGCCGACCATCCTCGATCAATTGCAGGTTTTTCTTTCCGCTCGCGATATTCGCCCGGGAGTCAGTGATTGGCTTCACGATCGCGATGCGATCCAAAGCAAGCTGCGACAGGATATTGTGAACTTGAAGTTCGGCGTGGAAAAAGGCGACGAAATCGAGATGCAGAGGGATGCCGTCGTCCAGAAGGCGCTCGAGACGATGCGGGAGCCGCGGTAGGAAGAAACATGGACAAAGAATTTCGCGAGAGTTCACCCCGCGCCGCCGATCCCTGCTAACCTCAAAGAAGCTTACGCATGTCAGATAAAAAATTACAGATCATCCCTCTCGGCGGCCTTGGTGAATTCGGGATGAACTGTATGGCGATACGATACGACGACGACATTATCGTCGTTGACGCCGGCATGATGTTCCCCGATGCGGAACTGCTCGGCGTGGACATCGTCACGCCTGATTTCACGTACCTCGTGGAAAATGCCTCCAAGGTACGCGGCCTGGTCCTTACGCACGGCCACGAAGATCACATCGGCGGCATACCGTTTTTGCTATCTCAGTTGCAGATTCCGGTTTACGGAACGGCCTTCACGCTCGCACTTGTCGAACGTCGACTGGAAGAGCATCGCTTGGTGGACGCAACCGATCTCCATCCCATAAAGCCGGGCGAAAAGCTGACACTGGGACCATTCGTCATCGAGTTTGTTCACGTGACGCACTCCATTGTGAGCTGCGTTGCACTGGCCATTACCACGCCGCTCGGTGTGATTATCCATACGGGCGATTTCAAAGTGGATCCCACGCCGATCGACAATGTGATGTTCGATCTCCACACTCTGGCGGAATATGGCAAGCGCGGGGTGCTGTTGCTGATGTCCGATTCCACGAATGTGGATCGCGCCGGTTATACGGAAAGCGAGCGCGCGGTTGCTCCTCGGCTGGAAGATCTGTTTGTGCGTTCGCCGCGGCGTCTGGTGATCTCCTGTTTCAGCTCATCGATTCCGCGCTTGCAGCAGATTCTCGATCTAGCGCACGAGCACGGCCGTAAAGTGGCGTTTCTTGGGCGCAGCATGAACAACACGACCGAGATTGCGCACGACCTCGGCTTCCTGAAAATCCCCAACGGGATTCTATTGCGCCCGCAGGACATCATGCAGACCGCGCCCAGCAAGTTGGTGGCTGTGGTTTCGGGCACGCAGGGTGAGCCGATGTCGGCGCTATCGCGCGTGGCGGTGGACAATCACAAATCGCTGAGCCTCGAAACGGGCGACACCGTCGTACTCAGCTCGCGCATGATTCCGGGGAACGAAAAGGCTATCTACCGGATGATCAACCACGTGTCCAAACGTGGTGCGGACGTCGTTTATGGATCGATGAATCCTCCGGTGCACGTTTCCGGTCACGGCAGCGCCGAAGAGTTACGGCTAGTGCTCAATTTGGTACGGCCCAAGTATTTTCTGCCGGTGCATGGCGAGTATCGCCAGCTGGCACGCCACGCGAAGCTCGCGCAGCACCTGAGTCACTTGGGCTTGGAAGAATCTTTCATTCTGGAATCCGGCGAAACTCTGATGATCGATCGCCAGGGCGCGCGCAAGGGCGAAAAGGTCACTGTCGGACGCGCGTGCATCGATTCGGGATCTCTCGATGAAGTGGTGGAAGATATGGTCATTCGCGATCGCCGGCACCTTTCAGAGGACGGCTTTGTGCTTCCGATCATCGCCATCAACAAAAATACAGGCAAGGCCGAGGGTTTGCCGGAAATTGTCAGCCGCGGTTTCATGTCGATGGAAGAGAGCTCCGAAGTTTTGCAGAGCGCGCGTCAGGTTGTGATGAAAACGCTCGAGGGCTCCACTGCGGAAGAACGCGGCGATTGGGGCGTGATGCAGGAAAAAATCCGCGCCGACCTGAAGCGCTACATCAGCAAGCAGACCTCGCGACGTCCGTTGATCCTCCCGGTTATCCTGGAATTGTAAGGGCGCGCGGCAACATCTCTTTTGGGACGTCAAATTCAAACCATGTCATCCCGAGCGAAGTCGAGGGATCTGCTTTTTCGCCCGCATAAGATCTCTACAAGGGAACCAAACACGTGGACGTAACCGACGCCTCCGGATATCCGGGGCACGCCGATCAAGTTTTTTCGCCCGATAAAGAACAGGACGTCGCGGATCTACTGCGACAAGCTTCCGACAAGAAGATTCCGGTCACAGCCACTGGTGCGCTCACTGGATTGGCAGGCGGCGGGTCGCCGGACGGCGGCTGGGCAATCTCTCTTTCGCGCTTTCGTAAGCTCGAAATTTCGAAGGGACGCGCGCGCGTGGGCCCCGGGGTACTTCTGCGGGACGTGCAGTCCGCTGCAGCCAATGCCGGGCAGTTCTACGCGCCGGATCCGACAGAGAACACGTCGTCGATCGGAGGCAACATCGCGGCCAACGCCAGCGGTTCGCGCAGCTTCCGTTATGGAGCCACGCGCCGTCATGTGCTTTCGCTGAACGTTGCGTTCCTGGACGGCACTGTGCGAACGATCCAGCGCGGCGAAAAGGTCGACTTCGACGTTCCCGCGATTTCTTTGCCCCACACGACGAAACTCTCGGCGGGTTATCCTTTGCAGCCGGGCATGGATCTCATCGATCTCATCATTGGCAGCGAAGGCACTCTGGGGCTTGTGACCGAGGCGGAGCTAAATCTACTACCCGCTCCTGGCGATCGCCTCGGCGGCGTGGTGTTCTTCAAATCGGAAGCCGCGGCGCTGGATGCCGTGGATCTGTGGCGCCCCACGCCGGGCCTCAACATGATCGAGTACATCGACGAAGCGTCATTGAAGATGATGGAGGTGCCGCACAAGGCGGCGCTCATGATCGAAATCGAAGGCGACGCCGATATCGATCTCTCGGGAGCGCTGGAGTCCGATTCCTGGTTCGCGATGTCGGCTACGGATCGCGAACGCTTCCGTGTGTTCCGCCACGGACTTGCGGAAAAGGTCAACGCACGCATTCGCCGCACGGGATACACGAAGATCGGCACCGATTACGCTGTACCGCTGGATAAGAATCGCGACATGATGGCGGCGTATCGTACGACGCTCGACAAAGAAATGCCGGGGAAGTACGTCATCTATGGCCACATCGGCGACGCACACGTGCACGTCAACGCATTTCCGGAATCGCAAGAAGATCACGACCGCGGCAAAGCGGTGATGACTGAACTCGCGCGCGTGGCAGTTTCGCTCGGAGGCACCGTCGGCGCCGAGCATGGACTAGGCAAGCGCAAAACGCATTTGCTCGAAATCCAATATCCGGCGGATCAGATTGAAGCAATGAAGAACGTGAAGCGTCGTTTTGATCCCGAATGGTTGTTGGGCCGCGGAACGCTCTTCAAGTACCCGACGGCGTAATCGGCGATCTACTCGTGCATCACGCGTTCGTGGCACTCGTCGCCCGTCTTGAGGTCGGTGCCGGTGAGATCGACGAATTCACCCACCGGTAGCGGCCCCCATTTGTGAGCCTGGACATGAGCCTGTGTCAGCCGCGCCGTTTCGCAGTTGCCGATGTTTAACGTGACTTCGAAGTGATCGCCGTTGCGCGCGATGTGCAGCGTCTTCTTCTTTACGGAGACTACGACCATATCGAAGGTGTCCGGTTGGCTACCCGGGCGGATACTGAAACCATAGCCCTTCAGGCGTTCCACCAGCGTCAAATCTTCGCGATGGCCGTCGGTCTGTTTCATAATCCAATAGGCCTTCACCGGCTCCCTTGGATCGACCTTGCCGTCTGTGAGCTTCGCGTCATATTGCACGTAGTTGGACGTCAAATTCCAACTGATCGCGAATAGCGGTACGGTCGTGAGCCCGGGAACCGCCGCTTGCGCCCGTTCCTGAGCGTAGGACGTCCCTGCAAGACACACCATCGCAAGCCATGCTTGTAACACTTTAGACATCAGACCGTAACCTTCAGTGTAAAAGATTCCGTTGGTTACCTGCAGTCCAGGAGCTTGACGCGTTCCCTAGCGAGGATTCAGCTGCGCGCTGATCAAGTGTCCACTTTGCGCAATCACGTGGTGAGGAAGCTGTTGAATGCGCCTTCGGTAGGTCGCCTGATCGGTTACGAACACACGGATCAAGGGATCGTTCAGCGCTTCTTCGAGTTCATCGCGGCTAAGGAGAATGAACGGGACATTGGTGCCGTACCATTCGAGCTCGTTGGTTTCGTCGTAACGCGGATCACCCTTATCGTAAAACCCCACCATCTCCCCGACCGGCAAGATGTGGCTATGTGCTTGGGCGATCGCTCGCGTTTCTTTGGCGTGCCACGTCGGGGGCATCCAAAGGACAATGCCGATGGCTGCAAGCAACGCGGCAAGCGGCGCCCCTTGCATCACACGATCCACCACGCGCCGTGGCGTCCACTTCATGATGGCGATGGCGGCAAGAATGGCAAACGCAGGATATGCGGGAAGCATGTAACGCAACACTCTGCTTTTCGCTGCCGCGCATAACAGAAAAACGGTTCCGGCCCAGGCGAGTAACACCAATAACTGGCGGCGGCGTTCGCGATCGACTTCGCGATAGGCTTCGCGATAGCCTTCGCGATACACGACGACGATGCCGCCTACAGTCGCTGGCAGCCATGGCCAGTAAGACTTCATCAGCATCCACGCGTACTCCGGCGCGCCCGTGTAACGTCTCCAGGGCGGCGAAAGCGCTCCGAAAACTTCCCGGTTCAACCACCCTTCATGCATGCCGACGAAATAGTTGCCATTCCGCTGCAGCAGAAACGCGTACCAGAGGACAATCGGCGCAAAGGCAATGACCAACCCGGCAATCAGATAGGACCAGCGCGGCTTTCGGCGGGCTGCGATCGAATGGAGAGCGAAGATGACGGGCAGTCCAAGACCGATGAGTCCTCGGACCATCAGCGCCAGCGCGGTGAACGCTCCGGCAACGAGATACCAGCGCGCGTCACTGCTCAAAGCCTCCTCGCCATCGGAATCCGCGAGCATCCAGGCGCAGATCGCGCACACAAACAGCAGCGTCGTGGGGACGTCTGTCATTGCATGGTCGGCGTACTTGATGAAATACGGCGTCACAAGCATCGCGAACATCGCAACAGAGGCGGCGAGAGCGTCCTGCAACAATCGCCGCGCCAGCCAATAAACCAACATCACGATACCGATCGCACTGAGCGCGGACGGAAGCTTTGCGACCGCGTCCGAAATGCCGAAAGTCTTAAGAAATACGGCCTGCGTCCACACAAATAGCGGAGGATGCTCCAAGGCAGGCATGCCACGTGTTTTCGGCGTGAGCCAGTCGCCTGTCTGGACGATGCCTTTTGCTTCCGTGGAATACAGCGCGTCGTCGTAACCGGCAAGATCCCCCTGCCGAATGGCACCGAGGAACAAGATGGCTGCTGCGAGGGCCAGCAGGAGAAAACGCGAACTCGCAGGAAGCGGATTGGCCGGAACAGAGTCGCCAGGCGACGTTGCGGCGGGCATTCGCTATTTTACTTTCGGGCCGTAACGGTCTGGGTAAACCGGCACCACAGAAATCCCGTGGAGGTGACTTTCACTTCGGAGGCGCCACACTCACGTAGAACCTGCGCGTAGCGGCTCACGAAAGACGTGTCGAAAATCAGCAGTTTTCCGCCCGGCTTCACGACGCGATACAGCTCACGCACCGCCGTGTCTCGATCGATTTCCTCATCAAACATGTGGAGCGCCGCACACGAGACGGCGACATCGAAATTGGCGGCTGGGTATCCGAAGTGGCGCACATCCCCGTCCTCAAAGCGAATGCGATCGGCCACGCCTTCGGCTCTGGCATTCGCTTGCGCGGCATTTGCGGAATTACCGGATAGTGCTTGCGGATTCCATACGTCGACTGCCGTAATCTTGCCGCTCTTCAGGCGCTTCGCAATGCCGATGGACATCAACCCGAGCCCACAGCCGGCGTCCAGAACTTTTTCGTCACCGCTGAGCGCAAGCATGGAGACAAGCTGATCGCGCAGCTTCAATTTCCCATGGCGGCTGGACCAGGTCATGAACCATCCGGCCCACACAAATACCGCCGCGACCGCCGCCAGAGCGGCCATCATCGAGGCCCCCGGCCCAGGATACTCGGCCCGATTCATGAACCACAGCGCGAAGCCGAACGCGAACGTCCAGGCTCCGCGGCTGTACATCGCTTTAATCTCAGCTGGCAAATCCAGACCGTAGTTCGGTTCGGCCCCCGGTGTGGCCACGTTCGATGACGCCGAACTCAATGACGCTGTGCCTGCCGATGTGGCCGTCGCAGGCGCAGCGTTTTCCGTTTTTTTACCGCCCGATCCGCGCTTGGCCATTCTTAGGACACCGCAACCTCAACCGGAGCTACTTCAAGCGGCTTCTTGAATTTGCATTCCGCATTCGGGCATTGGGCCACGGGACCAGATTTCAGGAACTTTTCGATCAGGTAGCTGCCGCCGCATTCGGGACATTTTTCCGCAAGCGGCTTGCCCCACGCGACGAAATCGCACTCCGGATAGCGGCTGCATCCAAAGAACGTCTTGCCGCGCTTGGAGCGCCGCTCCACCACATCACCCTCGGTGCAATTCGGGCATTTTACGCCCACCGTCTTTTGCTTGACGAACTTGCACTTCGGATAATTGCCGCACGCGACGAACTCGCCGTAGCGCCCGAACTTCTTCACCATCTTGCCGCCGCACTGCGGGCAATCTTCGTCGAGCGGAACGTCCTTCGGCTTTTGCGCTTCACCCAGTTGCTTGGTCGTCTTGCAATCGGGATAACCGGAGCAAGCCAGGAACTGCCCGAAGCGGCCCTTCTTCAGCACCATGGGACGACCGCAGTTGTCGCAATACTCGGCTGCGTCTTGTTCCGTGTCGCCTTCCACCGAGATTTCGCGCGTGTTGGTGCATTCCGGATAGCCCGTGCAAGCGATGAACTTGCCGTGGCGGCCCCACTTGATGACCATCGGCTTCTCGCATTTTTCGCAGATGAAGTCGGTGGGCTCCTCCATGCGCTTGATGTCGGTCATGTGGAGCGCGGCGTGTTCCAGATCCTTCTGGAACCGCTCGTAAAAATCGCTCATCGAGATGCGCCAGTCGGTCTTACCCTCTTCGATGTCGTCGAGTTCGGCTTCCATACGCGCCGTATACGAAACATCGAACAGATCGCTAAAGCTCTCGAGCAGCAGGTCGGTCACCACCATGCCGAGTTCGGTGGGTGTGAACCTGCCGCCGTCCTTGCGGACGTATTCGCGCTCCTGAATGGTGGAAAGGATCGACGCGTAGGTCGATGGACGGCCTACGCCGTCGGCTTCCAGCTCTTTCACCAGCGTCGCTTCGTTGAAACGCGGCGGAGGCTCGGTGAAATGCTGCTCCGGCAGGATCGCCTTGAATTTCAACGTCTCGCCCTCGGTCACGGCCGGGAGCTTATTCTTCAACTCGTCGTCGTCGTCGTCCTTCTGGTCTTTGCCTTCTTCGTACACCTTGAGGAATCCATCGAACTTCGGCACGCTACCGGTGGCGCGGAACGTGTACGTGGCTCCGTCGTTGCCCTTGGCGTCGATATCGATGGCAGTTTGATCGAAAACGGCAGGCGTCATCTGCGAGGCGATGAAACGCATCCAGATCAGCCGGTACACCTTCAGCGCGTCTTCTTCGAGATACTTCGCCAGGCTTTCGGGAGTTCGCAGCGCGGACGTGGGACGAATCGCTTCGTGCGCATCCTGGGCATCTTTCTTGCCTTTGTAAATATTGGGCGTCGCGGGGCGATACTCTACGCCGTAACGCTCCTCGATCATGCTGCGGACTTCGGTCAACGCGTCGTCAGACACACGCACGGAATCCGTACGCATGTAGGTGATCAAACCGACCGAGCCTTCTTCCCCAATTTCCACGCCTTCATACAACTTCTGGCACAGCATCATGGTGCGCTTCACGCTGAACCGCAATTTGCGCGAGGCTTCCTGCTGAATGGTGGAGGTAATGAACGGCGGCACCGGATTACGCCGTTTTTCGCGATTCGTGACGGTCCGAACGACGTAATCGACGCCATCGAGCGCACTCACGATGGCCGTGGAGTCCGCCTCGTTGGTGATCGCGACGTTGTCGTCGTTCTTCTTCGCCAAGCGCGCCGTCAACTGCGGCGGCTTCTTGGCACTCAGGTTCGCGTCGATGGTCCAGTATTCCTGGGGACGGAACGCCAGAATGAGCTTTTCGCGATCCACGATCATGCGGAGCGCCACCGTTTGCACGCGCCCTGCCGACAATCCGCGGCGGACCTTATCCCACAACAGCGGAGAAATTTTGTAGCCGACCAAACGGTCCAGCACACGGCGCGCCTGCTGAGCGTCCACCAGGTGGAGATTCACGGCGGTCGGCGTTTCGAAGGCCTTCTCAATGGCCTTCTTTGTGATTTCGTTGAACATCACCCGAAAGAACTTCGGGCCGTTTTTCTTCTCAGAGAGCTCCGCCTGCAGGTGGAAACAGATGGCCTCGCCTTCGCGATCAGGGTCAGCCGCCAGATAGACGGCTTCCGCGCCTTTAGCCGCGGTCTTGAGCTCAGCGATGAGTTTCTTCTTGCCCTCAATGACCTCGTAGACGGGCTTGAAATCGTTGTCGACGTCTACCGAAAGATTCTTCTTGGGGAGATCCCTCACGTGCCCCAGGGACGCCTTCACGACGAACTGCTTCCCTAAATACTTGCCGATGGTTTTCGCCTTCGCCGGCGATTCGACGATGACGAGATTCTTTGCCATATAAGTGCGAACAACCTTCCTTATTAAAACAACCCAGCACAAAATCGCCTACCCGACGGCTCCCTCGAGAACTGGGGTAGGCTGCTGGTCCAAACAACCGAAATCTTACCATGGAGCGCGGAGATGCGTCGGGCAGCGCAGTTTTAGTCCGACCACACCTTTATATAGCTCTTGCCCGGAAGCTGCCGGACAAGTCCGTTCAACTCCAGGTCAAACAACCCGGCAATCACCTCGCTCGGCGAGGCCCCTTCTACCTGGTCGATCAAGATGTCCAAGCCCTTAGCTCCGTCATGGTCCAGGAGCCGGAGAATGTTCTGTGCCAGACTGCCCAATTTCGATGCTCCCTCCGGCCCGTTGGTTTCACCCAACCCTAAGTCATTGATATTGAGTCGCTTGCGCTCCACCTCGGAGAGCTGTCGCCGGATTTCGGGCTTCAATTCCGTCACCACGTCATTCCATTCCTGGACCAATTTTGCACCCTGTTTGATCAGCAAATTCGGCCCCCAACTCATCTTGGACGTGATGTTCCCCGGGACGGCAAAGACCTCTCGATCCTGTTCGGCGGCGAGCTTTGCGGTAATCGCCGATCCGGAATATTCGCCCCCTTCCACGACCAGAACCCCCAGACTGAAGCCGCTGATGATCCGGTTCCGGATCGGAAAATTCTGAGGGAATGCGGTCGCGCCCATGGGAAATTCGGAGATCAGCAGGCCTTTTTCAGCGATCTGGCTCGCCAGCTTCCGGTTTTCGGCGGGGTAGACCTGATCCACGCCGCACCCAAATACGGCAACCGTGTTGCCTCCGGCTTCGAGCACGGCCTTATGGGCTGCCGTATCAATGCCGCGCGCCATGCCACTCGAGATCGTCAATCCGGCAATCGCCAGGTCCCGGGCAAGACGTGTGGCGACCTGGGTTCCGTAGGCCGTAGGACGCCGGGTTCCGACGATGGCAAGCCGCGGAGAATGCAGCAGATCGACGCGCCCCCGGGCGAAAAGTACGGGCGGGGGGTCAAAGATCTCTTTCAGGTTGGCTGGGTAGAGCGGCGTCCTAATGGGAATCAGTTCGGCCCCGAACGCGGCCATCTTCTGGCGCTGGTCGGCCGCATCCTCAAATCCGCAACCGCTGGCTACGCTTTGTGCCACCGCCGGAGCCAGCCCCGCGCTCTGGAGCTCCGAACGGCTAGCCCGGAAGATGGCCTGAGGACTGCGAAAAATATCGATCAGGCGCCCAGCCTTGCGCGTTCCCAGCCCCGGCGTCATGCGGAGAGCCAGCCAGTGCATGATGTCGTCCTCTGAGAGCAACGGCGGCATAAGACGATCTGTACCCGAATCCATAAAGGCTGGCTGCATGAGTATTTTGTGCGACAGGGGGGCACGAATTCTCAGGATTCTGTCACCAGACGGACTTGTCTTGGGCGCAAACGACCCTCAGATCTGAGAATTCTGCCGATCAGATTCCGAAAACGGTTTGGGCGATCCGGCAAGAAAGAGGCGATGACGTGCGTCCGGTCGTGGATGCCGAAAGACGAGCCTTCGAGACACGAACAAGGAAAGTTAGCGTACTACTGCAACGCAGAACGGGGAAACGGCCCGCAGTTCGAGATAGGTCCACCGCAAGTGGATCACGCAGTCAAGGCCGCACTCGACTGGAGAAATCGAATGACCAACAGCGTTCGGTCATCGGGCGTCGAGCCAGTCTGCGAAAAGGCTGCGACTTCTTTCATGATTTCTCCGCAAATGTCACCGGGAGCAGAGCCCGCGGCAGCGGCGCCAATTTCCAGAACGCGGTCATCCCCGAACTCTTCTTCCTTTGCGTTTGCGGCTTCGCTGATGCCATCCGAGTAAACCACAAGAGTGTCCCCGGCTTCTATTTGTATGGTGCTGGCCGAGTAGGTTGCTTTCGGTAAGATACCAAGCACGGGTCCGCCTCCGCCCAACAACTTCTCCGTCCGGCCATGCGCCTTCCTCAACAGCAGAGGCGCTCCGTGCCCCGCATTCACATATTTGAGCGTGGCGCTGAGGGGATCGAATACGGCCCAAAAGAGAGTCACAAATTGGCCGGACGCGGATCGTTCGCACAGCATCGTATTTATGCGCTCGCACGCGGTTTCATGCCATGCGGCGGTCGAAGAACGGATGGCCCCCTGGACCACGCTCGCAAGCAATGCCGCCGGAATCCCTTTGCCGGAAACATCGCCGAGAACAATGGAAACTTTACCGGAGTCCGCCTCGAAGAGATCGTAGAAATCGCCACCCACGTGATCGGCCGCAATGGCGCTCGCCGCAAACTCCACGTAGGGTGAGACGGATGCCGTTTTCGGCAAGAGGTCGCTCTGCACGCGGCGCGCGAGTTGCATCTCGCGTTCCAAATAGTTACCGCGAAGGTAAAGAGGCGCCCGCAATCCCATCACGATCATGGCGACCAGTAGCGCCACGGAGGAGCACAGTCCGATAATCAGATTCTGACTCAGCTCGCGAAAGGCGGAGTCCACGGCGTCCTGCCGGATGGCTACCTCTAACAGATACGTTCCGTTGCGACTTCCCGGCGGGGGCGCGTTCCCGCGTCCGCGGCCTTCCCTGGGAACAGCGCTCTCCCCCTCGTTGCGCGGAGGACGAGGCAAGCGAAACGGCACCAACACAACCCAGGCTTTACCTTCGGGCGTGTCGATCCTGCGCCGCATGTCTTCGTGTCGTTCCACCAACTGCCACCATCGCGGAGGAACTTGCGAATTGCCTAAGGGTGACCCGGCCTGCGCTAACGACTGAATTTTCGTATCCAGCAAGCGCATCCACAATACGCGCTGCGAATTTGCTTCCAGCACGCTCTCGAGCGCGGGCGAAAGCTCGCCGACTTCGCTTATTCCCTGTGTTCGAGCAGCCGTGACCAGGTTCCCGTCCTGGCGCTCGGCTTCGCGTTGGGCTTCTTCCGGAACCAACACTCTGCCGACGTAATCATAGGTGCGGACGCATTGCACGCACAGCACCAAGGCTAGAACGACACCCGTGATGAGGGCCAGAGTCAGCCCCAAATGGTGACGCAAAGAAGTCATAGTTGCAGATGTGTCTAGAATCACGACCGTATCTTAAAGCATACTGAAGACGGCGCTGCCTTCGTTCTCACCAGCATGGAGCGAAGGCAATATTTAAAAGTCCGCCAGGAAGTTTTGTCGCATAGGGCAGACCTTGCTGGTGCCGAAGATAGCGATCCCCTCGTATTGTCCGCGAATCCTCGCGTACGAGCTCGATGATTGCGGTGACGATGATCACACGGCATCGTGACTTGCATCATAGCTGTCTGCGCGCGGATGAGCTACATTTGTTTGTACTTTCCATCCTGATATTCTGAAAAATCGCGCCAAGGTGGAGCTTCGCTCGGCCGTTGAAAACAAGATTAACGCGACCATGAAAACGCGAGAGGACAAACTTTAGCAGCAATGACAATCGACATCCACCCGCACGTGATTAGCAAGGATACGGTGCGGTATCCGAACGCTCCGCTCGGGGGGAACAAGTCGGACTGGTCGAAGGAGCATCCGGTGGAGGTCGCGGAGATGATTGCGGCCATGGATGAGGCGGGCGTTGCAAAATCGGTGCTGGTGCAAGCGTCGACTTGTTATGGCCACGATAATTCGCTGGTGGCGGATGCCGTGGCGGCACATCCGGAACGATTCACTGGAGTTTTTTCGGTGGACGTGCTCGCGCCCGATGCTGTCGAAAAGATTCGCTACTGGGTGGGGCGCAATCTCACGGGCCTGCGTTTGTTCACTGCCGGCAGCACGATGAAGGTGCAAGCCGATTGGGTGGACGATCCGCGCTCGTTCCCCGCCTGGGAATACGTGAGCGAGATCGGCATCCCCGTCTGCATGCAGATGACGGTGAAAGCGATTCCGCAGTTGATCCACATGCTGGAGCGGTTTCCAAACGCAAAGGTGATCCTGGATCATTTGGCGAAACCTTCGTTGGTCGATGGACCTCCGTATCCTGGAGCAGCGGATGTCTTTCGGCTGGCCGATTACAAAAACTTGTACTTGAAGCTGACGCCGCGCACCATCGACGAAGCGAAAAACGGCAAAGCGACGTGGGACACATTTTTCCCATTGCTTGTTTCGAAGTTCGGAGCATCGCGCATCGCCTGGGGCTCCAACTTTCCGGCATCGGGAGGATCACTCACAGCGTTGCTGAAGTTCACGCAAGAAGGTCTATCGGTGCTTTCGGCCGAAGATCGCGAGTGGATTTTCTCCAAGACCGCGTTGACGCTCTATCCGGTCCTGAAGGGGAACTAAGCCATGCCTGAAGCGCTCACGCTCTCAACGTTGCTCGCAACGAATCCGAATACAGCGGCCCTGAAAAACGGAGCGATAAGCTCTCCGCTGGTTCATTTCGATTACGCGGACATCAAGACCGTGAACAGGATGTTCAAGAAGCTTGTGCGCGAGCAAGCGTTCGACCTGGCTGAGGTGGCGATCGTCACATTCCTGCAAGCAAAAGCGTATGGCAAGCCTTACGTGCTGATGCCCGCAGCAGTTGTGGTTCGCGGCCAGCATCACACGATCTTCTACAACCCTGCGAAGGGACACTTGAATCCCGGCGATCTGAACGGCAAGCGTGTGGGCGTTCGCGCTTATACGCAAACTACGGGCGCATGGCTGCGCGGCATGTTAGAAGAAGACTACGGCGTGGATTTCAAAACGATTCGTTGGATCACGTTCGAAGAGCCGCACGTCGCCGAGTATGTAGATCCTCCGTTTGTGGAGCGTGCGCCCGAAGGCAAAGAATTGCTGCAGATGTTGCAGGATGGCGAGATCGACGCGGCGATTTTCGGAAGTGAAAATCCAGAGGGACTCACGCCACTGATTCCCAATGCTGCCGCAGCCGCGCAGGACTGGGCCGCGCGCCACGGTGGCGTTCCGATCAATCACATGATGGTGGTGAGAGAATCAATCACCGAATCTCGGCCGGACGTGATTCGCGAAGTGTACCGATTGCTCAAGGAAAGCGCGGCCGCAGCGGTACCTCCGCCGAAGAATCCACTACGATTCGGCGTGGAGAACGTGCGCAAGTCACTGGACACGATCCTCGACTACTCGACGCGGCAGGGCCTAATACCGCGGCGGTATTCCGTGGACAAACTGTTTAACGACGTCACGCGGTCACTCGAATAACCATGCTCACGGCGACCGCAATCACGGCGAGACGCGCCTGGTACAAGGACCTTTCGCTCCAGATCCTGATCGCGATGGTGCTCGGCGCGATTACGGGTTACATATGGCCGCAAAGCGCCGATTCGATGAAGCCGCTCGGCGATCTATTCATTAAACTGGTGCGGATGATCGTCGCCCCGATTATCTTTTGCACTGTAGTGCACGGCATCGCGAGCGTGGGCGAAGCGAAGAAGGTCGGCCGCGTTGCGATCAAAGCGCTGGTCTATTTTGAAATCGTCACGACCTTGGCGCTGGTCATTGGCTTGGTGCTGGTCAACGTGTGGGCCCCTGGTGCAGGAATGCACGTGGATCCAAAAACATTGAGCGACAGTGGCGTGAAGGCTCCCGCGAAAACATTGGGGGTCGGCCAGTTTCTCTTGAATCTGGTTCCGTCGAGCGCCGTGGGCGCGTTTGCCGAAGGCGAAGTGATCCCCGTGTTGTTCTTTTCTGTGCTGTTCGCTTTTGGATTACTCGCGCTTGGCCCGAAGGGCAAGCCGCTCATCGAAACGATCTACTCCGTTGCGCAAGTGCTGTTTAAAGTAATCGGCTTCGTGATGTGGACCGCGCCCATCGGCGCGTTTGGAGCCATCGCATTCACGGTCGGCAAGTTTGGACCCGAGTCGCTCGTATCGCTCGGCAAGCTGGTCGGCGAGTTTTATGTATGCTGCGTGATCTTCGTCGCGCTCGTTCTGACGCCGATCGCGTTCGCCGCAGGCGTAAACATTTTGCGCCTGATCCGTTACATCGGCGCGGAACTGATGATCGTCGTTGGAACCAGCTCCGGCGAATCCGTGTTTCCGCGCATGAACGCGAAGCTGCGGCAGTTGGGCGTGGAAGAATCCATCGTCGCGCTGGTGCTACCCGCCGGATATTCGTTCAATCATGATGGCACGTGTTTGTATTGGTCCACGGCATCCGTATTCTTGGCGCAGGCGCTCGGGATCCACTTGACGATCGGACAGCAACTGGCGCTGCTCGCGACGATGCTGTTCACATCGAAAGGCGGCGCGGGAGTCGCGGGCTCCGCGATTGTGGTTCTGGCGACGACGCTCTCGGCAACGAACATCATCCCGGTAGCGGCAGTCGGGTTGATCCTCGGCGTGCATCGATTGTTATCATCGGTGTTTGTTCCGGTAAACGTGTTGGGCAACGCACTGGCGACGATCGTCATGGGGCGCTTGGAAAAAGCTGTGGATCTGCCGACGCTGGTCTCCGAGTTGAATCGCGGGCCGGATGAAATCATCACAGAAGCATCATAGGGGAAGCATGAGTGATCAAAAAACAGCAGTCGTCGTGAGCGCGCATTCGGCGGATTTCGTGTGGCGCGCCGGTGGAGCGATCGCGTTGTACGCGTCGCGCGGCTATCGGATGGTGGTGGTTTGCCTGTCGTTCGGCGAGCGCGGAGAATCCGCCAAGTTGTGGAAGCAATCCGGCATGACGCTTGAAAAAGTGAAGACCGATCGTAATGACGAGGCCCAGCGCGCGGCCGATGTTTTAGGCGCCGAAGTGCGCTTCATGGACCTCGGCGACTATCCTTTGCGCGTGCCCGACGAGGCGCTCTTCGAGCTCGCAAATCTCTATCGCGAAGTGCGTCCCGAGTTCATCCTCACGCATTCTTTCAAGGATCCCTACAACTTCGATCACCCGTTGGCGAACCACGTCGCGCAGGAAGCTCGCGTGATCGCGCAGGCGCACGGGCACGAACCGCAGATTCCGGTGATTGGCGCGCCCGGCGTGTACTTGTTCGAGCCGCATCAGCCTGAGCAGTGCGAATGGAAGCCGCAAGTGATCCTCGATATCACTTCTGTGTGGGAGAAAAAATACGCGGCATTCAAGATCATGGCCGCGCAGGAACACTTGTGGCAATACTACGAACGCGTCGCATTGCAACGCGGCGCGCAAGGTGCGCGCAACTCCAGCCGCAGTGGCATGAAGTACGGCGAAGCGTATCAGCGCGTGTTTCCAGAAGTTACGGAGATGTTTCATGAATAAGCCCGTTGTCATCACGAAGTGGGAGCGTCCGTCGATGGATGTGATGAACGCGCTGGAGCAGGCCGGCGTGTCGACGATCCACGAAGCGCAGGGCCGCACCGGATTGCTCGCGCCCTACATGCGTCCTATATATACGGGCGCGTGCGCGGCAGGCTCGGCGGTGACCGTATCGATTCCTCCCGGCGACAATCTCATGATCCACGTCGCTGTGGAAGTCTGCGGTCCCGGTGACATACTCATCGTGGTGCCGACGTCGCACTGCACCGATGGATATTTTGGCGAGTTGCTCGCCACCTCGCTCCGCACACGCGGCGTCAAGGGCCTGGTGATCGAAGCCGGATGCCGCGACATTCGCGCGCTCAGCGAAATGAAGTTCCCCGTGTGGAGCCGCGCCGTTAGCTCGCAAGGCACGGTGAAAGCCAGTCTCGGCTCCGTCAATATTCCCGTCGTCTGCGCCGGAGCACTCATTCATCCCGGCGATGTCGTCGTCGGCGATGACGATGGCGTCGTGGTTGTAAAACGCGAAGACGCCGCAGCCGTCGCGGAAGCATCCGCGAAACGCATCGCCAAAGAAGACGCAACAAGAGAGCGACTTCTCAAAGGCGAATCCGGACTCGATATCTACGGCTGGCGCCAAAAGCTCACGGCGCTTGGTTTGGAATACCGACCGCCGATCGAGGACACGAAGTAGCACCGCCGAATCGCACGAGCACAGCGCTGAGCTATTGTTTCCCCATAGTCGCTTTTTATACCCGCGAGATGGATCGAGCGGGCGAGGCGGCATTTCAACATTCAGCTAAGCACTGATCCGCGAGCGACTTAAAAAGCCCCTTGGCGTGATGGCTTCGAATCGCGCTTATCGAAATTACTTCGCTCAGCCATCAGAATTATCTATGAGCGTTCATGAAATCGTCATGGTATAAAATAACAATCTAACTGAGTTCCGTTCGTTAGATTATGGGGCGACCGCTTCTCCGTCTTTAGTGGCCCCCCTTGCACTAGTCAGCAGCGTTTTCACGCCGTCTCCGGACGCGCGTAATCTATCCCCGCGCTGACCTGCCCCACGCCGGGCAACCCAATACAGCAAACAAATTAACCAGGGTGCTTCGTGTGCCCAGAGGAGAAGATTTACTCATGACAAGACAAATTGTCCGCAATGAGCTTTCGTTCATTGCGCGGCGTTGTGCCCCTGCTGTACCAATCCTGCTTGGGGTGCTCTCATTGGCGGTGCCGTCTTCGGCACAGGTCAATCTGGGCCCCGTAACGGTAGGTGCAGGATTGCAGACGAGTTTTGCCCACACCGAGCCGGATGGTGGCAGCTCCACCGATCAGTTCATGGTTGGTCATGCCCGTCTTTACGTCAGTGGACCGATTACCGAACAGATCAAGTTCATGTTCAATACGGACTACGACAGCAGCACGAACAAGATCGGCATCATGGATGCGGTAGGTCAGATCGGCATAAATTCGAAGTTCAACATCTGGGCTGGACGCTTCCTGCCGCCTAGTGATCGCGCAAACCTATATGGTCCGTTCTACTCGCATAACTGGGCGGTGTACACGGACGGCATCCAGGACGGATATCCGTTTGTCTTCCAAGGCCGGGACAACGGCGTTGCCTATTGGGGAGATTTCGGAAAGAAGACGAAGGTGAAACTTTCGGTCGGTGCTTTTGACGGAGGAAGCGCAACCGGAAAATCCGATGTCCTGGGCGCAGCGCGCGTACAGGTGGACTTCTGGGATCCGGAAGACGGCTACTACCTGAACGGCACCTACTATGGCGATAAGAACCTGCTGGCCATCGGTGCGGCGAGCCAAATTCAGAATGGCCACACGGCGTCTACCATCGATTTCCTCCTCGAAAGAAAAACACCGGGGGGCGGCGCGTTCTCGATCGAGAGTGAATATTCGAACTACAACCGCTTGGGCGGCTACAACGGGTCCTATGCGAAGAGTCAGGGCGCTTACGGGCTTGCCAGCTACATGTTCCCGAAGGCCGTGGGCATGGGCAAAATCGAACTGCTGGGCAAATACGCGAAGGCGGATTTCACGCACGGCAGCGCGCCCAGCTACAACCAGAAAACCACGGAAATCAACGTCAACTACGTGATCAAGCAGTTCAAGGCTCGCGTGATGACGTTCTATAAGGACACGAGATTCAACCGTCTAGTGCCCAACTCCTGGCAAGCGGGAGTCGGACTCCAGATCCAGATGTAACGTTTCCCAGAAAAGAATAAGGAGCATTGAATGACATTGAAGAAACTTTCTATGACCGCCGCCCTCGCCATTGCGGGGACGGTTCTCTCGGGTGTTGCCTCTGCCCAGGACGTGATCAAGGTGGGCGTATTGCACTCGCTCTCCGGAACGATGGCCATCAGCGAAACCACGCTGAAGGACACCATCCTGATGATGATCGACGCGCAGAACAAGAAAGGCGGCGTACTCGGCAAGAAGCTTGTGCCGGTCGTCGTGGATCCGGCGTCGGATTGGCCGCTGTTTGCCGAAAAAGCGGCGCAGTTACTCGAAAAGGACAAAGTATCCGTCGTATTCGGCTGCTGGACGTCGGTCTCTCGCAAGTCTGTGCTGCCGGTGTTCGAAAAAGACAACGGACTGCTGTTCTATCCGGTGCAGTACGAAGGGGAAGAATCGTCCAAGAACGTGTTCTACACCGGCGCCGCGCCGAATCAGCAGGCGATTCCCGCTGTTGATTATCTGATGAAGGATGTCGGCGTAAAACGCTGGGTTCTGGAAGGTACGGACTACGTTTACCCCCGCACGACGAACAAGATTCTGGAAGCGTATTTGCTGGCGAAAGGCGTAAAGGCGGAGGACATCTCCATCAACTACACGCCGTTCGGTTTCTCGGATTGGCAGACGCGCGTCGCGGCGATCAAGAAGTTCGGTTCGGCCGGCAAGAAGACGGCCGTTGTTTCGACCATCAATGGCGATGCCAACGTTCCTTTCTATAAAGAGCTCGGCAACCAGAAGGTTTCGGCGGAACAGATTCCGGTGGTCGCTTTCTCCGTCGGTGAAGAAGAACTCTCCGGCCTGGACGCGAAACCGCTGGTGGGCCACTTGGCCGCATGGAACTACTTTGAAAGCGTCAGCACTCCGGCGAACAAAGCGTTCATCGATCAATGGCACACCTTCATCAAGAATCCGAAGCGCACGACAAACGATCCGATGGAAGCTTCCTACATCGGCTTCAATCTCTGGGTGAAAGCCGTGGAGAAGGCCAAAACCACGGACGTCGAGAAGGTCATCGCGGCGCTCCCGGGCACGGAAACTCCGAACCTCACGGGCGGCATCGCGAAGGTGTTGCCGAATCATCACATCACCAAGCCTGTATTGATCGGCGAAGTGAAGGCGGACGGCCAATTCAATACGGTCTGGAAGTCCGCGGGCACGGTGCCGGGCGACGCCTGGTCTGACTTCCTGCCGGGCAGCAAGGACATTGAAGCGGATTGGGTTACGTTGAAGTGCGGTAATTACAACAAGGTCACAAAAACCTGTTCAGGACAAAACTACAAATAATGAGATATCTCTCGATGGGCGGGCGGTGGCTGTTCGGTTTGTCACTGCTCGCCCTGTCGGGCGTGGGATCGTTGCACGCTCAGGCCCCAGATGATACAAGTTTTCTTTCGACGCTCGGCGAGTTGCGCGAGGCAACGTATTCAGACAAAGCGACGATCGTCGAACGCCTCGGCAAGACCGGCCACCCCAGCACACAAGCCGTACTGACTGCCTTCCTGGAAGACCGCCTTTATTTCCGCAATGCAGATCAAAAGGTCTTTCTCACGAAGACGGCCGAAGGCGACCCCCTCAATTTGATCGACCCTATTTCGCTGAAAGATGCTGGATCCTCCCCGGCAGATGCGCTGACAAAGATCGGAAGCAATAACGGCCTGCGGAGTACTCTTCGAGCGACCGTGGCGCACTTTGCGCTAGCGAGTCCCGATCCGGCAGTGCGACTTGCTGCCGTGCGAGAAATGTCAAAAGCTCTGAACGAACCCGCTATTGCCACATTACGGGAACGCCTGCAGGTGGAAACGAACGCAGGAGTCAAAAAAGAAATGGCCACGGCCCTGGCGCTGGCAGCCTTGGACGGATCCGACAGTGCGGCGCGTGTGGCGGCGGTCGAGACATTGAAACAGAGCGTGAGCCAGGATGTGCGGAACCGCCTAGCCCTACTGCTCGACAAGAATTCCGATGGTAGTTTTGCTGAGAAAGATGACAACGTTCGGAAGGCGGCGGCTAGCGCGGTTGGAACCATCGACAGCTGGCGCTCGTTTTACTCGGGGATCCAGACCTTGTTCTTCGGACTGAGCCTTGGATCGGTGCTCGTCCTGATCGCCATTGGATTGGCGATCACGTTTGGCGTCATGGGCGTCATCAATATGGCTCACGGCGAATTAATGATGCTGGGAGCGTACACGACCTACGTGGTTCAAATGGTGATGCCCGGACATATCGGGATCTCCGTACTCGTGGCCGTACCCGCCGCGTTCATCGTTGCGGGGCTGACGGGCGTCCTCATGGAACGCACGATCATCCGATTTCTTTACGGCCGGCCGCTGGAAACACTGCTTGCGACGTTCGGCGTCAGCCTCATTTTGCAGCAAGCCGTCCGCTCGATTTTTTCGGCCAACAACCGGTCCGTGATCACGCCGGAGTGGATGAGCGGCTCGCTCCAAGTGAACGACGCACTGGCGATCACCTACAATCGCCTCTACATCGTGATCTTCGCGCTCTTCGTTTTTGCGCTCATCCTGCTGGTGCTGAAGCGCACGCGACTCGGCCTAGATATCCGTGCCGTTTCGCAGAATCGCTCGATGGCAAAGGCGATGGGGATTCGCACCGAATGGGTGGACGCGATGACGTTCGGCCTCGGTTCGGGCATCGCGGGCGTTGCGGGAGTGGCGCTGAGCCAGTTGACCAACGTCGGTCCGAACCTCGGCCAGTCCTACATCATCGATTCGTTCATGGTCGTTGTTTTTGGCGGCGTCGGAAATCTGTGGGGATCGCTCATCGGCGGAATGTCGATGGGCGCAGTCAACGAGTTGCTGGAGCCTTACGTCGGAGCCGTGCTGGCGAAGATCCTGGTTTTAGTCGCACTGATTCTTTTCATTCAGAGGCGGCCGCGTGGACTGTTCCCGCAAACTGGCCGCGCCGCAGACGATAAATAAGAGGAAACAAGTGAAGCGATTGAGGACAGCCTTGAAGGAGCATAAAGGGTGAGTGGCGAAAAGCAGGAACCCGGTCTTTGGAAGCGGACCACTCTGGTCGCGCGCGGGACGACGGGACAGTTTGATCAGGGAGCGCGATGGTTTTTGATCGTGCTGGCCACCGTTGCGATCGCCGTGCCGATTCTCAACCAGGCCGTTCCGGCGTCGTCGCCTCTGCATTTATCCGCCTTCGGAATCACGCTCCTGGGCAAGTACATGTGCTACGGAATGCTGGCGCTGGCGGTGGATCTGATCTGGGGATATTGCGGCATCCTGAGCTTGGGGCATGCGGCGTTCTTTTCCCTCGGCGGCTACGCGATGGGTATGTATTTGATGCGGCAGATTGGCCGTCGCGGCGTATACGGCGACCCGATTCTGCCGGACTTCATGGTGTTTCTGAACTACAAGGCGCTGCCTTGGTTTTGGCACGGCTTCAATCACTTCGCTTTGGCGGCCGTCATGGTGGTTGTGGCGTCCGCGCTACTGGCATGGGTATTCGGCTGGTTTGCTTTCCGTTCGCGCGTGACAGGCGTGTATTTTTCGATCATCACCCAAGCTTTGACCTACGCCCTGATGTTGGCATTTTTCCGCAATGACATGGGCTTCGGCGGCAACAACGGCTTTACCGACTTCAAGGACATCCTCGGATTCGATCTGCACTCGGATCTTACGCACGTCGTGCTGTTGGTCGCCACTACGATTGCACTCGCCGCCAGCTACCTGGCCTGCCGCGCCATTGTCGAATCGCGGGCCGGCCGCGTCGTGCTTGCCATCCGCGATGCGGAAAGCCGCGCGCGATTTCTGGGCTATCCCGTCGAAACGTTCAAGCTCTGGCTCTTTGTATTTTCGGGGATCATCGCGGGGATCGCCGGCGCGTTGTACGTGCCGCAAATCGGAATCATTAACCCGAGCGAATTTGCACCGATCAATTCCATCGAGGTTGTGATCTGGGTAGCCGTCGGAGGACGCGGAACGCTCTACGGCGCCATCGTGGGAGCAATCCTGGTGAACTATGCGAAAACTTATTTTACGGGCGCGTTTCCCGAAATTTGGTTGTACGCGCTCGGGGCGCTGTTTGTCCTGGTGACGCTGTTCCTGCCGCGTGGAATTATCGGCCTTGTGCAATCCAGAGGCAGGGAAAAATGATCGGGCATTCAAGCAAGGCGTTCTAACTAACATGGTCCGAAACAAAAGGCTATATATCGAGGATCTGACCGTCAGCTTTGATGGCTTCAAGGCTCTCAATAAGCTCACGTTGTACGTGGAGCCGGGCGAGTTGCTGTGCATCATCGGCCCCAACGGCGCGGGGAAGACCACCATGATGGATGTGATCACGGGAAAGACTCGTCCGCAGTCGGGAACAGCGTGGTTCGGCGAAGGCGTGAACCTGCTGGAGATGAGGGAGGCTGAAATCGTCGCTGCCGGAATCGGACGCAAATTTCAAAAGCCCACCGTATTCGAGCAATTGACGGTGTTCGAGAATCTGGAACTGGCGCTCGCCGGTACGCGGTCGTTCTGGAAGACACTGCGAGCGCGCATCTCGCCCGCGGAGCGGAAAAGAATTGATGAAGTGCTGGAGATCATCGGACTCACCGATCAGCGGTTTTCGCTGGGACGAATTTTGGCGCACGGACAGAAGCAATGGCTCGAAATCGGAATGCTGTTGATGCAGAATCCAGAACTTCTCCTGGTCGACGAGCCTGTCGCGGGCATGACGCCGCACGAGATAGAGCGCACCGCGCAGCTGCTGACGTCGCTCGCAGGGGAACACTCCGTCGTCGTCGTCGAGCACGACATGGCGTTTGTGCGCTCCATCGCAAAGCGCGTTACGGTTTTGCACGAAGGTTCCGTCATCGCCGAGGGCGACATGGACAAGGTGCAAAAAGATCCGAAGGTGAAAGAAGTGTATCTCGGCGAATGATGAATCATGGGTAATGGGGCGCGAGCGTGCTGAAGATTAAAACTCTCAACCAGTTCTACGGCGGCAGTCACACGTTGTGGGACGTGGATCTCGTCGTGCCGCCGGGTTCTCGGATGTGCCTGATGGGCCGCAATGGCATGGGGAAGACGACGCTTCTCAAGTGCATCATGGGGCTGCATCCGGCGAGTTCCGGAAGCATCGAGTTCGACGGTGGAGAGCTACTCAAGCATCCCGCCGAGCAGCGTGCCAAGCTCGGCATTGGCTATGTGCCGCAAGGCCGTGAAATCTTCTCCCATTTAACCGTCGAAGAAAATCTGCGCGTGGGCTTGGGCGTGCGCAAGGGTGGTCCTCGCACGATCCCCAGCCGCATCTTCGATCTCTTTCCGGTATTGAAGAAGATGCTGAACCGCCGCGGCGGCGATCTTTCCGGCGGACAGCAACAGCAGTTGGCCATCGGCCGAGCTCTCGTGCTGGAGCCGAAGCTATTGATCCTGGACGAGCCCACCGAAGGGATTCAGCCGAACATCGTCCACGAAATCGGCGACATTATCCTTCGACTAAATCAAGAAGAAGGGCTCACGGTACTTTTGGTCGAGCAGAAACTGCCGTTCGCACGTCGCGTCGCGAGCGAGTTCTGCATTCTCGACAAAGGCCGCCGCGTTGCCGCTGGCCCGATCGCGGATCTTACGGATGACGTCGTGCACGCGCATCTTAGTGTTTAACGCCAGGTGTCTGGCGCTCAGCGGGAATGATCGTGCGAATGGCCGTCATGTGAATGGCCGTCGTGGGAATGCGAATGATCGTGAGCATGATCATGATCGTCCTCATCGTGGCTATGGCTGTGCGGGATAATCGGAGGCCTTCCGGACGCCGTCAAGCCCTTTGCCCGTTGTTCTTTCAACCATTCGATCACGCGATCCAGGCCTTCGCCCGTTTTCAGATTCGTAAACACAAAAGGCCGATCGCCGCGCTGGCGGCGCGTATCGCGATCCATCACTTCGAGCGAAGCGCCGACGTAGGGGGCGAGATCAATCTTGTTGATGACGAGAAGTCCGCTGCGCCTGATCCCGGGGCCGCCCTTGCGCGGGATCTTGTCGCCGCCCGAGACGTCAATGACGTAGATGAACGCGTCCACGAGCTCTGGGCTGAAGGCCGCAGCCAGATTATCGCCGCCGCTTTCGACGAAAATCAGTTCCAGCCCTTTGTGCGCGGCTTCCAGTTCGTCGATGGCATCGAGGTTCATCGAAGCGTCTTCGCGGATCGCGGCATGAGGACATCCTCCAGTTTCGACGCCCAGAACGCGATCCGCAGGAAGCGTTCCCTGGCGTAGTAGGAATTCGGCGTCTTCCTTCGTATAGATATCGTTCGTGACCACGCACATATTCACCCCCGGCCACAAACGCTTGCTGAGTTGATCTAATAGTGCAGTTTTGCCGCATCCAACTGGACCTGCAATGCCGACTCGATATGCTCTCATGATGCTCTCCTCAAAACAAAAAATATCGCTGTGCCATGGGAAGAACGTGCGCTGGTTCGCACGTCAATAATTCTCCATCGGCTCGAACTTCATAGGTCTCCGGATCAACGTCAATCCTGGGCGTCGCCGAATTGTGGATCATGTCGCGCTTGCCAATCTTCCGGCATCCTCGCACAGCCACAGCTCGCTTGTGGAATTTTTCGGCGATGCCCGCAGCGAGCGACGCTTCGGAAACAAACGTTACGGCAGTGGCCGCGGTAGCGCCTCCAAAAGATCCGAACATGGGGCGATAGATTACGGGCTGCGGCGTCGGAATCGACGCGTTGGCATCGCCCATGACGCTCCAGGCGATGAAGCCGCCCTTGACGATCATTTCCGGTTTCACGCCAAACATCGATGGCTTCCACAGCACCAGATCCGCGAGTTTGCCCGGCTCGATGGATCCCACTTCGTGCCCGATGCCATGCGTGATGGCCGGATTGATGGTGTACTTCGCGACATAGCGCTTCACGCGAGCGTTGTCATTGCGAGAGGAATCCTCGGGAAGCGCGCCCCGCTGCGTTTTCATTTTGTGAGCGGTTTGCCAGGTGCGCGTCACCACTTCGCCGATGCGGCCCATGGCCTGCGAATCGCTCGAGATCATACTGAAGACGCCCAGGTCGTGGAGGATGTCTTCTGCCGCGATCGTCTCGGGACGAATGCGGCTCTCGGCGAACGCAACGTCTTCGGGAACCAGAGGATTCAGGTGATGGCACACCATCAACATGTCGAGATGCTCGGCAATCGTGTTCACGGTGTAAGGCCGCGTCGGGTTCGTCGACGATGGCAAAACATGTGGCAGCGCGGCAATGCGAATGATATCGGGAGCGTGACCGCCTCCGGCGCCTTCCGTGTGATAGGTATGAATGGCTCGGCCGGCGATGGCGGCAATTGTGTCTTCCACGAATCCGGCTTCGTTGATCGTGTCGGTGTGGATCGCCACCTGGACGTCCAGGTCTTCGGCCACACGCAGGCACGTGTCGATGGCAGCGGGCGTTGTGCCCCAATCCTCGTGCAGCTTTAATCCACAGGCTCCGGCTCGCACCTGTTCGATGAGAGGTTCGGCGGTGCTGGCATTTCCTTTGCCCAGAAATCCGAAGTTCATGGGCCATGCGTCGGCCGCTTCCAGCATGCGCGCCATGTTCCAGGCGCCGGGAGTGCAAGTGGTAGCCGCGGTCCCCGTCGCGGGTCCCGTGCCGCCGCCGATCATCGTCGTGATGCCATTGGAGAGAGCTTCGAAAATCTGCTGCGGAGAGATGAAGTGGATGTGGCTGTCGATGCCGCCCGCCGTCACGATCATGTTCTCTCCGGCGATGACTTCGGTGGACGCACCAACCACGAGTTCAGGATCCACGCCCTGCATCGTGTCAGGGTTCCCCGCCTTACCGACCTTCACGATTCGTCCTTCGCGGATGCCGATATCGGCCTTCACGATGCCCCAGTGATCGATGATCAGCGCGTTGGTGATGACCAGATCCAACGCACCTTGGGCGCGTGTAGCTCGGGCGCTCTGCCCCATGCCGTCGCGGATGACCTTGCCGCCCCCAAACGTGATCTCGTCGCCATAAGAGGTGAAATCTTTTTCGACTTCAATGACCAGTTCAGTGTCGGCCAGCCGCACGCGATCGCCCTTGGTGGGACCGTACAGATCCGCATAGGTTCGTCTTTCAATGCTCAGGCTCATTTGTTTCCCTTGCCTTGGTGCCCCAGCACGACGCGCTCACCCGCGAATTCCACCAAGTGAACTTCCTTTTCTTCGCCCGGCTCAAACCTCACCGAAGTTCCCGCGGGGATGTTTAGGCGCATGCCGCGCGCGGCTTCTCGATTAAATGCGAGCGCGTTGTTGACTTCGTAAAAGTGATAGTGGCTGCCCACCTGCACCGGACGATCGCCCGTCTGCCGCACGACCAGCTTTACGGTCTTGCGCCCGACGTTTGCGGCGATGGGGGCGGACTCAAGGAAATATTCTCCGGGCTTCATCATCGTGGCCTCACTGAATGGGATCATGTACGGTCACAAGCTTTGTGCCGTCTGGAAAGGTAGCTTCCACTTGGACTTCGTGGATCATACTGGCGATGCCGTCCATCACATCTTCGGCGTTCAATACCGTGGCGCCCAAGGTCATGATTTCGGCGACGGTCTTGCCGTCCCTGGCCCATTCCAGGATTTCGGCGGTGATGATCGCCACGGCTTCCGGATAGTTCAGCTTCAGGCCCCGCGCCCGCCGTCGCCGGGCGACATCTGCGGCGACGTAAATCATCAGACGCTCCTGCTCTCGAAGTGTCAGATGCATCGTTCCTCCTCGTAACTACGTAATGCAGCATCCATCAGTAAATCTTTCTCGGCGGGACGGCGACTTCCCCAATGACAGCGAGCCGCGCGGCGTTCCAGAATTCGATCAGCGCTTGGTGGAGAAAACATCCAGTCATGCTCAAGCCGCGCACCACTAGTCCATCGGATGTGAGCGTGCTCACACCCCACACGGATTGCCCTGGACGCGTTCGCTTTTGGGCGATCTCCGTCAATCGCTCTTCGAGAGCCCGCCACAGTGCGGGAGACCGTCCCTCCTGCGCGATGCATAGGTTCGCAACGTGCGTGTACGTAAACATCCGCACGGCTGCTGCCAGATCCTTCCCCTTGGGCTCCAGAACGAAGTCCTCGCGCAGGATCTGCCGCGGCCCGGCATAGACTTGCGTTTTCAGACGCAGCCGCTCGAACGCGAAACGCTCGCCCGCGGCCAGCCTTCCAGGTGCAAGAACCTCCCACCAAAACAGAGTCGCGCCGCGGCCCAAGCGAATTTCGGTGCTCTGCCTGTGGCGCGATCCGGCATACGGGATCACCGTATCGGGAAGATATTCCAGCAGAGCGCCGTCGCCCACCGCGAATCGAGAAATTTGTTCGGAGTCTTCGGCTCCCGCGCGATGACGATACAGGCGAGTGGCTCCCGTGGTGGTAATCTGCGCCGCGGCTCCCTCTTCGACTTCCACTAGCAACTCCAATCGATCGCCCGCCAGCACGCCACCCGAAACGTTGTGCAAATGGACCAGCTTGCCCGCATGGGGAAGATCGAACGCGCGCACAACCTTCCACGGAGGGTCCTGCCGCCGCACGCGAAATCGTTCTCGTTGGAAGCATAGGTTCAGCTGATGAACAGACGCGTCTCGATCGACTGGTGGCGCATCGACGCCAACTCCAGGAATGGACTGAAGCACGAAACCTCCTCCGATAGAGATGCGCAAACAATCGCGGGTTTAAGATTCCACATGATCCGGCTTGCGGCCACCTGCCCTAGCGGCATCAGGCGCTGACAGCAGGAAACTAATCCGGTGATCGATTGATTCAAGTATGCAAGGGCCACAGCGTCAATAGGGATGCCAAACGCGGCGCCCGCGGCGCCAAACGCAATGCAGTAATGTAAATTGTTTTCGAGAAACGGTTGCTCCACCATCGCGTTTACCAGTTCGGCGAAGCGGCGTCCCAGCTTGAGGCTGGCGTCGCGAGAGTCGCGTGCAAGTTTGCGGGCGCTCATTTCGTCGCTCAGCGCTTTCAGGTGCAAGCTGTGCCAAGCCTTGCGGACGAAGGCGGCATCGAGTGCTCCGACCTCCTCCAAATAGGCGAGAAGGAACGTCTCAATATCAGGAGGCGTCAGGACTCGTTCTTCGGCCAAAGTCTCCAACCCGAAGGAGTGTGACGCGCTGCCGATGGGGAGCGCCGAATCGGCCAATTGCAGCAGGCGCAGAAGCCCGATTTCTCCCATGTGCATCGTGCGGGAGCCCGCGATTTGCGCTGGAGCTTTGGACATCGTGTTGTTGTCACTCCTTTCACGTCGGCAACACAGGTGATTCTGAATGGCGACGGAGTGCAAGACGCGACGGGGCGGTGAAACAGCATGGCGGGATCGTTGCAGCGATCCTAGCGAGGCATGCCTAAGGAACTAGCTTATCATTCTGATAGACCCGCGACCTGATAGACCCGCGACGATGGCAAAATCGTCGTCCACGCTCGCTCCGCCGCGCTATACTCACGACTGGCACGGGGCCCTGGAGTAATAACGAGCCCTGCGAGCGCATGAGCAATCCCCCAGCTGTCATACAGGCTTTCCTCCTTCTGCTGGTCTTCGCCGCCGCAGCCTGGGACATCCGTTTCCGGCGAATTCCAAATTGGCTAAGTTTGGCCGGGGTACTGTTGGGGATCGGTCTGAACAGTTTTCTTTATGAAGTTCACGGGCTGGAAACGTCGCTCAAAGGCATGGGAATCGCCCTACTCATTTACCTCCCTTTGTATTTTCTCCGCGGCATCGGAGCCGGCGACGTCAAACTCATGACGGCCGTCGGAGCAATGGTAGGAGCGCAGAACTGGCTGGTCATCTTCATCCTGACATCCGTGTTTGGAGCATTCGCCGCGCTGGTAGTGATCGCCCGCAGGGGACTTGTTCGCCGGACGTTCCACAACATCCTGCTCATCTTTACGAGTCTGAGCGCCCGCCAAGCGCCGTACCGGCAAAGTCCCGAATTAGACGTGCGAAGTAATCAGGGAACACGGCTGCCCCATGCAGTGGCGATCGCCTGTGGCTCGCTCGGCTTTCTGGTCGCGGCAGCGCGCGCCGCAAAATGAAAGCCGACACAGCACAAGCTGTTCCCGTTCTTGTTACACTACTCCAAGCGCGAGACAGAGTTGCTGCTCGCGAAAAAAGTAATCCGTGGACATTCTTTTCTGTACGAATAAATCGGGACTTCGGCGTCATTCAATAGAGCTCGGGCCTGACAGGAAACACGTGTTTCGGGCTAGAGCGCGCTAAAGAAACGACTGAGATCAAGAAAGCAGGAGGCGAACATGGACTCGCAACAGATTCTCCAAGTGGGGTGTGCGGTCTTTTCGGTGTTGTGCGTGGTGGTTGTTATCATGAGGCGCAACGCGAAAAAGAAGAAGGACACGTCTGACGACTTTTAACGCTGGTGTCTTCTGATGCCCGCTCCGCGCCGATCTAGTGGGGCGCGCCGATGCCTCCGCGAAGCCCCGAAAGCACGCTAAGCAGGCCCGGAACCAGCGTGATCACGAAGAGCGCCGGCAGGATAAAGAGCACGATCGGGAAAAGCATCTTGATGCCGGCCTTTGCCACGGTGGCTTCGGCGCGCAAGCGGCGGCGCATGCGCAGGGAATCGGCATAGACGGTCAACGCCTGGGACAGACTGGTGCCGAAACGCTCGCTCTGGATGATCATCGCAGACAGCGACTTGATATCCTCAATCCCCGTGCGCCGAACCAGTTGCGAAAACGCTTTGGCGCGCTCCTGCCCGGCTTTCACCTGCATCACTACCGTGGCGAACTCGGCCGACAGTTCTGGATAGATAAATTTCATCTCTTCGCTCACGCGCAGCATAGCTTGGTCGAGCGAAAGCCCGGTCCCGAGGACGATGCCCAGCAAGTCCACCGAATCCGGCAACGCGTCCTGCAGTTTCTGGCGATACCGACGCACCATCCGATGCAGCACTTGTTGCGGCAGCAGCCAGCCGAGGATCAGAGCCGCCACGATGCCCGTAAACTTCGACACGAATTCGTTGTTCCACTGCAGGTACAGCATCCCGGCGACAAGCGCGAGCAAGAACATCACTTGAAAGAGACAGTAAACTACCAGCGCTTGCTTCCGGCGGACGCCGGCATGGGCCAACTCCTTCTCTGTCTCTTTGAGCCAGTCCTCGCCGCCCGGTATCAGACTGATCATGTACAGCGCATTGTTGAGAATGCCACCGCCGCGCCGCCGCGACACGCCGGTAACAGCCGCCCCGGTGAGAGCCTGCAACTCCTCCAGACGATCCTGCAGCGGATCTTCCTGATCGCGAAACAACTCGACGCCAGACCAGAGGAGGGCCGACAGGGTCGTCGCCGCAAGCACGAAAAAGAGAAGGAGAACGAGCATCAGAGTTTTGGACTCGCAATCTTGCGGATCACCAGGATGCCGATGATCTCGGAAACGATGGCGTACGTCAGGAACATCTGACCCACCTCATCGGTATAGAGAAGCCGGATGTATTCGGGCTTCAGAACCCAGAATCCCAGCCCGACCACGACCGGCAGCGCGCATAACAAGCCCGCCGAAAATCGTTGTTGCGCGGTGTGAGCTTTCATCTTGGCGGCCAGGTTCAAGCGCTCGCGTACCAGCAGCGCCAGGTTTTCGAGCACGTCTACCATGTTCGCGCCGGTTTGCCGCTGCAGGATCAGTCCCGTGATGAAGAACTTTAAGTCGATCAACGGCACGCGCTTGCCCAGACCATGAAGCGCCTGCTCCGTCGGCGCTCCTAGCGCCAACTCCTCCACCACTTTCTTGAACTCCATGCGAACCGGATCAAACGTCTCCTGGCCGATGGCTTCCAGACCGGCGTGGATGTTGTGCCCGGCCTTCATCGAGCGGTTGAAAAGATCGATGGCGTCGGGCAGGCTTTCCTCAAACTTGCGCAGCCGCCGTTCCCTGGTCCGCATGATGTAAATCACCGGCAGGGCTGCCAGCGCCAGCGCGATTCCAACGCGCAAGATGAAAAGGTCGAGGCCGACGAACCCGAGCACAACGTAGGTCAGCACGGCGGTCACCACGGAGACGGCTAAAACGTCGGGAGCGCGGTACTTGAGATTGGCTTGATCGATTTGTTCCTGCAGCCGCCGCAAAAGCCCCACCCAGGCCACGAAGCTCCCTAGCCCGGCGAACCGTTCGCTTTCTTCCCGCCGCACCAGATCGCTCGATTTGCGGGCGGCCGTGCCGCTCGAGACGCGCAGTTCCCGCAAGCGGCGAGCCAGAATATCCTCGGCGTGCTGCTGCGGGACGCTCCACACGTAGTAAGCGGCCACCGCCATGGCTCCGGAGAAAATCAGAAAGGCGACAAACAGAAACACGGGATCAGCGCTCCTTCAATTCCTGTTCTTCGGTGAATATCGAGTTGGGCAGGTGAATCCCAAAAGACTTGAGACGATCCAGAAAATGCGGCCGCACTCCCGTGGCCGCAAACTTTCCGAGAATTTGCCCGCGCGAGCCCACGCCAGTGCGTTTCAAAACGAAGATTTCCTGCAGCGTGATATTTTCATCCTCCACGCCGAGCACTTCACTGATGGCGGTAAGTCTGCGGGATCCATCCGGCAGGCGCGCGCAATGGATCACCAGTTGGATCGCCGACGCCAGCATCTGCCGGACGACACTGTCCGGAACACTTTGACTAGCCATCATGACCAGTGTTTCGAGCCGTGAGAACGCGTCGCGGGTGGAATTGGCGTGCAGGGTCGTCATGGACCCGTCGTGACCCGTGTTCATCGCCTGCATCATGTCGAACGCCTCAGGGCCGCGGCACTCGCCGAGGATGATGCGGTCCGGGCGCATACGTAACGCGTTGATGACCAGGTCGCGCTGGCTGACCGCACCGGCGCCTTCAATGTTGATCGGGCGTGTCTCCAGCCGCACCACATGCGGCTGCTGCAAGTGCAGTTCGGCGGTATCTTCGATGGTAACGGTCCGTTCTTCCTCCGGGATGAAGCGCGACAGCGTATTCAGCAGCGTCGTCTTTCCCGCGCCCGTGCCGCCGGCGATGACGATATTGAGCCGGGCTTCGACACAGCCCGCTAGAAAATCCAGCATCCCGGAAGTGAGGGCATCGTTCTTCATCAAATCCGATGGCGCAAGCAGCTTATTGCTGAAGCGCCGGATGGCCATCACGGGACCGGTGAGAGACAGCGGCGGAATCACGGCGCACACACGAGAGCCGTCGTCCAACCGCGAGTCAACAATCGGCGAGGAATCGTCGATGCGGCGCCCGGTGTTGGAAACGATGCGGTCGATGATCATGCGCAAGTGCGACTGATCCTTGAAGCGCACGTTGGTTTCGAGCAGTTTGCCGCCACGCTCGATGTAGACGTTATCGAAGCCGTTTACCAGGATGTCGCTGATCGAGGGATCCTTCAGCAGCGGCTCCAGCGGACCCAGCCCGAAGACTTCGTCCAGCACCTCCTCCACCAGTCGCTTGCGTTCGGGGACGGTAATGGGAAGCCGATCATCGGCGATCAGGTCCTCCACGATGTCGCCGATCTGCTCGCGCGTTCCCTCGCGGGTCATCGCTTTGAGCTGATCCGGCGAGAGCGAATTGAGCAGTTTCAAGTGGATCTGCGAACGGATCCCGAACCATCGATCATTGCCGCCGGGACGTGGAATCGTTTGTGACGCCATGGATTTCTATTCGAGCAACCTTCCCTAAGCCGACTTTGCCGCGGACGGACTGACTCCCGTCGCTTTATCCACGAATGCGCGCAAGGAGCGTTCCAGGTCTCCCGCTTCGGCACCGTTTGCTGCAACCGGCCGTCCTCGATTCACGGCCACCATCGCCGACGCCGACGGGGGGATGCCATAGAATACCTTCTGGTTGAGCGTCTGCTGAATCTGCTCCAGCGTGGCGAGATTGGGGCCTGGTTTCTTCTGATACTGATTTACGACGATCTTGAGCTGATCCTGATTGAATCCCAGCCGCATCAGCGCGGTGATGTAACGCTGCGCGTTGCGGATTGCCGGGAACTGCTGGTTGGTGACCAGAAAAATCGTTGCCGAACTTTGCAGCGCCGCCAGCACAACCTCATCCGAAAGCCATCGGCCCGCGTCGACGACGATCGACTGGTAATGCTCCACCAGGAAATTGGCGAACTCGCGGAACATCGGCTCATTGAAAAGAAAGCGCTGATCCATCTGTTCGGGCGGGCTTACCAGCAGGAACCCGAGCGGATCTCGAGGAACCAGACCTTCAAACAACGCCTGATCCATGCGCGCGAGATTTTCCCCCACTTCCTGCAGGCTGTGCTGGGGCGATACACCGAGTTGCATGGCGCAGTCGTTCGCCGTCACATCCAGGTCCACCAAAACCGTCTGCTGGCGCGGTGCCAGGACGCTGGCGAAATTTACGGCGAGCGTGGTGGTCCCGACGCCGCCCTTGACGCCCAGGAAACTATAGAATTTGCCGAGCCGGCTGCTGCCCGAAGACACGCGCCGTGGCGCCCGCTCCAGGCGCGCCATCACATCGCGAAAGTCCGCGCGCCGCAACGGCTGGATGAGAAAATCGTTGCTACCGGCGCGCAAGCTCGCAAGCACGGTCTCCCCGTCGGCGTGATAGTTGGATGCGATCACGTAAAGATCGGGCGCGGCCTGCTTTACTTTTTCGAGCGCCTTCAGCGAACTCTCGGGATCTGTGACCAGATCCACAATGAGCGCCGCTTCGGGATTCCGCTCCAGGTCCTGCAAGACTCGGATGTACAGGTTCGAAGAGACCTCCGGATACTCGGAGATTACCTTGGCATTTCCAATGCTGACGATGCTATCGCGAATGCTTTCGCGAAAATGTTCGTCCCGGGACGCCACTAAAAGGGAGATTGGCATAGTTTGTCTTTCGCGCTACGGCAGGCAAGCCCCCTGCTCCGGATCACAACCGGCGCTTTCCATCGGCGACGAGGTTTGAAAATCGGGAATCGTAACCGGCGGCAGCCCTAGATACTGAACGAAGTTGCTGAACTGGTAACCAGCCACCTGAACCGTTACTGTATCGGGAATGCAGCTGGTGCTGCAATCACTGTCGCACTGGAACGCAGCAAGTTGGCCCGTGTTTGGGTCCTTGGCTGCGTAAGTCACGTTCAGCTGCACCTGGCCGCTCTGGAATTGGTTTTGGTTCACCATGGGCGGAACGTTGTTGCGCATGTAGTGGACGACGTTGTCCGCGGAACTCTCCCAGCAATGGGTAGCGGCGTACGCCGCGCCCTGGCGCGTGAAATCGTTCACACTGTGCCACACCCACAGGAGCTGCGAAATGTAGATGATCCCGAACGTCAAAGGCAACACCACGCCCGCATAGCTGAGCGCGAACTCCACCGTGGATTGTCCGGACTGTTTTGCTCTTCGCGCCCAGTGCCCGGCGCCGAAGCCGTTACGTTCCGCCATACGGCACCCTCACACCGGGACGAAGCTGGAATGGATCTACGGCGAATCCCCAAAACAACGGGTGCACCTGATAGCCGTTCAGCGAGACGACGATGAAATCGGGGGGCAAGCCGCCCTGGCTGGTATCGCAGCCGGTGGCCGAACAGTCGCACACGTTCAGCTGCCCTGTGGTTGGATCGTACTGCTCCGCGCGCACCTGAAACATACTGGGCGTGAGGCCCGGAACGATTGGATTCTCCGAGGAATCGCTGGTTCCGGTCAGCGCGTAGTTGATGGACGATTGCATGGTGGGATCCTGACCATCGCAAAAATTGACGCCCTGCTGTGTCCCCACATAGCGAGCCATGTTCAGCACGACTTTCTGCAGCATGTAGTAGGTGTAAATCACTCGCCCGAGCTCGACCGTGCCGATCAGCAGCGCCAGAATGACGGGAACGAGCAGAGCGGCCTCCAGCAGCGCGCCTCCCCGACGGCGGCTAGTTTGAGGGCGGTTCACGCGATGGTGGTTCAAGCGAAGGCAGTTCATTGATGCAGAACCACCTTTCCGGGGCCGGCCGACAGCGAGCAGCTCTGGAAGTTGCCCTGCTTGATCGGGGCCACGGTCCCGATGTACATGGCGATGAAACGTCCGAAGGGATCGGTAACAGCGGACGCCGACACCAGGAACTGGCGGAACCCGAGCACATTCATGCTGCCCGCCGCACTTAGCGTATCGACGATCGGAATTGTAATGATGCGGCGGCCATTGCCGGTGTAGTCCGTGTAGGCGGTGTACGCGTTTGTGTCAGGGTCGGGAGAATAAACGGGCCAGAGGGTGTCCACACCTGGGATGCTCTCACAGGACGTCGGCGTTACTGGGTCCAGCCGCGTATCCAGCCCGCACAGGGCATTGGTGACAGTGGGTGCCAGCCGACGCGCGCTGCAGGGATTCACCACGGCACTAGCCCAGAGCACCTCTGGCTGGTTCACAGTAAAGCAGGAAATCGCCCCATTGGTATTCCCGGGCAAGCCGCCAGCCAGGTCGCGAAAGACTTGCGACGCTTCGTCCGGGTAAACCGTCGCATTCGGGTCAAGGCGATTCAGGAGCAAATAATTGAGCTGCTGAGTGGCGCCTGTTAGAACCGTGGGGCCCGGCAGCCCGGTGCATAGATACGTGAACGAATACAGCCGATCCAAGATAAAGCCAAAGTCCGTGGTGTCGTTCTGATCGAACGCAGCCACCGCGAACGGCTCGATGCCGCATCCCACGCACAACGGCGGACTGATCCCCGCAACAGCTGTGCCCAGAACGGTTACGTTGCGATCCGTGACGGTGGGCAGAAGGGACCAGAACAACAAGGGGACTTGGGCGCTGACCGTGGCCCTGACATATTTCGCTTGCGCTCCGGAGGCCCCGCCCGCTGTATTTGTCCCGCTGGCAATCGCATCGGCCGCGGTGCCGTAGTAGGCCGGATCAGACACCGTACTGATGAGGTTGCCGTTTGTCTGACCGATCGGCAATCCATGAAAATAATACTTGTTGCCCAGGCCGCTGACGTTTTCGACGGTGGCTTGCGCAGCCGCTGTGGCGGCTCCGGTCGCGGTATCGGTACCGATCAATTGGCTGGCTGCCGCGAGTGCCATGGAGTCCGCCGCAGCCTTGAGTTCGCCCTTGACCGAGTAGAGGATCCCAAGGTCGATCGCAAATCCCAAAAACGCAAACACTACCGGGACCAGAACTACGACAAGCTGAATCGCCGTCACGCCGCGCTTGCGCGAGGTGCGCACTGGGTCGCCACGGCTTGCCGAGCTATTAGTTCGGAACCTGATATCCATGTGGACCTACGAACTCTGGCTGCGCGTCCTTCTGGGTGCTGTTCTTCTGGTTGCTAATCTTCTTGCCGTCTTTACCCTTTCCTTGCGCCTGGTTGTTCGTCACTGGGGGCAGAAAGGGCTGAACCGTCTCGGGAAGCTTGGGTTGCTCGCCCGGCGCAAGCGCCTTTACGAAACGCGGCGTGATCACCACAAGCAACTCGTCCGTGGACTTCTGGTTGCTGCGGCTGCGAAACAAGTTGCCGAGGATCGGAATATTTCCCAGCGCCGGAACCTTGCTCAGCACCTGCGTGACGCGATTATCGATTAAACCGGCGATGGCAAAACTTTCGCCGTCCTTGAGTACGATTTCCGTCTCGGCGACGCGCGAGGAGATGGCCGGAATCAGGAAGCCGTTCAGCGTCACGGCGTTGGAATAATCGATATTGCTCACCTCCGGCTTCACCTTCAGATGGATCGCGCCAGTCGCAGTAACGGTAGGCGTGAAACTGAGTTGCACGCCGAACTTTCGGAACTGCACGGTGACCACGGGCGCGATGCCGCCGGTGGTGGGCGTAGACGTGATAGTCGGAAACGGGAACTCGCCGCCTGCCAGGAAACTCGCCTCTGATCCCTCCGTGACGATCAGATTCGGCTCGGCCAAAACCTGCAGAATATTCTGCTGTTGCAACATCTGAATTGTCGCTCCAATATTCAGATCAGGCCGAAACAGGAAGAGATTCAGCAGATTGGAGAGATTGAGATTCGTGGTAGATAATTGATTGTTTTGGAATTGCAGCTGCGAGAACTCAGGCTGCGTAAACTGTTGGGTGGAAGTGCCGCCCAACAACGTTGGATTCCGGCTGAAGAGATTAAACCCGAGCTGCGCCAAAGCCGTGCGATTTACATCGGCGAACTTAACTTGGAGCAGAATCTGCCTGGGGTCGGGCAACGCGATCAGGTTCACGACTTTTTTGGTATGCGTGGACGCGATCGCCTCCGCGCGTTTCGACTGCTCGGCGTTGGCTGTTCCCGTCAGCACCATCGTTTCGGCGTTGCCGTTGAACTGGATCGCCGACCCTGCCATCCCGGCTTGCAGCTCTTGCCCGAACGTGATGCGCAGGCTGTCGAGTTCAGTGGTGTCGGTTAGGACGCTAATTTCGTAACGATGGAGGCCGTCAGGCCCCCAGACCACCAGCGTGGTGTGGCCGGCGGACTTGCCGCTGACCATGACATCGCGGGGCGAAACCACAACCGCATCGGCGATTTTGGGCTCGGCTATCGCGACTCTGCCGATATCCTGTGCGAAGTGTAAGACTTCTCCCTTGCCCGTCAGCAACGACAGCGCGCGCGCCTCCAGCCCTTCGGGCACCTGAGCGTGCACGAAAGCGGAGGAAATCAATACTAGGGCCAGCAGCGGACCACGAGTCCTCATTGGAAAATTTCCTGTACATGCTTGTCGCCGCGAAACACGTCGATGACGTTGTGTGGTTTCGGCGGCTCTTTTTTCGGCGGCTCTTTTTTCGGCGGCTCTTGTCTTTCGACGGGAGGCTCGACTCTCACGGTGCGCAGGGCAGACTCCTTGGGCCGGGTTGCGCCGACGTAGAGAGACTCGCCCGTGGTCGGGCGATTATCGGCGAGGGCATTGTGGTCGAGCGGGTTGCGCAGAGTGAGGCTGATCTTGCCCTGATTTTTGGCGAGCTCCAGCTTGCGGGCCTCTTCCGGACTCACCAGGAGCGTCGCGACCGTGGCGGCGGGCGTCGGAGGTCTCGCCGCAGTCTGGTTTGCCGCCGCAGCCGTGGCGGCCGCCGAACTCGGGGCCTCCGTGGTTCGGCCGATTGCCAGCACTTCTACGTTCTCCAGGATTGTCGTCGTAACGGCTTCCGCCATCGAACCGGTCTTGCTGAACAACACGTCCACATGGGCGCGCGGCTGAATCAGGCCGGACACACCGCTGCTATCGTTGATCGGCACGGATATGGCGCGCTTGCCGAGCTCGATCGTCGCCGCCAGTCCCGACGCGCCGGTCGTCGTGGCAATTTTGGTGGACGTGATGGCCTCATTGGCGCTGACCGGGAACAGCAGCGGCCGATCGAGCGCCTGCTTTTCATCCAGGATGGCCGTCTTCGGGACATCCTTTTCCGCATAGCGCACGGTCTTTAGATCGCTTTTCTCCAGCCGCGTTCCCGCTGGCATGTCGCGTGCCGCCGCCTGAATGGCCACGGTTTTCGCAACCTGGGGCGTTTTGGTGGACTTGTAAAGAACCCAGGTCAGCACGGCCGCCGAAAGCCAGGCCGCACCGAAAATCAGCAAAGCCTTTTGACGATCCATTTAGCGCGCCTCCAGGAGCGTTGCCACATGATCTTTGTAGAGCGGGACCCATCCCGCCTGCTCCAGGCTGGCCTTCAGCGCGGATTCGTCCGGCAACAGAGCGTGCGTAAAACCAAAACTGCGAACGATCTCCTGCCAGCCAGGACGGGCGTTCACCAGCACCAGATATTGCTTCATGAAGTCCGCGCCATAGAAATCGCTGCGGCCGTCGAAGTAAACCTTGCGGGCGCCATTGAAACGATAAATCATGTAGCCGCCATAGCTATCCGAGGCCAGTAATCGTGCGGCCGAGGGAAGTTTCTCCACCGCCGCTGCGGCATCCACAGGAAAGTTGTTTTTGGAAAATCCAATGTGACTTGAGAACACCGGCGCCCCCAGCAACAGCAGGCAAGCCACAGCCACCACCGCAAGGAACCCAGCACCGGGCAACCGCGCGTCAATCACGCGGATACGGGAAGAATAACTAAGTGCGTTATCCAGCATTTGCCGCACAGGTTGGCGCAATCCTCGCGCAGCGCGCAACGCGTCTGTCATCGCCCCATTCGCCAGCGGGAGAATCGCCAGCGCCACCAGCGGAAGCACTCGAGCGGAACGCAGGCCTCCCCATAGGAACACGACAGCCAGCAGGAAATGAGAGAGTCTTCCGCGCCCGAGGGCGAGAAAACCGCCGAGCGCGGCTACGGCCATGGTCAGCGCGATCTGCGTGGCATCCTTGTCGTGGAAGTTGAACGATTGGAACTCGGCGACATGCGAGGTCAAGTCATCATTCAGCAAGTACGAAATCACGTGCGCGTGCAATCGCCAACCGTAGGGATTGAGGAAGCTGCCCACGGCGGCCGCGAGCCCGGCGCAAAGAAACCACCGAGCCTTTGCTCTCTCCATCCGCGATTCCAGCGGCCAGAGGAGCGGCCTGACGAAGTGTGATATCGCGTAGACGCCGGCGATCGCAGGAGCCAACAGAAAACTGGCGTGCAGGTTCGCCCACACAGCCGTCACCGCGGAGATTCCCAAAAACTGCGCCCAGCCGAATCGAGCGGGCGCCGATTTTGATCTCGCCTCATCTAATCCGGCATGCGCCTCGGCATAGAGCAGCGCACCCAAGAGAAACAGCCAGCTGAAGACGTGCGGCCGGGCCAGCCAGTGGAGGCTGGTGGTGGTGATCATCAACGGCGCAAGCAGCGCAGTGAGGAAAAAATCTCCGCCGGAAGCGAAGTTGAGGCGACACCACATCCAGGAACAGGCCGCGAGCGCGACGGCAACTAACGCAGCGAGTCCGCGAAGGCCGTCCACCCGATGCACCAAGCCCATCAGCACGCCTGATCCCCACTCCCACAGAAACCAAGGCTCGCCGGCTTTGGAGAACGAATAAGGATCGGTCGCGGGAAGCGTACGGTGCGCGAGAATCCACTCGCCGCTCCGGATGTGCCAGCCCGTGTCCGAATCTCGAAACAACTGCGCCCCTCCTCCAAAAATAAAAAGACAATATACCAACGTCGCCGCTGACAGCATCGCCGCCAGATCCGGCAGGACGAGCCGAGCGAAGGCAGATGGCACCCGCGACGACTGATCCGGACGAAGGGGGTTACAATCCGCCGGCGCCAATGCCAGCCAAACCTTGCGTGATGCTCGAATACAAGCTCACGATGGCCACAGACAGCTGGTTCACCGTGGCGATCAGAGCGAGGCCCACGGCAGCGACGATGAGCGCGTATTCCACCAGGTCCTGGCCCTGTTCCTCTCTAATAAACCGAACAATGAACCGAACCATGAAGTCTCTCATCAGTTTCCCTTTCTAATCCTTCCCTGCAGCGGCAGCGTTTGTTTGTCCCGCAGTATTCGTTTGTCCCGAACCGGTTACTGGTCCCGGACCGGGCACGGCCGGCTTTGGCGCAGGTATGCCTGCGATTAACCTAGTCCATGACGCGGCCCGTTTCCAAAAGTTTACAGGCGGAGAAGCCACCGGAATGGTAATAGGACGCCCATCCTCGTCCGCCACCATTCTTAAATTAGAGATCGCGGCCGGAAAATCGGGGCGAATGCGGAGGGCGGCTTCCAGTTCCACTCTCGCCTCGGGGTAGCGCTTCTGCCCGATCAGCACCGCCGCCAGATTATTGTGGGCAATGGCGGGACTGGAGGAGCGTTGCAGCTCCAACAAAGCCTCCTTGGAGGCGGGCGGCGATTGGGAGGCAAGCGCCGTAGCGAGATTGTTATGCGCAATCTCCGAGCGCGGATCAATTTCGACGGCGCGGCGGAACTCGGCGGCGGCTTCGTCGGCGCGCCCCTGGGTCAACAAGTTGTAGCCCAAATTATTGTGCAGGGAGCCGTTCTTCGGTTCGAGCGCGAGTGCGGCGCGGTGAGACGCCTCGGCTTGCGCCGCGTGGCCGGCCCGGTCTTCCAGAATCCCCCGCAAGGACAGCAATTCCCAGCTTCCGCGCGGCTGACTCTTCAAGGATTCCGCAACGGCCTTCAGAGCCTCGTCGCTTTCACCCATCCCATCCAGTGTCTTAGCGAGCCCCAGTGCCGCGGCCACGGAATCCGGGAAACGCGCTGCCGCCATACGATAATGTTCGATCGCCAGGTCTGGCAGTCCCCGGCTGGAATAGAGCCGCGCCAGACGGATCCGGGCATCCAGATCGTCGGCATTGGTGGCGAGACGCTGCCTTAACCCGCGGGCTTCCATATCGCCTTCACCGGCGTCGATCGCATTTTGGATTTGCCGCTGCATCACCGCGGACACCGGAGTCAGCGCCGTGGCGCGAGCCCGATTGGCCCCTGCGATGGCTTGGGCCTGCTTGGCCGTTCGAGTCCGACTATTGTGTGGCAAATTCTGCGCTTGCCCGGGCACGGTGCTTTGCACCACTTGCACCTGATGCACACAGGAGACAGACGCCACCGCGCCCGCCAACACCAGCCCCAAGCGTGTGCGCGATTCAAGGAAGACCGTTGCCCTACCCATGGTTCTACTCAAGCTCCGGAGCGGCTTGGTTTTCGGGCGCACAGCATAGGTTCGGCGCATCCATTTGGGCAGACATAAGAAAGATCGTGATCGCTTCGTCCTTGGACGATAACATGTCCAAGCAGGTTACACCAAATTCCGAGCCAACGTCAAAACGTAATCTCGTGAAACACAATCCTGCTCAGCGCCGCGAAATAACAATACGCTGCCAAGCAGCGGATTCGATGTAAAATGAACTTCCTGCCAAGGATGAATGTAGAAGGGCGAGTACACCAAATGGTTTTGCGCGCGTCAAAAAAAGCTAAGGACCATGACTCTGGCCCAATCTGGTTACCCCGCATGACGCCTATAATGTCCCAGAAGGAGTTTTGTGGCAATTCTATGAGCTCTTCATGCCCGGGTTCGCGGATGTCCCGCATGCGTTGGCTTTCCGGCCGCGGTTCCATCGCAAAAGCGATGCTGTCCATCGCGACATTGGCCGTCACTTGGATGATCTTGCCGCAGAGTCTGCCGGCGCAGACCGGAGCAACGTTCGGAACCGTGGTGCAGCAGCGCGGAACACCGAGTGATATCGTGCTCGACGAAAGCCGCCACAGGCTTTACTTGGTGAATCCCGCGGCCGGAACTGTCAGCGTTTACGATTATTCCGCTCAGGCGGTCGTCTCCACTATCGCAGTAGGCAAGAACCCGCTGGGCGCGGCGATGTCGATGGACAATGCGTATCTCTACGTCGCCAATCACGATAGCTCTTCTCTCAGCGTTGTGGATCTGAATCGATCCGGATTCGCGAGTACTGTATCTCTTCCAGCACAGCCGGAGAGCCTGGAGGTTGGGGCGGATGGCCGCGTCCTGATTTGCACCGATGGATCGCAGACCAGCAGCCTCGCAAACACATTGCTGATCTACGACGGCACACAGTCCAGCCAATACCAGGTGCTGCCCGTTTCCTTTCCAACACCGCCTTCGACTCCCTCAACTCTGCCGCTGCTATTGGCACGCGCCACGACGGCGTTCAACGGTGCGCTGAAGCGCACGCCGGACGGCGCCTATATTGTCGGAGTCAGCTCGATTACGAACAATACAGTGAGCGTTTTGTACGTCTACTCGGTCGCCTCTGGAACGGTTTTACTGAACCGGACCGTGGTGGGGCAATCGAGCACATTATCAATGGCGCCGGACGGCTTGAGTTTCATGGCCGGCTTCACGCTCTACGACACCAAGACGCTCAACGTACTGGCACAGCAGAATACCGCCAACGCTCCCTTTTCGACGACCAGCACTTTCTCGACGACGTTCAACGTCGGCGGCAGCGCGTTTTCGCCGGACGGCAAGACTCTTTATAGCGCCTTCAATACAGCGGCGCTGACGAATCCCCCGCCTCCGCCGCAGGCTTCCACGCTGTTGATCTCCGATGGACACAACTTGGCGATCAACCTGGGCATTAAAATGCCGCAAAGCATCATCGGCAAGATGGTGATCACGGCGGACGGCAGTCAGGTGTGGGGACTATCGCAGTCCGGATTCGTGTATTTGCCGCTCTCGACGTTGTACACGTACCCAATCTTAATGCCGAGTTCCACCAATGTGTTCCTGTCGCAGAACGACTGCAGCCCGGGTGTTGCAACCGGAACGGTTCAGGTTTCCAATATTGGGGGTGGCACTCTCACATACGCCGTCGCGCAGCCCACTGCTGCGGTCTCCGCTGCGCTGATTGCCACCGAGGACACGGGCCTTGCGCCATCCACCATCACGTTTACGATGGATCCCCAACGCTCGGGCGTGATTCGCACTCCCGGCACCAACCTCTATACGGGCGCTGGCTCCAACAACACCGGAGCGCCTGTGCCGATCCAATTGGTCTCGCCCAACGCGATCAATGTTGCACCTACCATTCTGGTGTACATGAACTATCGCGATTTCAGCATGCGCGGTCTCATTTTTCCCGTGCCGGTGGCTCCGAATTCCACAGCCGCCGCCTACCAGGGATTATGGGACATCGCGCTTGACGAGCCGCGCAACCGGGTTTATATCAGCAATCCGGGCTATAACCGGATCGAAGTCTTTGACACCCAACAGCAGCAGTTCCTGAATCCCATCCCTGTCGGCAACCTGCCGCACCAAATGGCCATGGGACTCGACGGATCCACTTTATACGTCGCGCATAATGGCGGCGAACAAATCGCCGTAGTGGATCTGAATCAGCAACAAGTGACGGGCACATTGGCAATGCCGCTGCTTCCGCGCGCGGGTAATGCCAATGTGGATTCGGTCATCACCATGATGGCGAGCGCATCCGGACTCCAGTTCGTGTTATCGACGCCCACGTCCACCACTACCGCAACCAATGTCACAGGAACACTGTGGGAAGCAATCAATGGTGCTCCCGCAGCGCCTCGCGTGGGGACGTCTGTTACGGGCGTCAGCGCCACCACGGGAGCCCAAACTCCGATTGCCGCGCCCACGCAGGCCATGCAGGCATCACGCGACGGAACCACCGGAATTCTTCTGGGCGGCACTGGTACGGCCTATCTCTATAGCGGGCTATCCGACGAATACACGGCGTCACAAAGACTGTTTACGACACCGATTATTGGCTACTACGGTGCCGTGGGCGCGTCGCCTCACGGGAATTATTTGCTGGCGAACGGTTTAATTATGGATAATTCCCTGTCTGTGATCGGCGGTGCAGCCAGCCCCGGACAGTTGACGGTTACTCCGGGCGGAGGACCTGGAGGATTACCGGGAGGATTTGGCCCCCCGACCGTGGGCGTCGCAAGCACAGGCTTGCGCAATGTCGCCGCTGTGGCCCCCGTCGACGACAACGTGTTCGTGCGACTGACCACTCCCGTGAGAACTTCGCTGACGACAACCACGACCGATGACGTGCATACGACGCTAGAGATGGTGGATACACAAAGTGGATCGATCACCAGTTACCGTATGCCGGAGAATCCGGTTCTGTCCGAATTTGGTACCGCGAGGACAGCCATACCGCCTCACCAGATGGTGGTGGATTCGCAGGGCACCGTCTATGCGCTCACGGTCTCAGGCCTGAGCGTCATGCCACTGGCGTCGACACCCCCGCCGCAGATTGCCGGGCCGAGTAGCATCGTGAACTCGATTGACGGGACAAATAGTTTTGCGCCGGGCTCGTTCATTACGGTGAGCGGAGTGAATCTCGCGTCCTCCGCCGCCGCGACCACGCTTCCGCCGCCCACGCAGATGGGAGGCTCCTGCGTGCTGGTAGACGACGTGCCAATCCCGTTGCTCATCACGGCTCCCGGGCAGATCTCCGCGCAGTTACCGGCAAATATGCGACCGGGCGTAAACGTCCTGCAGGTGCGCTCGCTCGCCAATGCGCAGCGGAGCGCTCCCATCAAGATCATGGTTCAGGAGCCGCAGTGAGAGTGACGTGCTGGGAGTGAAATGCTTGGAGTGAAATGTTTAAGGTGAAGAAGGCATGAGCAAATTCCGCTGGCTGACCCTTCTCGCGTGCGGGCTACCGTTGCTGGGCGCCAATTTCGGCCGTATCGTGCCCGTATTCGGCGGGGCTTCCGACCTGGTTCTCGATGAAGGCCGCGGGCAGATCTATCTGCCGTTTAGCGGCCAAAACCTGGTGCAGATCTATTCGCTGCAACAGCAGAGCTTCCTAAATGCCATAACGACAGATCAGACGCCGCTCTCGGCGGCGATTTCCCGCGATGGGCGATTTCTATTTGTCACCTGCTACAGCAGTTCGCTCCTCGACGTCATTGATCTCGGCTCCCTAACCATCGTCAAGCGCGTTACGTTACCGGCCCAACCCGAAGGAGTCGCGGTCGCGAATGACGGCCGGGTGTTGATTTCAACTGCGGGCAACGGCACCACCACCAAGACCAACGTTCTTCTTTTGTACGATCCCTCGCCCGGCGCGCCGGTTTTGCTCACCAGTATTGCGGTGGCGCCGCCCGCGCCCACACCGCCCTCGCTCCCGCCGCCGTCCGGAAGGCCGTTTCTTTCGACCACCAGCCCGTTGCGCGCCACGCGCGATGGATCGCTAATTATCGGAGTAAACGTACCCAGCACGGGATCGCCGACAGTGTTCGTCTACGAATCCGCCTCCGGCACGGTCCTGCGTTCGCGGGCCGTGGTGGGTTCATCGAACGTGCTTTCCGTCTCCGATGATGGAACACGCTTTCTTGCCGGGCCTAATCTGTTCTCCACTTCGAGTCTAGCCGTCATGGCGCAGTTGAACCTGTCGACGGCGCCGTATCCTGTCCCTCCGGGAACGAACATCAACCTCCAGTCCAATCAGGGCGGCAGTGTGTTTTCGCCGGATGGCAGTACAGTGTACGCAGCGTTTGACATTGCGCCCGTGCAGAATCCGCCCGTGCAGAATCCGCCCGCGCCGGCCAATGCCAGCCAGTTGATGATGAACGATCCGAGTAATCTTCTGATCCGCATGGGTTTGCAATTACCGGAAAACCTGGCGGGCAAAATGGTCATCAGCAACGATGGATCGAACGCCTACGCGCTGTCGGATTCGGGGTTCATCGTTTTGCCGGTGGGCGCAATCTCCCAGAGTCCGCTGGCGGTGCCGAGCAGCGATATCCTCTGGCTTTCCGGCGATCCCTGCACCGTCGCCTCGCAAGGGACGGGAACGATTACCATCACGAATCCCGGGCTGGGACGGATCACGGCCACGGCGCAACTGTTGCAATTTACGGGAACAACGGGTACGCCGATCCCGGGTCAGGTGACCCCGGGTCAGGCGAGCCCGGCGACCGCGCCTTCTGTTCGCTCGAGTCAGGCCGCCGGTGGCCCGCAGCTTACGTTTAAGTACAATGCCGCCCTCGGCAGCGGCTTCGGTACGATCCTGCCGCCGCACGATTTCTTAATCCAATCGCCGGAAGCGATTAACATCCCGGATCGAGTGCGGGTTTTTCAAAACTATCACGCATCCGAATCAACGGGCACGGTTGTGCCCATTGCGTCCGGCAGTTCTGCAACTGCGGGGCTGCTGGACATGGCCTACGACGCAACGCGGCAGAGGATTTACATCGCCAATGCCGCGCGCAATCGCGTGGAGGTGTACGACATTACGCAACAGCAGCTCTTAGCGCCCATCCCTGTCGGTCCACTCCCGAGTTCTTTGGCGCTGACGCCGGACGGCTACACGCTGTATGTGGCCAATGCCGGAGGCGAGAGCATCAGCATCGTCGATCCGGACGCGATGCAAGTCACGGACAGTGTGAATTTCCCGGCGATTCCTTTCAACGCAAACTTGGCGCTGAAGACGCCCAGCATCATCGCCGCAGGATATAGCGGCCTCCAGATTCTGATGAACGATGGTTCGTTATGGGAAGTGATTGGAAATACGGCGCTGCCGCGGCCCGCCAATTCGGTCATCGGCCAAACTACGACGGGGCTGCCGATTTCTCTTCCCGCCAACAGCACCATGGCCGCCACTCCCGACGGCACTTATATTTTGTACGCCACCGCCACCGGAGCAGCGTATCTTTTGGATGCGGTGGCGGATAACTTCGTATTGGGCCGCCAGATATTCACGGCAACGACGCAGACGGGCTATATCGGTCCCGTGACTGCTGGACTCGGCGGTCAATATTTCGTCATGGATGGAATCCTGCTGAACCAATCGCTGGTGCCCCAAGGAGGAGCTGCGGCACCGACCGGATTGGCGTCCGCGGTTGCGGCAACCGGCAACGGCAGTTACGCCGTATTCTCTCCGCCGGCGGTGGCTGCCACCGCCACGTCACTCCCGTCCGCAGCGCCAAGCGTCCGTCTCATCAACGCTTTCACCGGCAGGGTCACGTCTCAAGTGACTGCGCTCGAAGGTCCTCTGACGACCGTGGCAGGCACCGCCCGCGTCGCGATCAACGGGCGCACGATGGCCGTCGACTCCACCGGGTCCACGGCGTATGTGATCACAGCCAGTGGCTTGAGCATTGTTTCGTTCACCGCGGTCTCGGCTGGCGCCCGTCCTCAAATCAACAGTAATGGAGCCGTGAACCTGGCGAGCCTGCAGGCGCAGGTTGCGCCGAATACGTGGCTCTCGATTTTCGGGCAGAATTTGGCGGGCAGCGATGTGGCCGGCTCCAGTCCTCTGCCTACTCTTCTCGGAGGATCTTGCGTCACGCTGAACAACGTCGCGCTGCCCCTGTATTACGCCACGGCAACGCTCATCAACGCGCAGATTCCGCCCGACATCGCTCCGGGAACGTATCAACTGGTGGTCCACTCGGTAGCCAATCACGTGGCTTCGCCGGCGCAATCCCTGACCGTTTCGAAATACGCGCCTGCGGTGTTCTTTGATTCCAACGGGCAGGTCATGCTGTTTCACGCGGACGGCAGCTATGTGAATCAAGATAACCCGGCGAACCGGGATGAACCGCTGTATATGTATGCGGTCGGCCTTGGCCCAACCACGGGGGGAGCCGTCGTAACAGGCATGCCTTCTCCCTCCAGTCCGCCGGCCGTCGCGAGCGGAGTGCAAGTGTTCTTCGGACGTACGGATTTCAAACAAGCGGCTGTGATCGTGGACTCGGTTCAGTTAGTTCCGGGCGTGATCGGCGTATATCAGCTCAATCTGCGTGTTCCTGGATTCCACATCAATACTCCAGCGGACCTGGTCACAATCCGGGTGGGCGGCGTCAACAGCCCCTCAACGGGGCCCCTGGTTCCGTACGTACCAGTGAATTGACAGCCAGCTTAATCGACGCAAATCCTACTGGATCGCGACCGTCACGGTGTTGCTAGTCGCGCTGCCCTGCGTGAGCAACAGCGGCAAAGTCAGCCCCGGCGGGAGCGACTCCGGCAGTGCAACTGTAACCTGATACAGACCGGGGGTGTTTGCGCTGAGGCTGACCTCGGCGGGGACCTCGATTCCATTGATGACGGCGGTGACGGGCGTGATCGCCAAGCTCACGGAACCGAAGTCAGCCACTTCGCCAAAACCGGTTCCGTAGATGATGATGGACGTGCCGCGGATGGCGGGATTCGAAGAAGTATTGAGGCTATTGTCCTCATTCCTGATCACCGCCGCTCCACTGCGCAGCGAAAAAATCGCAGGCCCCACGTCGCTGATGGAGATGCTTTGTTGCGTCGTGCCGCTATTCGATACGACATCGAGAGTCGCGGACCCGGGCGGGGTTCCGAAGGGAACTTGCGCAGTCACCAGGAACGGCGTTGCCGAAGTCACGGTCGCGTTCTGGCCGTCAATCTGTACTGTCGCGCCCGATAATCCGGCGCCGAAGATGGAGAACAATCCGCCGGGTGCGATCGCACTGGCCGGATCAGCGGCATTCACGACACCTCCTGTAGAAATGCCTACCGGGACAGGAGCAAGAGTCCACTGCGGGTTGTTTAGAATGACACTTTGAACGACTTCGGAGGCCATCGCTCCGGATCCCGAAAGTGCGATCTCGCCTCCAGTGGCCGACAGATCCGCAAAGATTCCCATATACGGGCCGGTTGCTGCGATATCTAATTCGTATGTGCTATTCGAGCCGTTGCAAGCTTGGAAATAGAGCGTCCCAAACGTCGTGGGAGTTACGGTGGCAGCGGTATCGGGGAACTGAAGAGTACGGCCACATGCGCCGAAACTGGAGGAGATCGCCACGGGAGCGGTCGCTGCGGCCAGGAACGCTGCGGCCTGGAACGCTGCGCTCGGCGCTTGCGGGACCAATTGGGGAACAAACCGCACCACGCCCGTAACGGTCCCCTGCACTGCGACCGAAGCGCCGGTGCCATCGGTGATCGTGAACCCGTTCACATAGGCATCCAGATCCGTCTGGTTGAACATCGGATTCGGATCGGAGATGATCAGGCTTCCATCGGCCGCGATGCCCGTAGCGACCACGAAGTGCGAGCCCAGGCCATTCAAGGAAAGTGCCACCAGGAGCGGCGAACCTCCGGCCAACAAATCGTGCATCGTGTTCGAATCCGGCGGAACAACTTGCACGTCGATACTATTTCCCGCAAACGCATTCAAGCGCCACAAATTAGCCACCGGCTGCGGCCCCAGGGACAAAAAGCCATCGCAGATCTGGTTCCCCTGAGCATCGGAGGTGCAAAACGAATTCAAGAATTGGTTCAGAACGAGTGGATCCGCCAGCCCGTTGGGCTGCGGGGCCACGTCAAGCGATTGGCCGAGAGACTGGCCGAGAGACTGGCCGAGCGACTGGCCCAGAGACTGGTAGTAGCGCAGTATGGCAGCGGCGGACGTTACTAGAGCGCCTGGTTCCTGTGTGTTTTGCTGGGTATTTTGCTGGATGGTTTGATCGAGAGCCACCCTGCTATTGGAGGTGACCGTCTGCGCGCCCTGCGTAAAGGCCGGAACATTGGGAATCACAAAGGCCGCGGATTGCGCGCCGAAGCTAACCACCGATCGGCCGACCTCCGCCGTGCCGAGGGCAATCCCGCCCGACAGCGGAAGGCGGAGCCTCGCGCTCGCCTGTCCATTCGCGCCGGTCGTCGCCGAAGCGGGTGTGATCTGTGCCCCGGGCGAAGCGGCAAATGTCACCTTAAAGCCGGATAACGGATTGCCACTGCGATCCCGCAGCATCGCGACGATGGGTTGGCTGAGAAACGCCCCGGGCGCTCCCGCTTGTTGATCTCCACTCACCACTTTCAGCGATACGAGCGCCGAAGCAAGCGACTGCACCGTGTACGTGGTCTTTGCGGAAGAGGCTGTCTTGCTATCCGTCGCGCTGACGGTAACGACGCCGCTGGCAGCTGTGGCCGGCACCAGGACGTCCCACGCGTAGGTCCCGTTGGGAACCGTTACGACAAAAGCCGGCTGCCCTGTCTGTGAAACAGTAACGATGGCGCCATTACTGAATCCGCCGACTACCAGATGCACGGAACTTCCGGCGATCACGGTTGTCGGAGTAGCGACGACGATCGGCTGGCGCGGAGTTGTCGTAACGCTAGCCGTCGTGGAGCCCGCGGCGAACTTGATGGCTCCGCCCTCGAAATCCTGTTGATTGAGGCCGCTCACGACGTGTACATCGTCCGTCGGCGAGCCCAGATTTCCTCCCGGACCTCCGTTAGAGTTATAGGCGTTCAGCACAGGCCCAGTCACGAAAAAAGACTTGCCAGCGAGAGGACCAATCGCTGCGGTCAGGATCATTCCGCCCTGGAAGGATTGCAGATTGCCCGTTGTACCGCGAAACGTTTGAAAGACACTGGCTGCGGACGTGGGGGAACCCGCCGCTCCGGTCTCATAGCCGAGACTCGTCCATTTCGACAAAATGGCGCCCGTGACCAACTGCGCGGGATTGCCCGCAAGGGCTCCTTGTTTAAAGCTCTGCCGTCCGCCGGCGGTGGCGTCCGACGACGGGTAGCCTAGCGTACCAGCAGGTCCGCCCAACGCGGTGTATTGAGTCAGCATTGCTCCTGTAACCACGTAGGCCGTCGTCGAGCCGTCCGACACTGCCACCAGATACGAAATCGGCGTGGCATCGGAGGTGAGCAACTGCTGCACATAGCCGGTGCCCACACGGGCCACGGGGGAGACTCCCCGTACCTGCCCGCTGAGTCCGTTGCGCGCGACGGCGGCTAGCAATGCATCTTGAATCGCCGGCGTGGGAGCGCCCTGGCCGATTTGACAGCACGGCGCGGTCACCGAAATCGTCAGCGAGGCGCTGATTCCCCCGGACGTGGCCGTGATGGTTGCGGTGCCTGCCGCCGCCGCCGTGAGCGTGGCCGAAAAATTACTCGCCTGAATCTTCACTGCTACGCTCGATGTTTTCCACGTCACGAGTTGATCGGTGAGCGCCGATCCGTCTTTTCCAAAGATCGCAGCCTGCACCGTCAACGTATCGCCGACCTTCATCTGCACAGGACCAACCGGCGTAAGCACAACGCTTCCCACGGGAGGCGGCGTATAAACCGTGAACGTCGAAGGATCGTATTCCAGGACACCACCTTCGAACGTCTGCAGCTGGTGTCCATTGGACAGCACCAGAGGAGCGTTTACGGGCAAGCCCAGGGAACCCGCATCGCCGCCCTTGGCGATATAGGCGTCATAGAAAGGCTCCGCCACGGTGACCAGGCGTCCCGACAAAACGCCGGACGTAATGTTATAGATCGCGCCTTTCGTGAAGGTTTGTGCGGTGGCTTGCGTGCCGGCATAGCTCGTAACTGTGGTCTGCGCAGTTACCGGAGGCCCCATTCCATTCAGTCCGCCAAGAGACTGCCATTGCGTGAAATAGGGGTCACTGACGGAATAGGTCGACGAGCTTCCGACCGTCGTCGCGTAGACGAAAAGCGCGTAATGATTGCTAAACGTCTGCCAATTGCAGGCCGCAAAGCTCACGTTGCAATAGACTTGCGTATCATTCGTGGGATACCCGGCGGTAGCGGAAGAGATCGTGCTGTAGTAGGCGTACATCGCGGGCAGCATCTGTGCCACGTTGTTGGCGTCGCTGGTATCCGGCTTAATCAGGGCATAGGTGCCTGTACCGGATAACGCGGGGAAGGTCTGAATCAGTCCGGTTGAGCCGAACTTGGTCACGCCTCCGCTGGGTGCCTGGACCAGAGAACTAAATCCGTTGCGCAGAAATGCATTGATAAATGTAGTTTGAACGGTAGGGCTGGGCGCGCCCGCTCCAATACACGCGTAAGGAGGACCGCAAACGGTGGCGGCTTCGGCAGGCCAACACCCCCCGGCCACGCCTACCAGCAGCAAGATCCGCCAAGATCGCATAATGTTCCTGATTATACTCTTGACGATTCAGATCCCCTAAGGGAGTACGCTGATTTTGGAGATTTAGTGCACCCATTCCCCCGTTTCGCCGCAGGAAGCAAAAAGTGCTTCTGGGCAAGATAATTCGCGGTAAAATGAATTTCCTCGCCGGGCGGCTCTCGCTCCTTGAAGCACCCGGGGAACCGAATACGCAGCCTGGGAGAGTGATTCCATAATGCAACCGACGCAGCGCGGGCCCATGAGTGCGGGTGCGATGCGCGCCACAGATCGCATCTTTGAGCTCAAGAGCGAGATCCATCGGAAGCTCCTGGGCGTGCTCAACCTGGAGCGCGTTTCTTCCATTCCTAAGGATCATCTGCGCGCGGAAATCGGCCGCGTGGTCGAGCGTCTGCTGGTGGACGAACGTGTTCCGATGACCACGGCGGAACAGAACAAGATCATCGAAGAGGTTCTCGATGAAGTGCTCGGGCTGGGTCCGCTCGAGCCGCTGCTCAAGGAGCCTTCCATTTCGGACATCCTGGTCAACGGCTTCGACAAGGTCTATATCGAGCGAGGCGGGAAGCTCTCGCTCTCTCCGGTACGCTTTAAAGATAATGCGCACCTGCTGCACATCATCGAAAAAATCGTTTCACGCGTCGGCCGCCGGATCGATGAAGCCCAGCCCATCGTGGACGCTCGCCTGCTGGATGGCTCGCGCGTAAACGCCATCATCGCGCCTCTGTCGCTGGACGGCCCGGCGCTTTCCATCCGCCGTTTTGGCCGGCATGTGATCACGTCCGAAGAGATGGTGGCGAACCACACATTGACCAATGGCATGCTGAAATTTCTGGCCGCGTGCGTCCAGGCCAAGATCACGATTTTGATCTCCGGGGGAACCGGCTCCGGCAAGACCACCACGCTCAACGCGCTGTCCCGCTTCATTCCGGAAGAGGAACGCATTATCACCATCGAAGACACCGCCGAACTGCAATTGCAGCAGCGCCATGTCGTGAAATTCGAAACGCGCCCCCCGAACGTTAACAAGGAAGGCGGAATCACGCAGCGGCAGCTTGTGCATACCTCTCTTCGCATGCGGCCGGACCGAATCATCGTCGGGGAGTGCCGCGGAGCGGAAGCGCTGGACATGCTGCAGGCGATGAACAGCGGCATGGCCGGATCGCAGACCACGATCCATGCCAACACGCCGCGCGATGCATTTTCACGCCTGGAAGCGATGGTTCTGATGTCGGACCTCAATATTCCGTCGCGCGTGATTTTGCGCCAGTTGGCGAGCGCAATCCAAGTGGTGCTGCAGGTCAGCCGGCTGCAGGATGGGTCCCGCAAGGTGACGGACATCTCCGTTGTTCGAGGAATTAAGGACGATCGCATCGATGTGGAAGATGTCTTCACGTTCGAGCGCTTGGGCGTCACGGAATCCGGCAAGGTCAAGGGTCGCTTCCACAGCCCCAGCCGAGCGCCGGAGATGGTCGAGAAGTTGCGCGTGAGCGGAATGGAGATCTCGCCTTCGATCTTCGACGAAGTGGTGGAAGTGAATTAAGACGGTTACCCGCGGTCGAAAGCTCAACATCGAAAGCGTGGCTATTCGCGACGAAATCGTTACAATGTCCCCGTACGGTCAGGGTTCGGTGCCAGTGTTGCGACAATGCCAGTGTTCAGCACCGAACCGCGACCGTAAGGGAGCGGACAGCACGATAACATTTTATTTGCGGCAGGCCACTCGTGAGACCTTAGGCGGGATTCGCTAGCAAACGAACCCCGCTTTTATCACGAACAACCGTTTCTGAAACGGAACAACAGCCGACGCTATTTACTAACCGAGAAGGTTATGGGTGTTGGCTGCACTGGTACACCTCCCGCCGTCCATGTTTGCTGCCATGTCCCGATCAGGTTCGATGTGACGGCACCCGTCAAGCTGAAAGAGCCGCTGCCGTCGGTGTAGCCCACATCGGCCGAGTACACCGGCACTGAAAATCCTTGGACAGCCGTCGTTTCAGACACGTGGACGAGAGAGAACGGTTGAGCTCCCGTGATCATAAAGGTAAATGTATCGCCAACCGTTAGCGTCGAATTTGCCCCCGTGTTGTTATCCACGAGTTGAGCGCTGGGCGTGCCTTGGGAACCACCATCGCTATCTACGTTCGCCCCGCTCTTATAAACGGCGATGCAGCCGTCACTGGTTCCGCAAGTGAGCTGGCTCACCGTCGGGCTGTTATTGATTGCACCTGTGAAGTTTTGGTCACCCACCGGAATCGCCGTTGGCCCCGTTGTTCGAATCATCGGAACGAAGATCAGGTTTCGCTTGGAGTCCGCAGCGATTGAATGGGTGCCGGAGGAAACCGGAATGGATTCGATCAGGATACTGCTTCCGTCCACTACGCCGAACACGGAGCCTCTGCTGGTGGTCGTGACTCCCGGCTTCACGGGTTGCCCGCTGGATCCGGTGTAGTACCGATTATCGCCGCTGTTGTACCAGACTTCATCCGAGCCCCATATGCCGCTGAGGTTCGTGTAGTTCTTTGTCTTCGTGTTGAGAATCAACGTTGTGACACCGGCAGGGAAGTTGCCGGGTGTGCAGCCCAACATGATGTTGCCGTTGGGGCCCATACTTGCTCCGTTCGGCCCGCAAGAATTCAGCGGCAGAACGCCGACGTTCTTGATGGGATCATACGCGCCTTGAATCGCCGTCGGGTTCTTTGGATCGCTGATCAAAAGACCGCCGCTGCACGTGGTGGGACCGGAGAGCTGGCCGTAATTGCAACCGGGAGGGTTGTTGGCCATGATCGGCACCGACGTGTAAAAGCGCTGCGTTCTAGGATCCCAGGCAGGCTGTTCGATTCCGAGTCCGTAACCGGAAGGAACGATGGAATTGTCGATTAGAATTTTGGTAATGATCGACACGTTGCTGGTTTGCGCGTCCCCATTGGCGTTAAACAACGTCGCAAACGGAGGATCGTCCGCATTATTGGCCGCGATCAACAGCGTGCCGTCGCCCGTCAACGCCATTTCATCCAAGCGGAATTGGCCGCCGGTCGCGATGACCTGCTTGGTGGGCGAAGCGGACGCATCGTCGAGATCAATGACGTGCAGAGTGCTGTTGCCGTCACCCGCATACAGCCATCGTCCACGTGTAACTACTCCCGCAGGACCTGCGGAAGAATTGTTCACCGCGGTGCCGGCAGCATTGAGCACGTTACCGGTAAATGGCTTGTCGGAGCCCACGGAACGGACGTATACCAATCGATTCGTGTCAATGACGTCGATCGCTTTGCTGGAGCGATCGCCCAGGTAGTATTCGCCGCGATCCGGATTGACATAGCTAATGTCGAACGATGAAATGGGGAACGGGAGCGGTATAGCCGTTAAACACTTCGTTTGAGTGTTGGTCGGCGCTCCCGGCCCTTGACAGGCGGCGAAGGCATTGACGGCCATGCCCAGCGATAGAACTCCCCAGAGCAATGCTGGCGCGATGGCGCGTGAAACCTGCTTCGATATGGATGATCTGCGTGACATTTTGTCCTTCCCTCTGACTGTGCTTACGCGATTACGTCCCGTTTGAATCGTGATTCACCGTAAAGTTTTTCTGGTCCCTTGAAGGACCGGGCCGAAACTATATCACTTTGTGCGGTGCAAGTGAAGCGTCCCGTCAAACGCCAGCGAGCTGCATGCGATTCCCGCGTAAATTAATGCTCGCGTCACAGGACGAAGGCTCGCTTCACCACCAACGCTGCCACCAAAGAGTTTGGGGCAGAGAGGAATCCCGCGAAAGACGCGGTCTTTTCCACATCGTGTTGATCGCGCGCGGGCTGCTCCCGACCTCCCAAGTGGATGCAGTGCGCGCCGCTGGCCACACGGATGGCGAGGTCGCCGAGATCGTGGGCGCGGTAGCCCTGGACATTTTTACTAACTATTTCAACTACGTCGCCGGCACGGAGATCGACTTCCCCATCGTTCGCAGCACCGGACGTGCATAATCGAAAGGATAGGATCGAATCACAATGACGCCGACATCCCTTAAGCCTCCCTTCAACATGGAATCCGCCTTGCAGAAAGTTCAAATGGCGGAGGACGCCTGGAACACGCGAGATCCCGAAAGAGTGGTCCTCGCCTATAGCGTGGGCTCCGTGTGGCGCAACCGTACGGAGTTCCTTCGTGGGCGGGAGGAGATCAAGGCGTTCCTGCAGCGCAAGTGGGCCAAGGAGCTCGACTACAAACTCAAGAAGACGCTGTGGGGGTTCCGCGAAAATCGCATGGCCGTCAGCTTCGAGTACGAATGGCACGACGAGACCGGCCAGTGGTACCGCTCCTATGGCAACGAGTTGTGGGAGTTCGACGAAGAGGGCCTGATGCGGGAGCGCCGCGCCAGCATCAACGACGCGCCAATTTCGACCGCGGAAAGACGGATTCTCTAAAGGAGTGCAGCGCATGTTCGCGCAAGAGATTTGGCGCTATCCCGTGAAATCGATGGCTGGAGAATTGCTGCTGTCCACACAACTCACGGAGCAAGGTGTCCCCGGCGATCGAGTACTCCAAGTTCGAGATTCGCAGGGACGCATTTTGACATCGCGAACTCACCCGGGCTTGCTTGGCCTGCACGCGACCACAGGCTTCGAGGATATCGGCGGACGGCACGCGGCGGTCGCCCACGAAAATGTTACCCAGCGCAAGCAGGCTGAAACGGCGCTCAAATCAACGCAGGCGCAGTTGTTGGAGCCCCCCCGCCAGCCATACCGTCCGAAACGTATTTTTAAGAATGACTAGCGGTTATCGAGACGAATGAATTCGTCATACGTTGCATGGCGTAGCGATTGTAGAAGGCACGGTTCTCCGGCGAGCGAGATTCAACGATTCTGTGCGGTCGTCGTGGCATATCAAATGACTACCAGAAACGATAGCACCCAGCGACGTCGCAACGGTTTCGCTCCGCTCTTTTCGTTTTTGCTGAATTACCAGTAACCCTTTCGCCCATTCACGCGCCTTACGTATCCAGGTCTTTCTCGCTACGCGCAGCATTACATTTCAAGGTGTAAGGAGAAGTGTGTCTTCTGTTGCAGCTCATTACGCCAGCGATGCGCTGGCGAATTCTATTGTTCGAAAGGGGTCCGCAGTGAAAAATATACGATTCGGCAGATCACTCTGGGCGCGTCTACTGCTTTTAGCATTATGCGCCGTCCTATTCACGCCGCAAGTCACTCGACTTGCGGCGCAGGGCGTAAGCGCCACGATTCAAGGTACGGTCACCGATACGAGTGGCGCGTCCATCCCGGGCGCAAACATTCTGATAAAAAATACCGGCACGGGTGCGACGACCAATGCGCAAAGTGACGCGCAAGGCCGTTTTCGCGTTGCCGATCTGCAAGTCGGCGACTATGAAGTGCAAGCCTCGAAAGACGGCTTCTCTTCGTTGTTGCATAAGGGCATCAATCTAACCGTGGGCGCGCAGGACGTTGTCGATTTCGCGCTGACCGTCGGTCAAACGCAGACGACGGTAACTGTCGAAGGCGCGGTCACGCAGGTGGAAACCACCAACTCGACCGTCTCCACTCTGGTGAATCAATCGCAGATGCGCGAACTGCCGTTGAACGGACGCAACTTTGAACAACTCATCCAACTCGCGCCGGGCGTGCAAAATTATTACGCCGGGAGCGCCGCAGTTGGCACAGGAACGGGCGCCAATATGCGCGAAGGCCGCGATCCGGCCATCTCGATTGCAGGCAGCCGTCCCGAAGGCCAGTTCTATTTGCTGGACGATCAAAACCTCGAAACGTTTTACAATCGTGGCGTTGGATCCATCATCGGTTCTTCGCTCGGTGTCGACGCGATCGGCGAATTCCAGATGTTGACCAACACTTATGGCGCCATGTACGGCGGCAACGGCGCGGCGATGAACGCGGTGAGCAAATCCGGCACGAACGATTTTCACGGATCGCTGTTCTGGTTCCTCCGCAACAGCGCGATGGACGCCCGCAACTTCACCGACGGCCTTCCGTTCCGAAGTTCGGCAAGAATCAATACGGCGCCACGCTTGGCGGACCGGTGGTGAAGGATAAAGTGTTCTTCTTCGCCAACTACGAAGGCTTGCAATACAGTCAAGGTCAGTCGGCGATCTCTACGGAGCCCTGCAATGCTTCGGCCAGCCCATCGGCATCTCCCGCTGCTGCTGCGAAAATCAATGCTCTTCTTGCTCTTTACGCGCTGAACCCGGTTTCGTCCTGCTCTGGCGTGAACGGCACCGGAAAAGCGACGGTTGTGGAATACAACACCGCGAAGGAAAACTACGTCCTCGGTCGCGCCGATTGGAACATCTCCGATAAGGATTCGTTCTTCGCGCGTTACTACACCGATCTGCAGCACGCGGTGTACCCGTTCAGCGGCGGCAACACCGGGCTGGAACCGGAGCTCGATCTGGGCGACAACCAATTCGCCACCACCGAAGAAAAACACATCTTCAGCGCCACGTTAGTCAATGCGGCGCGCGTATCGTTCTCGCGTACCAAGGTGACGGCGTCGGAAGTCAATTCGTATCCGGCCCTGCAGTTCTTCCCCGGTGGACCACCCGTAGCGGATGGCACCGTCAACATCACTGGCCTCACGGGTCTCGGATTGGGCGGCGCTTCGCCGATGCCCGAACTGCAGTTGCAGAACCGTTATTCGGAAGGCGACGATATCTCCTGGACGAAGGGTTCGCATAGCATGCGTTTCGGCGCCTCCGTCGATCGGGTGCAGTCTTCCACCTACTGGCCATTCACAAGCGGCTCCAGTTGGACCTTCGGCTCTTTGGCCACGTTCCTGGCGGGAACTCCTTCGCAAGTTAGCGGCGCATTGGATAACGGAATCAACTATCCGATCCGCGATTTCCGCGAAACCAGCATGGTGTTCTACGGACACGACGAGTGGAAGGTCAGCCGAAAGCTCACTGTGAATTTCGGTCTGCGCTACGAGCCGACGAACAACCCCACGGAAGCTCACAACCTTCTTTATGCCGTGACGAATTTCCAGACGGCCACCGGGTTCACCAACATTCCGAACGCTTACATCAAGAATCCTTCGACGAAGAACTTCGATCCGCGCGTCGGTTTTGCTTACGACGTGTTTAAAGATCACAAGACCTCCCTTCGTGGCGGTTTTGGTATCTTCCACGATGCGATTTTCGCTGGTGAGTACGCCATCTACTACATCAACGCCCAGCCTTGGAACCTGATCACGCAGACCTCGGGACTCACTTTCCCGACGCCGTTCACGCAGGCGGCTCCGAATCCCACCGTCACGAACGGTTACGATCCGCTCGCCACGAAGACTCCGTATTTGATGGAGTACAACCTGAACCTGCAGCACGAATTTCCGCAGGCGATGGTCGCTACCATCAGCTATGTGGGATCGCACGGCGTGAACCTCTTTACCGAACAGGAACAGAACCCGGTTGGCACCTATATGAACAACGGTGTGTTGACATTCTCGCCTTTATGCGGAGCCAATAGCACCATCGGCCCCAAGACGTGCGCAACAGGCGTATCGGGTCGCACCAATCCCAATCTCAATAGCTTCACGGTTGCCGAAAACGGAACCACCTCGCGGTACGATTCGCTGCAGGCGACTTTGAACCGCCGCCTGAGCCACAATTTGCAAGCTCAGGCTTCCTACACGTGGTCGTCTTGCCAAAGCCAGGGCGATTCGGTTCTCGCTTCGCTGAACGGCAACGGTCCTTCTGTGTTCGGGAATCCGTTCGATCGCTCCTACGATCAGGCACGTTGCGCCTACAACGCCCGGAACGTATTCCGCCTGAACGCGCTGTACGAACTGCCCTTCCACGGCAACCGTGTCGTGCAGGGATGGCAGGTCACGGGCATCTGGTCGGCCAGTTCCGGCCTGCCATTCAACGTCACCGATGGTATCGATCTGACGAACCAGCTCAACATCACCACCACACCGCGTCCGAACTATAATCCGAACGGCGCAGCGTACTCCGCGAACGGCGTCAGCTATCCGGCTTGCAATAACACGCCGGTTATCGGTACCGCCAACCTGTGGTTTAATCCGACCTGCTTCAGTCCTCAGGCATTCGGAACCCTGGGCAATCTGGGCCGCGAAGCTCTGTGGGGTCCGGGCTTGATCAACGTCGATATGGCGCTGCTCAAGACCACTAAAATCACCGAGAGGGTTACACTTCAGTTCCGCGCCGAAGTGTTCAACCTCTTTAATCGCACCAATCTCTCGCTTCCGGTGGCCAGCGTATTCACCGGCACGGCGAATGCGACGAACAGTCTGCTCAATGGGATCAACTACAACACGGCGACTGCCGGTCAGATTTTGACCTCGGCCGTTCCGTCGCGGGAGATCCAGTTAGGGATCAAGCTGGTCTTTTGAAAAACCGCGCCACGGAGTGCGGTGCACTCCGCTGCGCTTTTCAGCAGGGGAACGTAAGTGCAGAACAGAAAGCCGTCGATGCTCTCGGGCATCGGCCGCTTTGTCTTATGTTGCCCCTTGTCAGAGCGTTCACATGTTTTCAATTCCGAATAAGAACCCGGCCAAACACAGCAGAAGACCGGTAATGCGATAAAGCCACAGATACCGGGCGCGATGAGCCATCGCGCTTAGGTTTCGCTGCCCCCACAATTTTGCAGCACGTTCTGGTGTAACAGAGAAGAAAATCCCTATTGCGATGGTTGCGGTGCCGACGACTTGGTTCAGCGCGCGTCTACTCCTGTTCCACAAAGCCGGGATCGGCCACGGGCAGCTTGTCGTTGTCCCTCGCACACCACACATAAAGGGTCGGCAGAATGTAAATGCTCATCATCAATGCCGTAATCAATCCGCCGACGATCACGATGGCAAAGGGGCGTTGTGAGTCTGAGCCGATACCGTGCGATGTCGCCGCGGGCAAGAGCCCCAGCGTGGCCACCAGCATCGTCATCATGATGGGGCGAAGACGCAGCACTGCCCCTTCGCGAGCAGCGTCCAAAACCGTGTGCCCTCGCGCCCGAAGTTGGTTGATATATTCCACCATGATGACTCCGGTTTGAACGGACACTCCGAACAAGGCGAGAAATCCGACACCGGACGAAACGCTAAAATTCGTGTGCGTCAGATAAAGAGCGATGACGCCGCCGATGGGGGCCCTGGCGATGTTGGCGGCAATCAGAACCGCCCACTTCATCGATCCGAACATCGAGTAGAGAATCAGGAAGATCAGGAACAGCGTCACCGGGACAATGACGGAAAGCCTTCGTTGCGCGAGCTGCTGGCCAAGTTGAATCACCGTCCGTTTCGCAAGAAAGACGGCACGCGAGCCAGCGTGTGGGAATCCATCGACAAGCCCGCGCTGAAGCCGCTGCCGATGGAACCGTTCGATCTGAGCGGGTGGTCCCGCGCCCGCGTCGACATCGATTACCACGTGGCCTTCGAACCGCCGCACCGAGAGCCCGTATGCGGTCTCGAATGGAATCGTTCCTGTTCGAACAAGGCTGAAGTAAGAGGGATAAATCAATCCATCGAATCCCGCATCCCGCGCAGCGCTGGCAATGTCACGCGACATCGCGTAAGAATGGCTCCCCGCGAGGAACAGCATATGCACCGTCATGTCCAGGCTCTCGAACTCTGTGCATTCCTCGCGGATCACTTCCGTCAGGTCAAGCAGCCTAAGATCGCGCGCCGTCTCCAGCGTAGCGACGAAGAGGTCATCTTCGATCGTCACACGGCACTCATGGATGCAGACTTCCAGATCCTGCGAGCCATACAAGATAGGCAATCCGGGGGAATCAAGCCGGTAGGTACCTAGATACTCTGAGGGCGGACTATCATATTCAGTATTTTGTTCCGGCGACTTCGGGTTTCGTCTAAGACGATAGAAGATCTCCCGGCTTTTCAAGACATGCTCCGGGTACTCCGTCAAAATCCGCTTTACAACATCTTGTCGCTTCGACGGATCTTGCAAATCCTTAAGCGGCTCGACCTCGCCTAGCATCCAAAGTCTTGGTCCGTACGGGAAGAAGCCTACCTGTAACGAATTCTCTATGAGTTCGATATCTTTCTGTAACCACTCCGATACCTGTATTGCCGTCGATCCATGATGATGTTCGTTGAATTGGACGCGCGGCGCTCCACCGTAGTCAAGGCGGAGAATAGTTCCCTGCACGAAGAACCTATACGCCAGTTGCCTGATACGTTCTTTGTCGAGTTTCTTGCCGTTGTCGGTCTTGCACTGGGGACAACATACAGGCTCATCCCTACCCATTCTCTCTGCGTCCAGCCGTAGTCCTTGGTCGGTGAAGCAGTTGGAACACAGCATGAAATCCGGCATCTCATCTCCTTATTCGACCTTGTCGGGGAAGAGTCCCGGCATCCAGCGCGAGGCCAAAGCCGCCGGAAATGCAAGGTGGAGCGCCGCGCGCGAACTCTCGGATACCAGCACGCCCACATCGATCAGCGAAGAAACGATCCGCCGTGCGTTTCTCTCGCTGCCGCCAACCACGCCCGCCGCTTCACCGCGCGGCAGTTCCCCGCGGTAGAGTACCGCTTCAAGGATGGCTCCCGATTTTTGGGGAAGAGCTCCCAGCCGGATCTCCTCTTCCACCCAGAGCAGGATGCGTGTGCGCAAACGGTCTGGCTGCATCAGGCTTTCCATGAAAGTGACCTGGTCGATGCAAACGGTAAGGAAAAAGCGCGTGAAGTCCGCCAGCGCTTCCTCGCTCAAGTTCCCTCGCCCATCAAGATCATTGCGCCGTGGCAGATCGCAATTGGCCAGGTGCTGCTTGTATTCGTTTGCATTGCGGGCGAGGCCCCGCGCAACCGACCATACAGCCCCGGTATCGAGCAGGTCCAGCAAGATCGCATGGGACATCAGCCGCGCGACGCGGCCATTGCCATCCAGGAACGGGTGAATCCTGAGCAGACGGTGATGCGCCGCCGCCGCCGAGAGGATCGCATCTGTCTTGCCGAGGCTGCCGTAGATATTCTCGAAGCGTTCCATAAAACGTGGCACCGCGCCCGGACTGATCGCAAGGTGACGCCCGACCTCGACGTCCCGTTCCCGCAACTCGCCAGGAACGACCGTAATTCGTTTGCCCGTCACCGGATCTGGCACGAAGAGCAGGTCTTCCGGGAGGCGTTCACAAAAGCGGCGATGGGTTTCACAGATGCCTTCACTCGTAACCGCCCGGTTCCTGAGACCACCTTCGTCGATCCACGTCTGGACGGCGATATGGGCGCGAGCTTCAAGCTGGAGATCCCGTTTGCGGGCATCCTTGCTGTAGTCTTCTTTCAGGGCACGCTCAATATCCACAGGATGCGTATCATGCCCCTCGATCAGATTCGAGTAGTAGCAGTTCATAGACCGCACCAGCGTCGCAAGGGACGCGAGTAGGCTGGCTGGCAGGCTACGCCGGAAACCGGCGGCTTTCTGTCCGAGATCGAACGCAAGGTCGGTCAGGCCTGCGCGATGGCGCGAATTCTCTACGATGGTCAGCGGCTCCATCAGCGAGATCAGCTCACTTCGATCCCCTGATTTGGCCGCTTCTCTGTCCATAGGATCATCCTTCATATCTAACTGTATATCAGTTACTTAGTGTAACTTCAAGGCTTTTTATGGCTGGATATATGGCCGCTTGTTTGGCCGGTTGCATAGATCGTATGTGGCTTCAGGCTCGCAAGAGACACCATGGAAGTCCCCGAATATCTCAGAGCCTACAACCGGGCGTATGGTTTGGGGTGACTCCTGACGGGACAGAAACCCTCAGAAGAGACCGTGCGGTGATTAGGAGCGTTATTCGCCGCATAGCGTGCGTCGAATGGCTTGCGCCGTGCGGCGTTTCGTGCCTATAATCACCGCAGAGAGAGCGGCGAATGGTAATTTATATACACCAGCTTCCGGACTGGCCGAAGTTTCACTGGGACAGTGCAAAACTCAGCGAAGCCTTGGCCTCGGTGCGGCACCGGCAGGGGCGGCTGAGTGGCCACATGGAAGGGTTGGGGTTCAAGCTCCGGCAGGAAGCGATCCTCAAGACGCTCACCGACGACGTTCTCAAGACCAGCGAAATCGAAGGCGAGCGTTTGGACGCCGAGCAGGTTCGTTCTTCCATCGCGCGCCGCCTCGGCATGGATATCGGAGCCCTCAAGGCCGCCGACCGTGATGTCGAGGGCGTCGTCGAGATGATGCTGGATGCCACGCGCAAGTACCAAGAGCCCCTCACGGTAGAGCGCCTCTTCGGATGGCACGGCGCATTGTTCCCGACTGGCCGCAGCGGTCTCGTCAAGATTACGACCGGCGCATGGCGCGATGATTCCGGCGGTCCCATGCAGGTGGTCTCCGGCCCCATGGGCCACGAGCGCGTTCACTACGAAGCTCCGAAAGCCTCGCGGCTGGATACGGAGATGAACGCATTTCTGGAGTGGTTCAATTCCAGCTCGGACAGTGATCCGGTTCTCAAGGCCGCGCTTGCGCATCTCTGGTTTGTAACCATCCATCCCTTCGATGATGGCAACGGGCGTATCGCGCGCGCGATCGCCGATCTTAGCCTGGCGCGCTCGGAAGCAAGCTCGCAGCGTTTTTACTCCATGTCGGCGCAGATCCGGCTGGAGCGCAACGCCTATTACGACATCCTGCAACGCACGCAGGATGAAACCATGGACGTGACCGCGTGGATGGAATGGTTTCTGGCCTGTCTTGGCCGCGCCATTGACGGGGCTCAAGTTGCTCTCTCTAGCGTGCTCGCCAAAGCGCGCTTCTGGGAATCCATCGCCGGGGTTTCGCTCAATGAGCGCCAGAAAATGATGCTGGGTCGCCTGCTCGATGGCTTTGACGGCAAACTCACAAATGCCAAGTGGTCCAAGATCGCCAAATGTTCGGCAGATACCGCGCTGCGCGATCTTCAGTATCTCGTGGAACAAGGTGTCTTGAGCAAGGGTCCTGAGGGCGGACGCAGCACAAGCTACGCACTCATCATGACCCGCGCGTAAACGCGGGCGATCGCGCGCGTGCTCGCTTGCGATCTCTACCGACCCGCCCAAGGAAGCGGCGTCTTCATGATTTGCGCCCACCAGTTGCCATTCAGGCGGGCGGGCGGACCCGCCGCCCAGCTGGATGCCGCCTTGTTCCATCCGCGCGCCACAGAGGCCACGCGCGCCCCGCGCCCCGGATGGGTTTTAGAGCCCTGCTCATCCATGCTCTTCATGCAGACTTGCGCCTCCTCCAGAGTTGCGCCCAGCCGGTACATTGCCCAGCCCGACCATTCGTCGGCGTCGGATTCCTCGGAAGGGTTATCTTCCTTCTGGTTCGTCGTATGTCCGCTTAAAAGATGGCCGATTTCATGGGTGAGGACTCCCACCGCGCGCCATTCATAGACGCCGTTCTTGCGCAGTGGCCCGACGCACCTTGGATCGACGCCGATATATTGCGTGCCTGACCTTGTCGTCGCATAGGCGCAGCCCTTCGCGCCCGGATCGAGCACGACATGCACTTCGTTGCGAAGATCCGTAGCCTCCAGAATCTGCGCCACGAAGATTTGCATGTCCCTGTCCTCGGGCAAATCTTTGGGTGCGGCACTTCCCGAGACGCTCATGGCAAAAGCCAGCATGAGAATTACTCTCATCCCACGAATGAATTTCAGGTGCATGATGATTTCTCTCTGCCATCAGTGAATCATCAAACGGATTTGCGAGCCCCGCAGGCGTGCGGCAAATTCGCACGGACTTTCACTTGCCGGAGTTACAGCTCGCTTCAATGGGCGTGTCCCGGCAGGAAAAACGCCGGGCCGGGCTCTACTCAGGGCCGCGCCTTCCCCGAGCCTTTTTCAAGTCTCGGCCCTTTGGGTAACGATCCCTCACGCGAGATGAATTCTTCGGACAGTCCTTCGGACTGACATTTTTTAGAAGTCTTTGGGGGCCTTGCACCCGTCCGTCAAGGCTAAACGCTTAGGCGCGCATGCGAAGGGGTTTCCCCGGCCTTCCGCGCTTTGCTTGTGCAGGCGTCGCGCGCCCAAAAGCGCGCCGGGAGATCCCCCTCCCCTTCGCACGGCCTTTGACGGCCTCACCCCCCGCTCATGACCGCTTGGTCTAGCCGGGTTGCATTGCGCAACCCGCAGATCAAGGAGAAAAACAATGCAAAGTCAGACATTGAGCAAAGACGTTTATACACGCGTCACCGACCGCATCATTGCCGATCTGGAGAAAGGCGTGCGTCCGTGGATGAAGCCATGGAACGCCGGAAACACCGCAGGTAAAATCATGCGGCCCCTGCGTCATAACGGAGAGCCCTATTCCGGTATCAACATCCTCATGCTCTGGGCATCTTGCATCGAGCAGGGATTTTCGACGCCGTGCTGGATGACGTTCAAACAGGCGCAGGAACTCGGCGCGCATGTGAAGAAGGGCGAGAAAGGATCGCTGGTTGTCTACGCGGGTACCATCACTCTCGAAGATGAAAACGCGGCTGGCGAGAAGGACTCTAAAAGCATCCCCTTCATGAAGGGATACACCGTCTTCAACTGCGAGCAGATAGAAGACTTGCCCGCCCGCTACTACACCGCGCCGGAGCCGCGCTTTACACCCGTCCAGCGCATTACCCACGCGGAAGAGTTTTTTGCCGCCACGCGCGCCGATATCCGCTACCGGGGAGGCCGTGCCTATTACGCGCTGGAGCCCGACTATATCCAGCTTCCACCCATTGAAGCTTTCGAGACAACCGAGAGCTTCTACGCCACGCTGGCGCACGAGACCACGCACTGGACGCGCCACGCCTCACGGCTTGACCGCGACCTAGGGAGAAAAGCTTGGGGCGATGAAGGCTATGCCCGCGAAGAACTGGTTGCGGAACTTGGCGCAGCGTTTCTTTGCGCTGACCTCGAAATAACGCCCGAAATCCGCGAAGATCACGCCGCCTATATCGCCTCGTGGCTTCAGGTTCTCAAGGACGATAAACGCGCCATCTTTGCCGCCGCCGCTCACGCACAGCGCGCCGTGGATTTTCTGCGCAGCCTGCAACCTGCCCGGCAGGAGGTGGCGGCATGACCAGCGCCGAGCAGACACAAACCGAAAGGGAAACCCTCGTTTTTGAAATCGCCTCTTACAGCGCCGAGCGCATCGGCATGGATCAGCCCATCCGCAAGCCCTTTGAATGGCGCGGCGCGCTCTGGGTCTGTGTGGGCACGTCGCACCGGGGCGCGCCTGCCGCCGAATGCTACCGCCTTGCGCATCCGCACAACTTTGCGGGCACGCCCACCACCTATGCTGAGAAAACCCGCGACGGTGATGCGGCGCGCGCCGATCCTCTTGGTTTTTATCACGGCATGCGCGTGCGATGCGCCGGGCAGACGCTCATCCTGCACGGACCTCCGGCCCGCTTCATTCCGGGACAGCGCGCGCAACTCAGCCTGTTTGGCGACTAGAGACCAGTTTCGTTTTTCGGGAGCGGCGCGCTTGCCGGGAGGAAGGGAATCGCCTAGCGTGAGGCCTGAAACATTATGCGCAATAGTGTTTCACGCGAGGAACACATCCCCACCGTTGCGGATGTAATTAAGCGCAAAAGTGTGTCTCAGCACATGGTATCCGCCCTTCATACCGGAGATCCGCAGCCGTCCACACACCTTCTTAAAATCCCGTCGGACGTTGTTCTGTAGAAGCCGGATTCCATCGCGGGAACAGAAGACCAGCCCGGACGGTGACGCCTGGGTCGCCATGTATTTGAACAGCAGCTTGCGTAGCTCTACGGAAATGGGAATCACTCGCTGTTTGCCACCCTTGCCGTCTCGAACGGTGACCAGCAAGTTGTCGAGATCAATGTCGGCGGTACGCAGCGACAACACCTCCTTCAGGCGCATGCCAGTATCCAGAATCAACAACGCCATTGTCTGAGCACGACGCTGATTCCAGTGGCTAGGCCGATATTGCATCAAACGCTGGATATCATCAAGGCGAAAGGTCAGCACCACCGTCTCAGGCTCTTTCAGCCTGGGAATTCTGACCAGCTTCGGACATCGCGTTTCTTCGTGTAGCCAGCGAAGAAACGCATTGATCGCCCGAGCATAGGTGTTGATCGTGATCGGACTCAGGCCCCGGCGACATAGCGCCTCTACAACCGGGCTGAAATCCGACTTGCTAAGCGTTTCCGGCGATGCTGTGGTCAGCGCCTGCTCGAATGCACGCCACGACTCCCGATACCAATCCTCAGTACGTGGAGAGACACCCTTCGAGTAACGACGGTCTTTGATAAACAGTTCATACAAATCCTTCATGGCTGGACATCAAACTCCTTTGTTTGATTTGCCCTAGGATTTGGAACTACTTTTGAATGAGAAACTTGGAGCGGGAGACCGGGGTCGAACCGGCGACGTCCAGCTTGGGAAGCTGGCATTCTACCACTGAATTACTCCCGCTTTTAGGCGACCTTACATGCAGATCACAACAAATATTCCGCTACACGGTACGGGCTACGCCAGAAGCCTTGTGAACGCAAAGCCCCCTTCATGTATGAGAAAGGCCGTATCGTACGACCGCAGTTTAACACATACATAAAGATAGTCGCCTTACGCTAGGAGCAACGAATGCAATCAGTTTGAGTTGAGGATCGGCGACCTTTTAATGTCCGCTGAGTTCAGTATTGTCCGTCCATTTCCCTTTTTCTCCACAGTACAATCAGAGGGCTGATGTTGCGAAGGCATGCGCTATCGATTCTGCTCGGCACCATAGGCGACTTGAATGCACGCACATTCGGCAGTCTGGATAGCATTCTCGATCCTGCTCATGGCGCCGCTCTCTTGCTCAACGTTGCTTCACGGAAGATCTTAGCCACAAACAGCAGCGTCACCATCGGAGGAGCGCTTTATCCACCAGGCTCTACGCTAAAACCGTTCGTCCTCGCCGTTCTCCTCAAGCACGGCAGGCTGCGCGCCGATTCATCATGGGCATGTCCCCGGCACCTCACCGTTGGCAATCGGCAGTTCGACTGCGTTCATCCGCCGTTGGTGACCCCGATGCGCATCGATACCGCGCTGGCCTATTCCTGCAACGGTTTCGTAGCGCACGCGGCGGAACAATTCCGTCCGAATGAACTGTCCACCGAACTGCTAGCCCTCGGCTTGGGATCTCGCACAGGCCTAGTGGGCGAGGCGGAGACGTCCGGCAGGATCGAGCCCTCGGACACCTTCGACGCGATCCGTTTGCAGGCGTTGGGAGAGGCAAGCATCCGAATTACACCCGTGGAGCTTGCGCTCGCCTATCGCCAACTTGCGCTGACGGTGCGCCTTCCCGAGATGCAACCGATCCTCGCGGGGCTGGAAGGCGCAGTGGATTTCGGCACCGCTCAACAAGCCCGCTTGCCTGGTACTACAGTCGCCGGTAAAACTGGAAGTACGCGCAGTTCCGCGGGAGATTCCATCGCTTGGTTCGCCGGATTCATGCCGAGCCGCGCTCCTGAAGTTGTCGTCACCGTGATGCTGTCTGGGCATTCCGGAGGCTCCGATGCAGCGCCCATTGCAGCGCAAATTCTGGACGCCCACCGTAAGGGACGCCTGTGAGGACGGTGCTCTATCTTGCGCTCTTGAGCGCTCTGCCACTCGCCGCTGCCTCAGCAACGTTGAAGGTTCAGCTTCACTCCGCAAAAGGGACCAGCGTTGTGGAACTCCCGCTGGAGCGTTACGTTGCATCGGTACTTGCGGGCGAGAGCAGCGTATTCCAATCGACGGACGCGTTGAAGGCGATGGCTGTTGCGGCGCGCACGTATGCCATCCACATGCGAGGACGTCACAGCGCCGAAGGATTTGATCTGTGCGACACAACGCATTGTCAGCGCGTGGACCTCAGCGCTGTCACGCCACGCCTTGAAAAAGCGGCGCAAGACACCGCATCCGAGTTGCTTTGGTATAAAGGCAAGCCGGCCTTCACTCCGTACACGCGGGACTGCGGCGGCACGACCGAGGACGCCGCGAACGTGTGGCCGGATCTCGCAGCTCCGTATCTCAGGAGCCACACAGATCCGTATTGTAGACGCGTTTTCGCCGCACCTTGGCGCTGGAATGCCGATGTCGCGGAGATTACTCGGGCAATCCGCGAATCGCAATTGCGCGGCCCACAAAAGCTCGAGCGCATCACCATCACCCAGCGAACATCTTCAGGCCGTGCATCTGTGCTCACACTCGCGGGACCGAACGGTGCCGTCCGAGTGAGCGCGAGCTCTTTCCGCTTTGCCGTGGGACGCGCGCTCGGTTGGAACACAATGCGCGGCGACCAGTTTGAAGTTCATTCTTCCAACGGGCACTTCCTATTTGAGGGCGCAGGTGAGGGCCACGGCGTCGGGCTTTGTCAGCATGGCGCTGAACAGATGGGGACCAAGGGCCGGAACTATCGCGAGATTTTGGCGTTTTACTATCCCGGCACTATCGTGGGACTCACCGCGCAAGGACTAGCATGGCAACGCCTCAGTGGAGAAACGATGTCATTGCTCACAACACAACCCGATCAGGATCGCATCGCACTCACGATTGCCGAGCGCCAAGGCCGAACTCTCATCCAACGCGCGAATTTGCCCATGAATTGGCCCCTTCCGAGCGGTATCGAAATTCGCGCCTATCCAGACCTCGATGCGTTTCGGGATGCGACCGGAGAACCCGGCTGGGTTGCCGCGCACACCGAGGGACGAGTGATTCATTTGCAGCCCATCGCACTCTTGCGTAATCGCAATGCGCTGGAATCCACGTTGTCTCACGAGCTGCTGCACGTGCTTGTCGAATCCCAAGCGGCGCGCGGACTTCCTGTTTGGTTTCGGGAAGGCTTTGTTGGATATCTCGAAAGCCAGCACGCTTCCCTCAATGCCGATTCGCAACCCGGTGCTGTTTCTGACGCGGACTTGCGCCAAACCAGAGATCCAGTAAAAGCTCGCCGCGCGTACTTCGATGCGGCCGCTAGGGTGGCAAACTTGGTCCAGAACTACGGCGCGTCCACCGTAACGGATTGGGTTAAACGCGGCCTGCCCGCGGACGTCACGAATGCCAGCATCCACCAGGCACCCGCTAACAGGAAGTAAGCAACAAGCGCGCGCAACGCAAAGCTCGCCATCTCCAACGAGAACTGACTTGTGATCGGCACCCACTTCAAAAGCTTCAGCGGAACCCAAAACGCGCACAACAACAACGCTGGCGCTTGGATCCAATACACCCACCGGCGCGTAGGCAATCCGATCTCTCGAACGCCGGTCCATCCTCGCACCGCCATCGCCGATATCGCGGGAAGAAACAGCACAGGCACCACGGCCCATCGCACGACCCACAGAGCGCTATCGAAAATACGCCTCACAGATTCCGGCTTCACGGGATGCCGTAATTTCAACGTCAAGTACGACGCGATTGTGAACGCCGGGGTACCGCTATACTCCGCCCAACGCGCAAGCATCCAGTAGATCCAGGCGAGGATCACTGCTGTAAGGGCGAGCGGAATCAGATTTCCCCAAGCCATCTTCCACGCTGCTGGCGCGGTGAGATTTTCTTCGGCTCGAAAGTATGCCAACGAGGCTCCGTAAGCGCAACATCCAAGGCCCAGTATCACGACGATAAGATAAGCACTCCACGCCACCATCGATATCTTCGCTTCGCCTACTCCCAGCCAGTAATATCCCAGCCACAGAAGAATCGCATTGACTAATAAATGTAGGAGCGCCAACCGCTGGAAGGATGGTGTCTTGAGTACGCTCATCACTTCACCTCCAAGCGGCGACTTTCGGTCGTCGCCATCACGTCCGTTTGATACATGGGACCCACGCGCGCCGGGCTCACCTGAAACGCTCCGGGATTCACTACTTTCAGCAAATAGAAATACTGCTGCTGTCCTTGCGTGAAGTATGTCTGGAAGATCGCCATGCGGTCGTCGTGCATTTCACGCCGCGTGAAGTTGTAACCCCACCACGAAGGACGATTGCGAATCTCATACAGATTGTCCCGCTCCACAAATTCTGTTCCCGCAGGTATGGGATCCTCCACCATCATGTATTTCCAGTCGGATCCAGTGACAGTAAGACGGACCGCGATCATATTTCCCGAAGCCACTGGCCCTTCGAGCGGCACCGTATCGTACACAATGCGGTCGCCGTTCTTCGATGGACTTAACCGGAAATAATCGCGCAACAGATTTAACGACGTTGTTCCGTTCTTCTCCAGGCGCGCTTCATTCGAATAATATTCTCCCCGCGCCGAATAGTAGAGCCGCCCATCGCCCGATGTCACGACCCGAACGTGATTTACACTCGGCTGTAACTTCGTTTCGTCCAAAGTCAAATCCGGCGGATTTAGAATCGCCGCCTGATCAATCTTGCGTATCAGCACGGGCTTGTCGTTCACGAAAACCGTCACGGTCAGATTGGGGGATAGTTCTTTCGTGACCTTTAAGTAATCCGTCAATCCGTAAATCACCATCGCCGTTTGCTTCGTGGACGACCACCAATAGCCTTCGTCGCGATGATTCATCAACCACTGCGCCGCCTTCGGCAATAGCGGACTGTCCTTCCGCTCTTGCGAAAGGAACTTTGTGACATAAGCCGTCGCTTCGGGTGTAAGATCCGCCGTGAAGTCCAACATCGGATCGCGGGTCGCAGGCCACCACGCTTGCTCCTGATCTTGTTTGGCGCTTTGTTCCAGCGCCGCAGCGATTTCCGCCGCCCGACGATCTTTGCCAAGCTCCAGCGTCAACCCCAGCAATGCCATTCCATAGGGTGACAAGCTCGACCGGCGATTGTAGATTTCGTTCACACTCGGGGCATCGGCTTGGCCCGCGACGGCGAGCGAATAGATGAGGTAGGCTCGCAAATCGGCCACCAACTTCGGATCCGCAGCGAGGTCTTTCTTGATCCACGCAACGCCCTTGTCGATGGTCTCTTGCTGCACTTGCACTCCGGCGGCCTTGGCCTGCGACAAACCAGAGACAACGTACGCCGTCATGAACGGATGGCTGTCATCAGTCTCCCACCATCCCCAGCCGCCATCTTCGTGCTGGAAGCTGTACAGCCGATCCAGCCCCGCTCGGATTTTCTCCTGCAAGAACGCCTCATTTAAATCCACCTTCAGATTCAACTTGTGCACCGCGTCCTTCACCACGATGTTCGGAAGGAAGCTCGACATGATTTGCTCCACACATCCGTAAGGAAACGACGTCAGATAGTCCAGCGCGCCGAACAGCGATCCGGCGATTGAAGGCGACACGCGCAACGAGAGCGATCGCGATCCCGATTCCACCTTCGGGGGGAACGTAACATCAAACGCCGTGTTGTTTCCCGTCGCTCCACCCGCGGCGAGCGATCCACCTTTCGACTGCGCGAGTTTTACACCTGCAATATGGATGGGCAGTTCCATTTCCAGCGCGTCGGATTCTTCATTCGTCAAGGCCTTCGCCGTGATGGTCGCCGTTTGCGCTTTTTGTGCTCGAACTCTCCAGTCCACTTTGGCTTCGCCGCGGCTCGGGATCTGCACTTCTTTCGTCGCGCCGTCCAGCACATCGAGACCCTTCAGATCGAGCGAAACCCGCGCGGTCTTGGTGTCTTGCAGGTAGTTGTGTACCAGCGCCGAGATCACCACTTCATCACCGCGTACGAAGAAGCGCGGCACTGCGAGCCTCACCATCAGGTTCTTGCGGACAATCGTCTTCAATGTCGCGTTCCCGACTTTCGTATCCGACGTGATGCCGCGAGCCGTCGCCCGCCACGTCGTCAGCGAATCCGGAAGATCTACTTTGGCCCGCGCGTGGCCATTGCTGTCGGTGACTAAATCGGTAGTCCAGAACGCGGTATCCGGAAATGCCTTTCTGATTTTCGGCATCACCAAGCGTTCCGGTTTTAACTGGGCCAAGCGCGAACGGGGCCGGAGCTCCGCAAGCTGCATCCGTCGTTTCCCGGCCTCGCCGTTGAAGTAATAGCCCAACGAATTTTCCGTGTAGACGCGGTCGTAATCGTGCCCGTAGAAGAACGACAACATCGCCGGAGTCGTATCCCGCCGCACTCCATAGATGGCCTCATCCACAACACCGAGGCTAAATTCGGCATTCGGCGCAGGCCTTCCGTCCGCGCCTGTAACATCGATGCTGTACTCGGCCGATTGTCCCGGTTGATACTGCGGCTTGTCCGTCGCGACCTTTACGTGCAATTCGTGCTCTACCGCAGGAACACGCACATACTTGGAGCCTGTGTACAAGACGCCGCCGCGTACGTATGTCGCATTCACAATAATCCCGGGTTCGTCTTTCGCTGTCACCGGGACGTCAAACACGACGGTCGAATCCTGCGAACGCAGCAGTTGCCGGCGCCGGATATCGCGCCCTTCCACCGTCATCTGCACCGCAGTTCCAGGCTGTCCCGCGACAATCATGACCTTCGCAGTATCCCCAGCCTTGTATGTTTTCTTATCTGTGATCATCTGAACCGTGCGCTCGTTGCCTTCACCCAAGTTCCACGATCCGCCGGAGACCCACACATAGGTGGACGATTCCACATCACGGCCTTCCGGTGTTCGTGCAGTGACGCGCGCCACGTAGGAGCCGCCTTGCTGTGGAATGTTCAAACTCACTTTCGCGGATCCCCTCGCATCGAGATCCGCATCCGTTGCAGCGACGCGCGTCATCGAATCGCGGGAATCGCCGCGCCCCATCCAGCGCAGCAGTTCCACGTGCGCGCGCGTGCGAACAGGATTGCTATCGTAATCGCGCGCTTCAATCGTAAAGACCGCTGGGCTGCCCGGTGCATAGACATAGCGTTCGGGCGTCGCGTTCACCAAAAAGCTTCCATAGGTTGCCACAACCCAGCCAGTACCCGTAATTTCGCGCTTCGCGGCATCCGTCACCCCGACCTCGATCCGATACATGTAGTCGGTCTTATGCTCGCTGACGTTCGTCGGGATGGAAATCGTGAGTTTGCCGTCGGCGTCCAGCTCGGCCTGCTGTTCGCTCAGTTGATCGCCTGAGCTATCAGCATCCGGCTCTTCCGGTGGACCTGCCTCATCGTCCGCGTCGTACCACAGCGGAAACCAGTAGTGTTCCCGATACACCGAGTACTTCACCTTCGCGCCGCTGACCGGCTCGCCGAAGAAATACCGCGCATCCACCACGGCCTGGACCATTTCACCTTGCAAGACACGTGTCTTCGCGGGCGTTACGCGAACTTCGTACTCTGGCTTCTTGTAGTCCTGGACCTCGAAATTTCCCGTCGCCTCGAAATTGCCCCGCGCATCATCCGTGGCGCCTTTGATCTGGATGTAGTAATTGCCCAGCGCAGCGCCTGCGCCGAGCGTGAGATCGTCGCGGATCGTTCCATTCGCGCTCATCGTGAGCGTTTTCTGATAAACGGGCTTTTGATCGGGATCTTGGATCTGAACGGATAACTTTCTTACAGCGGGAACCTCGTAACCATCTGCGGATCGCAGCCGGAGCACGGCCTTGAAGTGCACTGTGTGCCCTGGACGATACACCGGGCGATCGGTGTAAACGTAGCCGGTCCATCGATCGTCGAAACTGGACGTTTCTCCCACCGCGTTTACGGCTGTATCGCGTCCGTTGCGAGCCAGAATCGTCAGCGGCCCCTGTGCGGAACTCGTTACTTTAAATTCCGCCACGCCCTCGCGATCCGTTTCCGCACGCGCCTGCTCGCCCTGTTTCGTCACGGCCGTCACCATGACGTTCGGCATCGGTTCGCCCGTTCCGCGATCCATCACAAGATTCACGAAGCGGCCGTTGCTGCTCTTGGTCACCATGACGATATCGGATACCATCAGGACCGTATATGCGCGCAGGTCCTTGCGGACGGCCTCCACCAAATAGACGCCTTTATCTTTGACGGGAACCGGCACCTCTTCACGATCCCAGCGAGAATGGCCCGAGACACTTCGCGTGAACGTCATCACCAGCTGCTGCGGATTGAGGAGCGGAGACTCAGGATAAAGCGTTTCCTTCCCCGTCTTAACATCCGTCGGCGTTTTGCTCGGCAGAAGGCTTTCGAAGTGCGCGCTCGGCGGTTCCGTGAATTGCGCGCGTAGCGAACGCCGGATTTCTGCGCGCAGGGAGCGCTTCCACGAACGGATATTCTCGAGCACCGTACGCTCTCTGGGCGGTTGCGGCGTGCGCATCCCGAACTGATGCGGATCGTCGAGCTGCTGGAAAAATTTCACCGGCTCATTCACGCGATACACGCGAAATTCCAGCGAGTCGACATTGAAGGCGCTCAGGGACACCGTCGGATTGCCGCTCGAGCCATAGGTGTTATAGCTAGCGAGTGCAAAGTACGGCTCGCTCTCGCTTTGTCCCACCACCGCGCCCGCCGCCGCAAACAACAGAATCAACCGGAACAACTTATTCATGCGCTTGCCTCCAAGAACCATCGCTCAAAATATGTTCCGCCTAAAAGATATTCCGCCTAGAATATATTCCAACGGTACACGCCGAGAAAACCGGGATTCGCTGCCATCGGCCGCCACTCGTTCTGCGGAAACCGCCGCAGCTCGTCGAGCGTCAATCTGCGAATCTCTCCCGGATCCCGTCCCGTTGGTCCTGTGTGATACAGCACATAGCGCTCGCCATCTGGGCGCACCTGGCTTTCCCCCAAGTAGATCATGCTGTGAAACGTCACGTGCTCCGCATCCTGGCGAAAAAAGAGCAGGTCTCCTTGCTGAGCACGCGAAAGATCTCTGCTGACAAAATGCGTGTTGAAGCGCCACAGCGTTTGCGCGTCTGCAAACTGCAGAAAGGTCCCATCGGAAAGATCGCTCGCACGAAACGGTCCTGGCTTCGTTCGAAATAAGGCGGCCCGCAGCGGAGTCAGTGGATATTGATACTTCTCCACCGGGTCGAGCGCCGGAATCACGGAAAGCTGTGCGGCGTTCGCCCACTTGCTATCGTGACGTTTCAACGCCTCACGGTATGCGTAGCGGATGAGCGCCGCGCAATCGTTGATCTCCGCGGGCCTTCTTGTGGCGGGCTCGAAATACTGCGCTTCTGCTAGGTACGTAAACCAGCGGCGAAAGGCCTGCCGGTCCCGATCGTCATCCAGACGTGCGAAATCGGGCGTGCCGTCCTGGGCGCGATCGCTTTCATCGAGATATGTCGTTAGCTCCGATGTTGCGGTGCGATGATCCGCCGATTCGATCCGCAAGCCGATGCGACCCGGCAAAACTCCCGCGCGGATCGTGGCACGCCATTGTCCATCGGTGCGTTCCATCCGCTCGATTGCCGCGCTATGGACGTTGTCCGCAAAGGAAATAAGCGGCTTCGCATCGGAATTATTGTTGATGGTGAGGACGGCCATGGCACGACCGTCAGCCCTCAGTTTGGTTGGTACCAGCGTCGCTTGTAGAGGCACTGCATTCACAGAATGCCCTGACGATTTTCCCCAGATGGCTACCGCGCCAACGATCAACGCCGCGCAGGCCGCCAGTAACAAAGCGTTCCGCCGAGTGTTCAAAGTGATTCGATTATAGCGATTCGAAGGCGAATGCGAAGCGCCGTCCGAAGCAGGCGTTAATATAAAGGCGCAAGGTCGATTCTGCGCGTGTTTTCGCCGACTGAATCCAGCGGCGTGCGCGACGCGTCAACTCTAGCGAGAATGCGTGACCAGCGTGGAGTGGCGTGCGATTTGCTGGTCCAGAATATGCGCGCGCGACCGGCACTCGGCGGCATCTTCGTGCAGCACGCGGCGCCCCTCGAGGTAGTCATCCTGACTGACGCTCTTTGCCAGGCGGCTATTCACCAAGATCGTCGTCCGGAGTCGCAGCTGTTTGTTCCATTCCCGGTTTTCAGCCTGATACTTCAGGATTTCTTCTAGATCGCACCCGGAAAAGTCATCGGTCCATGGTCGCATAACTTCCCTATCGTCAGAAAAGTTCAGGAGGATCACTTAGAATGCAGGTTTTTACCTTAAAGTCACCTTCGGAATCCGCCAGCCTCCGCACGTGCGGCCGATTCCCCTGTTCGTAGTTTGTCAATCTGTCCGGTTTGATTCACACGTGATCTGTCCGGTTTAGCCTACCGCCCCTTTGGCGCTGCGTCGGCTGGCCGACGGGG
>CAITIX010000069.1 GCA_903892565.1 uncultured Acidobacteriia bacterium
CTCCAGGGAGCCAGCCGGGTATTAGGTCGCGACAACCACAACACCTGCGCGGCTCCGGTCGCGCTTTTTTGGAGGATGAGATGAGCGTGAAAATCAAGCTTGAAGTTTCGCTCGCGAATGAAGGAACCGCCGAGCCGTGGTGGTTCATCATCGACCCGAAACAAAACATGGACTGCAATGTCTACATGGCCGCGAATCAGATCACAGGCCCGTTCTTTTCTCGCGAAGAGGGCCAGAGGGTTTTGGAAAATCGACGCCACCACTACAGTCGCCGCGCCGTCGTGTTCTGTGGATCCGCTTGCTACACGCACCAGTACAGCAAAGCGTATCGGGAAGCGGAAAAGAAGGCATCCAAATGATCCCCCTCGCAATCCTCTGCGCCGTGCTGGTGGTGATCGCTGGCCTTGGAATTCGCGCTACGTTCATCTATTGGCGACAGGTGGAAATTTTCCACAATCAGATTCTGGTTCTACGCGAGACTCGCGAAGAGCTGATAGCGGAGACTGAGAAGGCTGGCGCGTTGATCGCCGCCGCCTACGCCCTCCTGCACGACGAGCGGCACAAGGGGAAGATGGGCAACCAGGCGGCGTGGATCGTAGCGCGGGACGAGTGGAGCGCGAAGGTGAAGGGGGTTAAGGTATGACCTACGCACGCTGGACCGCATTGGTCGCCGCCCACGCCGCACGCAATCCGCAGATCGACCCGAGGACGGTTAGGGCGCGGGAGGTGGCGGCGTGAGCCCGCAAATCATCGTCGAAGAAGAACAGGTTGCGTCCACCTGCTACCGCGCATGGACGCCGCCGAAGCCCGATCCAGTGAGTGTGGAGGAGGCGCAACGGGCATTCCTCGCGAAGGCAGCGGCGCGCATGGAGAAGCGGGTCGGGGAAGGGTGGGGAAAGTGATGCGCGCGCCTTTCCCCAGCGAGCACCAGGAGCAAGTGAGCGTTTTCCGCGAAGCCGCGATCCGCGCCCAAGCCGACCCGCGCTGGTCGATGCTCTTCGCGATCCCCAACGGCGGAAAGCGGAATATCGTCACCGCCTCGAACATGAAGAAAGAAGGCGTCCGCGCTGGCGTGCCGGATATGTTCCTGCCAATTCCTGTCGGGGCATATTGCGGAATGTTCATCGAACTCAAGAAGCGGCAAGGCGGGCAGATTTCGTCGGCTCAACGGGCGTTTCTGGCGAGCCTGGACAGCCGATACCGTGCGGTCGTGGCGAATGGTGCGCAACAGGCCATCGACAAGATTCTGGCGTATCTGGAGGGCAAATGATGGGAAGGCCAAAAGGCACCGGACATGGCAACTACGGCCCTCCAGGCCAATGCGCAGGAGATCGAGAGTACCGCCTCCACTACGCCTATTGTAAGAAGCTAGGGCGGCGCGTCTCGTGGACAAAGTACCTCGAAGCCGTTGGCGTGCCGGGAGCCAATAAGCCGAACCGCTACGGACCTCCTGGGGCTAAAGCGGCGGATCCGAAAGCGAGAGCGCATCGCGCCTACTGCTACCACTTCGGGACCGAGTTCACTTATGCCGAGTACCGCAATCGGGTCAACGCTCGAAGCCGTGAAAACCGCTTTGGCATCCC
>CAITIX010000070.1 GCA_903892565.1 uncultured Acidobacteriia bacterium
ACTATCGTTGATAATCTCAGCGCAATGCGGAAACGGTTTTAGAATCAGTTGGTTGCGGTTGCCGAAATTGCGAGCGGTAGAGATTCGGTAGAGGTCCGCGGCAGATTTGAAGTGTTTCTAGATATCGTAGCCACGCTACGATACGGCCAACGTTTCTAAGTTGGCATTCATTTGATAAAGTGCTATAAATCGTAGTGTGGCTACGATACCAACAAGCAAACTAAACGACCTATACAGGCAATGGCCGCCAGGGACTCCCATGGCGTCCCAAGACTTGGCCAAACGCGGCATATCGGCCGATCTAGCCGTGCACTACGCCAAGGCAGGCTGGCTAGTCCGCCTCGCTCACGGCGTCTATAGCCGACCAGGCGACTCCCTGGCGCTGCACCCCTGCCTACGATTCTTGGAGCGGAAGGCATTGGGGCTGCATGTCGGTGGAAGGACCGCTCTCGATTGGTATGGCATACGGCACTACGTTTCGCAGCGACCCATGACCCAGCTCTATGGCTGGAATGTGGCGAAGCTTCCCGAGTGGTTCACGAAACAATTTCCCGCCGACTACCACCGAAAGCGCCTCTTCGAGGAAGAGCCCAGCGCACCTCTGCACGCGACTCCATTCGAAAGGCAGTCCGATGCGCCCAAGGTATCGGAACCGGAAAGGGCGTTGCTCGAAGTGCTGAGCGACGTGGGCGTGCGCCAACCGCTGCAAGAAGCGCGGGAACTCACGCAGAGTACCCACACTCTCCGCGCCAATGTCCTGATGGAGCTTTTGCGCTCGTGCGTGAGTATCAAGACAGTGCGTTTGTGCCTAAGTCTCGGCAAGGAACTCAGGTTACCGTGGTCGTCGAAACTCGATCCGACCGAATTGCCGCTGGGTAGCGCGCGCCCCTGGGTGTCCCGTTCGTCCGATGGCTTGCTCGTTCTGAAGCGATGAATCGCGAGTACCTTGAGACCGCGCGTCTTCTGATCCAGGTAGCACCACTGGTGTTCGTTGATGATCATTTCGGGCTCAAGGGCGGTACGGCGATTAATCTGTTTCTTCGGGACATGCCCCGACTGTCCGTCGATTTGGATGTTGTTTTCATCGATCACACTGTGGGACGACAGGATGCACTTGCCCGAATCAACGCTGCTGTCAGAGACGCAGCAGATCGCTTGCGAGCACGGCGATTCGAGGTTTATGTGCCGGAGGCCGGGGGTGACGGCGAGACGAAGCTGATGGTTCGAAGTGGCGCTGCCGAAGTAAAAGTCGAGATCAACACGGTCACGCGTGGCACGGTTCATCGCGTGCGCCGGGCTAGTCTGACGCCCTTGGCCCGCGAAACCTTGCTTGCCGACATTGAGATTCCAGTTCTCGCCTCCGAAGACGTTTACGGCGGAAAACTCGTTGCTGCCATGGATCGACAACACCCCCGCGATCTCTTCGACGTCATGGAACTTTTCAAGCATGAGGGGATTACGCCCGGTATTCGGCGGGCTTTCGTCGTATATCTTGCAAGTCACAACCGACCGGTTCATGAGGTTCTTTTTCCGGAGTTGCGTGATATTCAAATGGACTACGAGCGGCATTTTCAGGGTATGACCTCGCAACCGACCGAGCTTACCGTGCTCCTCGAAACTCGCGATCGAATGATTGAGGAGTTGCACGCTGGTCTCGACGCTGACGAACGCCGCTTCTTGCTATCGCTGGTGAAGGCGGAGCCCGAATGGGAGTTGTTGGGCATCCCGCACGTGAGTGAACTCCCGGCGGTGCGCTGGAAGCTTCAGAACCTAGTGCGATTTCGACGCGAGCGGGCCGAGCAATTCGAGCTTCAATACAATGCGCTTGCCGGTCGGCTACTCGAGTAGGTCTACCGGTGACTGAGCGCGCTGTACCATTTGCCTCATGACGTCGTGACGCCTGCCGATGTCTGATCAGGAATTACTCGCGAAGTTGCAAGCCGAGAACGCGAGGCTGATCGCGCTGCTCGATTCCCGCGGTATCCAATGGCGCCCGCCATCGGCGTCGTTGGCACTGGCATCCGAACCGTCGAAGCTATCTACCGGTGAGAAGGTGACGCTGTTTCGTCGCCTATTTCGTGGGCGCATGGACGTCTACCCCATTCGCTGGGAGAGCAAGACAACCGGCAAGTCAGGCTACGCGCCCGCCTGTGCCAACGAATGGCGAGCCGGGGTCTGCGAGAAGCCGCGCATCAAGTGTGGCGACTGCGGCAATCGACTGCTGATCCCGCTGTCCGACGCCGTGATTTACGGCCATCTGGCCGGAGAGCATACCGTCGGCGTGTACCCCTTGCTGGAGGATGACAGTTGTTACATTGTCGCGGTCGACTTCGATGAAGCGGACTGGCGGGAGGATGCCCGAGCATTCATGGCGTCGTGCGAGGCGCTTGGCGTACCTGCGGCACTTGAGATTTCTCGCTCCGGGTGTGGCGCTCACGCCTGGGTATTTTTTGCCGGCCGGGTTTCGGCCCGTGACGCGCGGCGCTTGGGAACGGCCATCATAAGCCACACATGCGCACGCACGCGGCAGCTCAAGCTGAACTCCTACGACCGACTGTTCCCCAACCAGGACACGATGCCCAAAGGCGGGTTCGGGAACCTGATCGCCTTGCCGCTGCAGAAGGGCCCACGCGAGCGCGGCTGCAGTGTATTTGTCGATTCCGAGTTGCAGCCGTACCCGGATCAGTGGGCGTTTCTGACGGCGATCCGCCCGATGGACGCACACGAC
>CAITIX010000071.1 GCA_903892565.1 uncultured Acidobacteriia bacterium
ATGCGCCCACCGATCTGCACTTGATCTACATCGGCCAGGATCGCGCGCTATGGGCGTTCGACGGGGTGAACCGCGTTCCTCTATCCGATTGGCGTCTCACGAATTGCATTGACGATGGCGCGGGCAATCGCGATCTGCATTACGGCTGGCTAACCGATGGCGCGTCCTTAATCGACTCCTCCGGCCATGAGGACGACGTGACGCGGAGCTCGCGAACCATCGCCGAATCTTTTCATCTGATGCCGACGAACGTCCCGGCCGCTGCAAAAACTCCCGGCAATTCGTCGAACGGCGCTGCCGCAAAATAGCGTCCGCACATATCGCGCGATTGCGGTTCCGCGTTATTGTGGGAACTCTGGAAATCCTGCGTTGGAGACCTCATGAAGAAACTACTCTGTGTTCTGGCTCTCGCCATTTCAGTTCAGACGAATACCGCGTGGGCGCAATTTGCTCCCGTAAACGAAGTCGGCTTGGCGTGGGGTCATCTTCACTTGTATCCTCCCGATCGTCAGAAGGAAACCATGGCGTGGCTCTCGCTGGGAGGAAAGCTCGGATTTAATTTATCGAGCAATGCGCCCATTGTGTTTCCCGGGCTGCTCATTTTGGTGAACACGCCCATGGAAGGGAATAAGAATCCCGCAGCGCCGAAAGGAAGTGAGGGCTCGACGGTCGATCACGTGACGTTCAAGGTTCGCGATCTCCAGGCGTCCACGACGGACTGGAAAGGATTCGTCACATGGTGGCTTCCCTTGCGCCCGGCGGAAAGCGGGAATCAGGGGCAGCAGGGAAATTGGGGATTGAAAGTGGAAAACGGATCGCGCCCAGGTCAGGCGTGGGTGACCACTCCTGGTGGCGTCAAAATCGAAGTGATCGAGGATAAGTCGCTCAAGGTGCCGATCGCCTACGAGGCCGCGCATTTTTCCGTCGTGCAGGACGATCTGCCAAAAGTCAATGAGTTTTACGCGAAGATGTTCGGCGCGAAGCCGGTCAAAGGTGAACCGAATTCGTTGAGCATGCCGGGTGGAAAGCTGGTGTTTTCCGTCGTGGCCACGGCCCCGGTCGCCACCATGGGACGCACCTTGGACCACATCGGCTTCAACGCCGACACAACTGAGGCGCTGCAGAAGTTCACGAAAGACGTCACGGCCAAAGGAGCGAAGTTCTATCGCCAGCCGCGCATCTCCGCATTTGGAAATACCGCGCTTCTCGACGGTTTCGGAACATTCATCGAAGTCAACAAAAGCCAGCGCGGCTATTACGACCTGAAACTCATCGAGAAGAATTCATATCTGGTCGACGAATTTGGTAGAACCGAAGAGGATGTTAAGAATGGCAAGAAGTAGCACAAGCATGGTTGAACGAGTCGGGATGAAGAGAATGCGTAAGGGCGGAAATGGCCCTCGTTATTTGGCCGCTTTGTTGGGCGTGTTGATCGCCGGCGCGTGCGCGCAGGCGCAACAGGCGATCGTCATTGAAGGCGGTACGCTCATCGATGGCAATGGAGGCGCGCCCGTGCCCAACTCCGTGGTCGTCATCGAAGGCAACAAGATCACGCGCGTGGGCGTGAAAGGGCAAGGTGCGTATCCCACAAATGCCCGCATCATCAACGCGGCGGGCAAGTATGTTCTGCCCGGTTTGATCGAAGGGCAATCTTCCTACTGTTGGTATATGGGCGAAGCGATGCTGAACTATGGCGTCACGTCGACGCTCGATGTTGCGACGGTCGGCGGCATTGCCGTGCCCCATCGCGACAGTGTGATGCTGGGCAAAGTGATCGCGCCGCGCTCATTCACTGGTATTGGCATGATCGCCGCAAGGAATTCCAATCGCTGGGGCACGTGGACCGGATTCGAAAGCCCCCTTAGCCCGGACCGCGTTCCGAAGAGTGCCGACGAAGTTCGCGAGATGGTGCGCATCCGCATTGCCGCCGGCGCAGACTATATCAATTTCCAGGACGGCAGTCTGCCGCTGGATTACTATCGCGCCGGAATCGACGAAGCGAAAAAGGGCGGTAAGCCGGTGTTTGCACGCGCGTTTGGACCGCCGCTGTTTCCGAAACAGGCTTCGGAAATGGGCGTTCGCAATATTCCCCATTCCGGCGGCATCGGTGCGGCGGTTTCCAAGAAGACTCCCGCCGAATACAAGTTTGGCGAAGGAGGTCCCGCGGATATCGAGCTCGACTTCTACGCCGAGATGGACGACGCGAAGGCGAAAGAGCTAATCGACGTGCTGGTAGCCAACAAGACGCGCTTGACGCCGACCTTCCAAGTGGATTTTCCCACCTATTCGAAGGATTGGCAAAAATTCGGGGCCGAAGCACGCGCGTTGTTTAATGATCCGAGTTTGCGTGCGTACTATCCTGCCGAATCCGTTGCCGGATCGCTCGCGGGTTTCGCGCGCGCCCCGGAACAGGGACCCGTCCGTCAGCGCCGCGTGATCGGTTATCAAAACGCGCTGCGGTTCAACAAAATGTTTACCGATGCGGGAGGAATCCTCGTCATCGGCGCGAATACGAATTCGAACAAGACGCCGGGCCTCAGCATGCATCATGAATTGCAATCGCTGGCCGAGGCCGGGATCGCTCCCATGAAGCTGATTCAGGGCGCGACGAAGTGGCCCGCGGAGATGATCGATAAGGGCGACCAGCTGGGAACGATCGAAGCGGGCAAGCTCGCCGACGTGATCGTCGTGAATGCGGATCCGTTGCAGGATATCGCCAATCTCGAAAAGGTCGACACCACGGTGCTCAATGGCAAAGTGATCGATCGCGGATATCATTCCTGGTATTCGGTGACGTTCCCGGTGGAAGGCAATGGACTCACGCCTCCGGTGGAAGGAATCACGATGGTCGCCGCGTTGACGAGATTCGTCGGCACGGCAGAAGGTGCCGCCTATGCCGCAGCGCGCGCCTTTACGGGTCTGCCCGATCCGGCGACGTCTCCGCAGCCTGCGATTGAAACCATCACGCCGGAGATCGCCACTGAAGGCAGCGGGCCTCTCACGGTGACGCTCAAGGGATTCAATTTCGTGCGCCGCTCGGTGGTCACGTTCAATGGCGTTGCGGTTCCTTACAAGGCCGTGAGCGCAACGGAACTCCAGGTGATGCTCGATGCCGATCTTGTGAAGACGCCCGGACGACATACGATCACGGTCAAGAATCCAGAGCCCTATAGTCGCGTGCAAGATGTCTGGATGTGGGGCAACGGAGTTTCGAACAAAGCTTACTTGCTGCTGCGCTACAAGCCGTAGGCCCGGCGTAGCTAGATCCTGTGTCGCTAGGCGCGGTGTAACTTAGTTCGCCGCGGACTTCCAAGTTGCCGGCAAGTTTGGTTTGGTATCCCGGAGGATCTCCAGAATCGCGCGCCGATCTTCGGCCGTGCGGTG
>CAITIX010000072.1 GCA_903892565.1 uncultured Acidobacteriia bacterium
CCCCGTCGGCCAGCCGACGCAGCGCCAAAGGGGCGGTAGGCTAAACCGGACAGATCACGTGTGAATCAAACCGGACAGATTGACAAACTACGAACAGGGGGTGGATAGGCGTCTAGACACGGGTCTGGTGACATTTTGGGAGCGTTTCCGCGACGGGCCTGTTTGGCGAAGCCGATGCTATAATCGGGGCGCGGATAGAATCCGTTCTGTCGTTGGTGAACCTTCATGATTCGTCCCTCCTCCTTCCGAAGAATCCTTCACTGCACGGCGCCCGTCACTGTATTGCTCGGTGGCTTCCTTCTGCGACCCACTCCGACGGCAGCCCGTCCGGATTACACGCGGCGCACCAAGCAGGAATGCAGCTACTGCCATCTACCGGGCGGTTGGCGCTTGAACGATGCGGGCGAATACTTCGAGAAGCATCGCTCGCTGAATGGCTATCAACCTGCTGACACTCCCAAGCAGAGTGCGGGGCAGAAACCGGCAAATCCGGGAAACGCGAAATCCAAATAGACTTGGCATCTCGCGCGGATTCCAGCCCTGCGTAGAATAGAGGGACTGTGAACCAGGAGCCCGGCCGCCGGTATCTCTCCGAGCCCGTCCTTGCGACCATTGCCGCCTGCGCGATTGCTGCTTATTTCCTGCTACCAGTGTTCGGCGCGGAGGCGGCGCAATACAAAAACTATCCGCTTTTCTTTTCCCTCGTCCTCGGTGGGATTCCGCTGGTCTTCGAACTCGCGAAGAAACTTGTTCATAAAGAATTCGGCAGCGATTTACTGGCGGGGATTTCGATCATAACAGCCGTGCTCCTGCACGAGTATCTGGTGGCGTGCATCGTCATCCTGATGTTGTCAGGGGGAGCGGCACTCGAAAGTTTTGCGCAGCGGCGTGCTTCCTCCGTGCTGGAGGCGCTGGCGCGGCGGACGCCCAGCGTCGCGCATCGCAAGATCGAAACGGGCATGGCCGACATCCCGGTAAACGACCTTGCGATCGGCGATGTGCTGATTGTCCTGCCGCACGAAATATGTCCGGTGGATGGCACCGTGACGGAAGGCCGCAGCGTGATGGACGAGTCGTATCTCACCGGTGAGCCTTTCCTGGTCCCGAAGACCATCGGCTCCAGCGTGCTTTCCGGCGCCATCAACGGCGACGCGGCCATTACGCTGGAAGCCAACAAGCGGCCCGTGGACTCGCGCTACGCCAGCATCATGCGCGTGGTGGAAGAATCGCAGCAACAGCGGCCGGAGCTGCGCCGCATGGGCGATCTGCTGGGTGCCTGGTACACGCCCGTGGCTGTGTCCGTTGGTCTTCTGGCGTGGGCCATGAGCGGCAGCGTCGAACGCTTCCTCTCCGTGATGGTGATCGCGACGCCCTGCCCTCTGCTGCTTGCGATCCCTGTGGCCGTGATTGGCGCGATCTCGGTGGCGGCCAGCCGCAGCATCATTATTCGAAATCCTGCGGCGCTGGAGCTGGCAGGTAAGTGCCGCACATTGCTGTTCGATAAGACCGGCACATTGACCACGGGACGTCCCACACTGACCGACGTGGATTGCGCTCCCGGCATCGCGCGGCGCGACGTGCTTTTGGTCGCTGGCAGCTTGGAACAGTATTCCAAGCATCCGCTGGCGGCGGCCGTTGTGGAATCCATGAAGGCAGAGGGCCTTGCTCCCTCCCCCGTGGAACGCATGAGCGAACGCCCGGGCGAAGGGCTCACGGGAATCGTGAACGGACGCGAAGTGAAGGTCACAGGCCGCGGGAAAATCGGAGCCTTGGCATCCCACTTGCCCCCGGTGGGCCCGGGATTGGAATGCGTGGTTTTAATCGACGGCGCCTATGCCGCAACGCTCCGGTTTCGCGATGAGCCGCGATCCGATAGTGCTGGCTTCATTCGCCATCTGCAGCCACGGCACCTGGTGAATCGCATTTTGCTGGTGAGCGGCGATCGCGAATCGGAAGTGCGGTACCTGGCCAAAAAAGTCGGCATCACGGAGGTCTACGCGGGGCAGAGTCCGGAGCAGAAGCTGGCGATTGTGCGCAAGGAAACGGCGCGTGCCAAAACGATGTACCTGGGCGACGGCATCAATGACGCACCGGCATTGATTGCCGCAACCGTTGGCGTGGCCTTTGGAGGCGCGAACGACATCACGTCGGAGGCGGCCGATGCCGTGATTCTGGAGCCTTCCCTTGCCAAGGTGGATGAACTGATCCACATTGGTCAACGGATGCGCAGGATCGCCCTGCAAAGCGCCCTGGGAGGCATGGCATTGAGCGTTCTAGGCATGGCTCTGGCATCGCTCGGCTATCTTCCACCAGTAGCCGGAGCCGTAGCACAAGAGGTGATTGACCTTGCCGCCGTTCTCAATGCAGTGCGCGCGGCTTGGCGGCCGCGTTCGCTGACCGATTTCTAAGCGCAGCAGCACGCAGCCCCAAAAGAAAATGGCGGAGCCGGCCGAAGCCGAACCCCGCCATCTTCGAGCAGTTCTTCGCGCTGCTTAGAACTGGAAGCGCAGACCCAATTGGATGCGGCGCGTATCGCCGTTTCCGATGATGGGGCTGGCGTTGATGATATTCGGCGTACCGGTCGTCGCGCCGAACTTGCCGGGCTGAGCCAAGCTTCCGCCGTTCGTCGCACTCAACGGCGCGTACTGCGTGCTGTTCAGCAGGTTGTAGACTTCCATGCGGAACTGGGCGAGATAGCGTTCTTTAAACGTCCAGCCCTTCATGATGGCGATGTCGACCACCTTGAACCCTTGTCCACGGAAGATGTTGCGACCCATGGTGCCGAAGGTTCCCTGCGCGGGAGGCAGGATCACGGAGCTACCCGACATGTAGCAGCCGTAGCGGTTCAACTGAGCGAGGCCGGTGGCACCCGCGCTGCCCGCGGGCAGATTGGGATTGGTCGGCAAGGAGTTCGCCGCATCGATGCAAGCCTGCGGCAAGCCCGTGGAGCAACCTGCGGCCGCGGCAAACGTGCTGCCGGGTGCACCGTAGCAAGGAACGGCAGTCCGTGCGCCGAATCCGTTGAAGTCGCTGGATTTCCCGACGAGATCCCAACGATCCTGCAACTGACCGGTGCCGCTCACGTCGTTCGTATTGTCGACCGCGTTGAAGGGGAATGCGCTCCAAACCTGCATGGCGGATGTCAGCTGCCATCCCTGCAGGATCTGGCCAGGCGACTTCCGGCCGGGGATCGCGTAGCGGCCCTGCACCGTAAAGCGATGGCGAACATCCTGCGAGGCGTTGCCATATTCGGCAATCGGATTGAGGCTGTTTTGCGGGATCACCGGATTGACGTCCGCAGACCCCACTTCCTGCGCGTGAGAGAAGGTGTATCCGGCAGTGAAGTTCAGACCGTGCGTGACGCGTTGGTTCAGCGTGGCCTGCAAACCGTTGTAGTTGGAGAACTGGAAGCCCTGCCACACTTGAACGGAGCTGAACCACGGATATTGGTTCACAAAAGGCCGGCGGAGATTTTCCGCCGCTGCGCCCGCAACGCCAGGAGTCGGCTGGTTCTGATCAAACAAGTCGAACTCATGCTGACCGTGGTTGCCAACATAAGCCACTTCCAGAGTCATGCTGTTCGTAATGGCACGCTGAACGCCCAAGTTCCATTCATAGAACTGCGGCGTCACGATGCGCGAGTTCACGCCCGCAATTTTGCAAGGCGCGCCCACGGTGCAGCTGCCCGTCACGCCCGCTCCCGTATAAGCGCCGAACACCGGCACGTTCGCGAGAATCGCGGTGGGGTTGCTGATCGTGATCGAGCCGAGGTTGATGTTTCCGCCCTGAGTCGTGACGGTGCCGTTCGGCCCCACGAGATTAAAGCCTGTCGGCATGTTCTGCAAGCCAGGCGTTCCCGCACCGTTCGGCACGAACATCTGCGACGGGAACTGGTTATAGAACATTCCGAAGCCCGCGCGCACCACCATGCGACCGGTTCCCATCACATCCCACGCCAAGCCGAGGCGCGGACCAAAGTTGAAGGGGTAGGTGCGGTACAGTCCCGAACCGTCATCCTGCTTGAGACCGGAAACGGTGCCCGGAGCAAAATTGGCCAGCTGATTATTCGCTTCGTGGACCGCGTTGCTGCGCTCATAGCGCAAACCGAGGTTGAGGGTCAGGCGCGGAACGATGCGCCAGTCGTCCTGCGCGTAAAATGCCCACTGGTTATAAGTCAACGTGCGCAGCAGCGTTCCGATCTGCAGCGACTCACTCTGCGGCACCATCGCCAGGAAGTCCTGGAGCGGTGTGGCGCCCGTAAAGGCCGCCGTTCCGGCCGAGCCGAAATTGATGGTGCCCTTGCTCGCGTTGATGCCGGTCTGAATCACCGCAATCTGACGGGCATATTCGGCACCGAACTTGAAGTTATGCTTGCCGAGGTTATAGGAGAGGTTATCGGCGAAGCGGAAGTTCTCGGCCTTGGCTGAAATTCCGTTAGGCTCGCCCAAGGTCGGCGTGGTGGCCGCGCCGAATCCACTGATGACGGTCGTGGGGAAGCCGCAAATCTGCGCGCCCGAGACGAATCCGAGGCTCGCATAGTTGGGTGCACCGGAATCCGCACCGCAGTCGGGCGAGGCATCGGCCTTCTGCAAGGAGTAGTCCCAGCCGGTGCGAACTTCGTTCACAAAGCTGGAATTCGGAACCATAATCCATACGGCGCGGGCGATGCCCACCGAGCCCAGCAGCGGGGTAAACCAATAGGGCTGGGTCACGCTCGATACCGGCGCGCTCACGTTACCGACGCCGCGGAAGAAGTCCACGTTGAAGTTGTTCTTGTCGTTCAGGTGATAGTCGATCTTCGCCACGCCGTTTTGCGTTCCGCCGATGTCAGGGAACGCTGTCGGCAAGCTGGTCGAGTTCGTAGCGTTCGAGAACAAGCCCTTGCCGGGGACGCAATTCACGCTGTAGGCGCCAGCCACACCGCTGGCCGAGCAACCCGCCAGATTCAAACCGAGCGCCATGGACGTCGGCGTGTAGCCGTGATTGTTGAGCATGTCTGCCGCTGCATCCGCCAAGCTGTTGGACTTGTTGCCACCAAGCGAAGCGGTCGTGGGAACGATCAAGGTCTTGGGGTTGCCGATGCTGTAGAGTTGGCCTTCAAAGCCGGCGTAGTAGAACAGCTTGTCCTTCTTGATCGCGCCGCCGAGCGTTGCGCCGTAGTTCTCAAATTCGGTATCCGGCTTCGCCGTGAAGAACGGGTTACGCGTGATCATGCCAGTGCTGCGGCCGAGCGCGAACGCCGTGCCGTGCAACGTATTGGTACCCGACTTCAAACCCATGTTCACCTGGCCACCGGGACGCCAGCCGTATTCCGACTTGGCGTTTTCCACCAGGTTGAAATCCTGCACCGTGTCCACGGGAAGGATGACCGACTGGTCCGGACCACCCGCGATAAAGCCGATGTTCAAGGGGCCGGCCGTTCCATAAGAGTTGGTGTCCGCCAAGCCTTCGAAAACGTAAACGTTCCATTCTGGACGCATACCATTGGTGACCGCGACGTTGCCGCCGCCGGCGCCCGGACGAACCTGCATGCCGGGGCGATAGCTCAACGCGTACACGAAGCTGCGTCCCGAGATCGGGAGGTCCGTGATGGCGGCCGCTTCAATCGCGCCACCCATCTGGGCGTTGGTCGTGTTGATGGCCGGAGGTTCGCCGGTCACCGTGACGGTCTGCGTCTGATCGCCGGGCTGCATGGTGGCGTCAATGCGCACATCCTGGCCGACGCCGATCGCAATGTCCTTGCGATCCAGTGGCCGGAAGCCCATGAATTCGACGTGGACAGTGTAGCTGCCCGGTGTCAGGTTGGGCGCGGAGTAAGCGCCGGAGGCGTCCGTGGTCAACGTGCGGGTCACGCCGCGCTCCACGTCGGTCACAGTGACCATAGCGCCGGGAATCGCGCCGCCGCTCTGATCGGTGATGTTTCCGCCAATTTTACCCTGGTTTACCTGCGCCATCAACGGCAAGCAAATCATTAAGCCCGCGAGTAGGATTGCAAAAAAAGCATGTCGCGCGAACAGTTTTGACAACAATGTACTCATAGAACCCCTTTGTTTCAATCTTGGAAACTTCAGCTGTAGAACACTCAAAACGCCCCATGCCGCTACGGTGAACGGCAAATTCATAAGACAAAAGCTCTTAGAGTTTTATCACATGGCACCACGGAGCACAAGGGTCTTAGGTTTCAGCTGTCGCTAGTATGTGATCTGTCCGGTCTAATTCACACATGAACTGTCCGCTTTTGAAAAAGCGGCGGGGGAAGCTGGAGGTTGGACACCTCACAGCAGTACTCCGCGGCGGAAACGG
>CAITIX010000073.1 GCA_903892565.1 uncultured Acidobacteriia bacterium
GTGAAACGTACGATTCTGTTTGTGATTTTTGCGGAGCTGTCGTCTTTGGCGTGGGGCCAGTTGCGTCCACCCAATGAGATGGGTGTAACGATGGGGCAGGTTCACGCGCTGGTGCGGGATATGGACAACGCCAAAAAGTTTTTCACGATCCTGGGAGGCACCCCGCTCAAGGTCGGCGGCGTTGACGCGATGAAATTTCCTGGCGTCCTGATTCTTTTGCAGAAGGGCAATCCATCGAACGGATCCGAAGGTTCGCCGGTGGATCACATCGGATTCTGGGTGAACGACGGACCCGGCGTCGTGGCGAAACTAAAAACTCTGGGCATCAAAATGGATGCGGACGCGGGCGTTAAGAAGCCTGGCTTAAAGAACGTTGGCAACGTTTACACAAACGATGGGTTTAAGGTCGAGATTCTGGAGGACAAGGACCAGACAGCGAACACGCCAACCGTCTTCGATCATCTCCATCACTTCCTGCCGGAAAATGCCGCGCCTGACGCGCGTGCATGGTACATCAAGACGTTTGGTGAAACGGCGGTGCCAGGCAATGCCATCAACAGTACATTCGCCGGAACGCGGCAGCTATTCGGAAAGGCCAAGGAGCCGATCTCGCCCACCAAAGGCCGCGCCATCGACTACGTCGGTTTCGAAGTGAAGGATCTGAAGATGTTCTGCAAGAAACTCGAAGCGAGCGGCGTGAAGTTCGACCAACCCTACAGCAAATCGCGCCACAAGGTATACGCGAGCGCGATGATCACCGACCCGCTGGGGATATCGATCGAGTTGACTGAGGGCCTCAACAAGTTCTAGCGGAACACCTTTTAAATTGGAAGCCTTCTAGCGGAACACCACCGCGACTTGCGGATCTTTTCCCGCCGATTGCGGATCGCGCAGTTCCAGATTGGGGAAGGCTTTGCGGACTTCCGGCTCGGCCCAGCGCACAACCGAACCTTTGAAGATGTCGGCCGGCTTTCCGGTTGCACCGGCAATGGTCAACGTGTAGGTTTGCTTTTCTTTGGGCCCAATGCTGGAAAGCTGCCAGGTCGCGGCCTGCGATTTCAAGTCCGCGTCATTCACAACGCCCTTATAGCCATCGCCGGTCGCGCTAACTACGTTCGTTCCAGGCGCCAGTTCAAGAGCGATTGTCAGATTCTTCGGCGTGATACCCTTGCCCACCATGCCGCGATTCTCCAACTGCAGCGTGTACGTTGTTCGATCGCCGGAAGGCGTGCCAGCGGTGAGCGTGCCGCCGATGGGCGCCAGGTAGCCCAGCTGTTCAAATAAGAATCGATAAACCTCACGAAGAGAGGTCTCGGGCAGCCGCAGTTTGGAGAAATCGCCCATGCGCGGGCTCTTGTACCGCTCCGTGTGCGTGTAGATATCCTTCGCGAAATGCTCGAAATCGTTGTCTGACGCTTCGCCTCCGTAGTCCTGCCGGATCGTGAGTCCCTCGGGTCCGTGACACTCGATGCATCCATACGAAGCAAATAACCGCTGCCCGTAAGGCGCATTCTCCCCCGGCGGTTTCGCGGTCCACGTGCTTGTCGCTGAGATGTTCTTTATATCCAACATCCACGGGGCCGGCTCGTCGACCTTCGGGAACGTCATCACGTAAGCTTGCAAGTCGGCGATCGTCTGATCGCTGCTGAATTGCTCGCTGAAGCGGGGCATCACCCCCCACGGCTGCCGCATCGCTTTCCGGAATTGGTTAAAGGTAAGCGTGCGCCCTGCGAGGTCCGGGCCGAAGCCACCTTGCCCCGCATCTCCA
>CAITIX010000074.1 GCA_903892565.1 uncultured Acidobacteriia bacterium
CCGTTTCCGCCGCGGAGTACTGCTGTGAGGTGTCCAACCTCCAGCTTCCCCCGCCGCTTTTTCAAAAGCGGACAGTTCATGTGTGAATTAGACCGGACAGATCACATACTAGCGACACTTTAAGCGCGCGAGCTTCCTCTCGTTCCGCTCTTCTGTTATCGTAGAAAGTTGGGCTCTGCGCCTTCTGGGCAGAGGTCCGTAAGTTCTTTCATCCTCAGAGGTTCGTCAATGTCAGGCCACTCAAAATGGGCAACAATTAAGCACAAGAAGGGCGCCGCCGACGCCAAACGCGGGAAGATTTTCACCCGTCTTATCAAGGAAATCATGATTGCCGCGCGCAACGGTGGCGATCCGGGCATGAATCCTCGCCTGCGCACGGCCATCGCTGCAGCCAAGGCCGAAAGCATGCCGGCCGATAACATCAAGCGCGCCATCATGCGCGGCACGGGCGAGCTCGAAGGCGGCCAGATCGAAGAAGTAATGTACGAAGGCTATGGGCCGGGCGGGGCAGCCGTGCTGGTGGCCGTCGCGACCGATAACCGCAATCGTACCGTGAGCGAAATCCGCCACATGTTCTCCAAGCAGGGCGGCAATATGGGCGAGCAGGGCTGTGTCAGCTGGATGTTCGAACGCAAGAGCCAGATCATCATCTCGGCAGAAAACGCTCCCGCTGAGGACGATCTGATGACGCTGGTGCTTGAAGCCGGCGCCGACGATCTGCGCCGCGAAGGCGACAACTGGGAAGTGCTTTCCGCGCCGGAAAATCACGTGACCGTGCTTGAGGTGATTCAGAAGAAGGGCATCCCGACGGAATCCGCCGAGATCGCCATGATCCCCAAGAATCTGATGAAGCTGGAAGGCAAGAACGCCGCCGGCATGTTGCGTCTCAGCGAAGCGTTCGAAGAACACGACGATGTGCAGAACGTGTATTCCAACTTCGACATCGACGAAAAGGAACTGGAAGCGCTGTCGTCCTAAATGAGGCCGCTGGAGCCTGTCTGCGCTTTCCGCATGATCTCATGAGAGTATTGGGCGTCGATTGCGGGACCGAACGCACCGGGTGGGGCGTCATCGAAAGCGATGGCCGCCGCCATACGGTGGTTGCGCATGGCGTCATCAAGTTGAGCGCCAAGGATCCGCTGCCGGGGCGCCTTGCGATTATCGCCGCAGCACTGCGTGACTTGCTTTCCGCGCACGTACCCGAATGCGCCGCTGTTGAGGAAGTCTTCTTTTCGCAAAACGTGAAGACGGCGCTGAAACTGGCGCATGTTCGCGGCGTGGCGCTCGCTGTGCTGGCCGAAACCGGATTGCCCGTGGGTGAGTATTCTCCTCTGTCGGTGAAAACCAGCGTTGTGGGATACGGACGCGCGGAGAAGCATCAAGTGCAGTTGATGGTTCGCCAGTTGACGGGGCTGGCGCATGCGATCGAATCGGAAGACGCGGCGGATGCGTTGGCGGTCGCGATCTGTCACGCGACGTATGTATGTCGTTCCGCGTTGTCCCAACGCGGAACTAACCCCGGTACTCTGGTGCAGCCGGCAATTTCCCAACGCGAAGCGAACAGGGCAGAGAAGATCATTCCTGCGTTGAAAGCGCCTACGGTTTCGAAAAAAGCTTCGGCGAGGATTGCATGACGAAATTGCTCGTCCTCTTCGCCGTCAGCGTTTTCGCCTGTACCGTGCAGGCTGCCGATGTCGCAGGAGATGCGCCGCGGCTGACGTTCAGTAAAACCTTTGTTGGATCCGTGCCGCCGTACTTTGTCGTCACCATTTCACCCGATGGTTCCGCGACGTATAACGAGAGCGATGATCCCGACAATAGCGAGACGCTTCACTTGGAACTCGCGGCGGCAAAGCAGGCGTTCGAATTCGCGGAGCGACTCGATCATTTCAAGCGGCCGCTGGAAGCCGGGCTGAAGATCGCCAATATGGGGCAGAAAACTCTGCGCTGGGAGCGTGGTTCCGATAAGAGTGAAGCGAAGTACAACTATTCGACCATCGAGGACGCCAAAACTCTGGGCGATATGTTCGAGCGCATTGGCGACAGTACGCGCCTGATTCTGGACTTGCGCCGAGCCTTGAAACATGATCGGCTGGGAGTCAATGACTCCGTCCTTCGCATACAGGCGGCGTGGGAGAATCGCAAGCTTTTGCTGACCGACGATATTCTGCCGTTGCTCGATCAGGTCGCAATGAACGACGTTTATATTCACATGGCCAGAGAAAGGGCCGCCCGGATGGCCGACGCGATTCGTGTGTCGCGCGAGAAATAACCAACACCATGATGAAACTTATCTTGCGCTTGGTGCTCGTATCGCTCTCCTGCGGATTCGTGTTCGGGCAGGGGAACGCCGCGCCCGACGAAGCCGCCGAGCGCCAACAGATCAATCAGGCTATTGTCGAAGCCAATCATAGCCCCATCGATATTATTGCGGCGCTCGAAAAACATCTGCGCACGCATCCCAACTCGAAATTGCGGGGCGAGATCGAGCAGCTTCTGGCGAAGGAAGCCATGGAAGCGCGCGATAGCGCACGTATCGCGCGTTACGGAGTTCCCACGCTTGCCAAGACGCCCAACGACGCGCAGTTACTGGATCGCGTTTCGTCCAGCCTTCTGAACGTCGGCGGCAAGGAGAACGCACAGAAAGCTTTGGAATTCGCGCGCCGCCTGGAAGATTACGTCGTGCATGTTCCGGTCCCCACTGGCGCCACCGCCGTGCGTAATCAAGAGGATCACGATCGTGCGCTCGAGCGTTCGTTGCTCTATCAAGCCCGTGCCTTTGCGATTCTTGGCGCGAATGATGACGCCCGCATCAAGGCGGAGCTCGCCTACATCGCGTTTCCCGAAGAACCATCGGCTCGCGAATGGGCCGAGGCCCTGGAACGCGCCGGCCGTCACGAAGACGCGATCAAACAAATGGCCGCAGCGTTCGCCATTACCGATTCGCATGCCACGGCAGAGGATCGGGCGCTGGACCGGCGTGAGCTTGGCGAAATGTATCGCAAATTGCACAACGGCTCGGATGCAGGCCTGGGCGATATCGTGCTCGAAGCCTATGACCGCACGTCCGAGATTCTCGACAAGCGCCACAAAGATGTCTACGCGCTCGATCCGAATTACGGAATCACGGATCCTGCGAAGTTTGTGCTCGATGGATTGGATGGTAACCGTCTGCCACTGGCGAGCTTGAAGGGCAAGATCGTAATCCTGGATTTCTGGGCTACCTGGTGCGCCCCCTGCCGTGTGCAGCATCCCTTGTACGAGGAAGTGCGCAAACGTTTCGCAAATCGCGGGGATGTCGTGTTGCTTTCGGTGGATGCCGACGAAGATCGCAGCGTGGTTTCGGGTTTCCTCGAAACCATACAATGGGACCGGGCCGTGTACTTTGAAACGGGCTTGGCGCGCACGCTGCAAGTGGCGAACATTCCGACCACCATCATTCTGGACAAAGAAGGGCGTGTCGCGCGCCGGATGAATGGCTTTCTGCCGGATCGTTTCGTGGATCAACTGACCGAACATATTAACGATATTCTGGCGGGTCCCGATGGGCAGGCAGCGGAGGCGGAAGCCGCGAAGACTGCGCCAGCACCGACGCGTCCCGCTCCGGTTCCTGTCCAACTGCTTCCGGGACAAAGTCTCGGCGGCCGCATGGAATAACATCGATTCGCGCGAGCATTACGAAACATGTCTTTTCAAAGAATCATCTGGATTGTCCTTGATAGCGTCGGTATTGGCGAAATGCCAGATGCAGCCGCGTACGGCGACGTCGGCAGTGACACGCTCGGCAACATCGCGCGGCAGCGTCCTCTGCATTTGCCGAACTTGTGTCGCTGGGGCCTTGCGAACATCAAGCCACTCACGGGGCTTGCTCCCGCGGAGGAGCCCCTCGCAGCGTTTGGAAAATGCGCCTTGGCCTCGCCGGGTAAAGACACAACCACGGGACATTGGGAAATGGTCGGCATCCATCTGGAAAAGCCGTTCCCTCTTTTCCCGCACGGATTTCCGCCCGAAGTCATGAACGAGTTCGAGCGCCGTGTGGGACGCACCGCCATCGGCAATAAAGCGGCGTCCGGCACGGAAATTATTGCGGAGCTCGGCGAAGAGCACGTACGCACGGGATCGCCGATTGTATACACGTCAGCCGACTCCGTTTTTCAAATTGCCGCGCACGAGGATGTGATTCCGCTGTTCGAACTTTACAAAATGTGCGAGACGGCGCGTGACATCCTGCGTGGACCGTTTGAAGTGGGCCGCGTGATCGCGCGGCCTTTTGAGGGCGAGCCGGGTGCGTTTAAGCGGACCACCAATCGCCATGACTACGCGGTGCCGCCTCCCAAAGGCATGTTGCTCGATCAGCTCTACTCCAAAGGTGTAGAAGTGTCTAGCGTCGGTAAAATCTTCGACGTCTTTCTAGGGCGGGGCATCGGCGATCATGAAAAGACCATCAGCAATGCCGATGGCATGGCGAAGACCTTGAAGATGATGAAGGAACAGGCCTCCGGGCTCATCTACGTCAACCTGGTGGATTTCGATCAGCTCTTCGGGCATCGCAATGATGTGGAAGGCTACGCGAAGGCGCTGGAAGAAGTGGATGCATGGCTGCCGCAGTTGGAGAAGGCACTTGTGCCCGGCGATCTTGCGATCCTTACGGCAGATCACGGATGCGACCCCACGACGCCGTCCACCGATCATAGCCGCGAATATGTTCCGCTGCTTGCTTACGGTCTTGGACAAAACGGCCCGGGACAAAAACATGGCGTCAATCTCGGCACGCGCGCGACGCTCAGCGACATCGGACAGACCGTCGCTGAGAATTTCGGCACGAGTATTGTTGTGGGAACCAGCTTTCTGGCGAGCCTTGCCCGTTAAGCCCTGGTGCTTTTTGCCAGCGACACGATTTTGCCAGCTACACTGAATGTGATGTTCCGGCGATTCCTCCATGCTCTGCTGCTCGTCGGCATAACTGCGTTCCTTCATCCCGTCGGTGCGCAGACCACCGCGATTTTGCCGTTCGCGAATCGTACGCCGCACCCAACCGCGCTGCCTGCGGATGTCGCGGCAGCGTCTGCCAATCGCCCGCAGAATCCAGCAACGCCCGCTGCTGTCTCGAATCTCGACTGGATCGGCGAGAGCATCGCCGAAACGTTGCGAGATTCCATGAGCGCCCGCAGTGTCCTCACGGTGGAGCGCGAGGATACCGACGCGGCCTATCGAAAGCTGACGCTGCACCCTCGTGCCATTCTTACTTCTGCTTCGGCCATGAAGATTGGCGAAACGCTCGACGCGGAGAACGTCGTGTACGGCACGTTTGAATGGAAGCCCAATGCCGGCGGTGGCGCCGTGGCAGGCACGCTCACGGTCAACGCCCGTATCTTCGATCGCCGCCGTCTGCGCGAAGGATCGGAGATTGTCGAAACCGGCAGCCTGGACGATATCGCCATGTTGGAAGCGCATCTCATCTGGAGGGTGCTTTCTACTGTGGCTCCGCGGTTCGCGCCTCCCGAATCCGATTACAAGACGCTGCGTCCGCTGGTGCGCCTCGACGCCGAGGAGAACTATGTTCGCGGGTTGATGGCTCCGGCCGACAAGAAAGAGAAGTTCTTTTTGCAAGCCGTGCGCCTGGAGCCTCATTACTCGCATCCCAATTTCGCGCTCGGGCAGATTCACTTCCAGCGCAAGGAATATAAGGATGCTGCCACGTGGCTCCAAAAGGTGATGCCTGGCGATCAGCACTTCCGCGAGGCTAGTTTCCTGCTCGGGCTTTCGCTCTATCAGTCCGGCGATTTTTCCGGCTCGCAAGCTGCATTTCAAACCATTGTGGAGACGGTGCCTCTGAATGAAGTGTGGAACAACCTGGGAGCCGCGCAAAGCCGCCGCGGAGTGCCGCAGGCGCTGGAGTCCTTCCGCAAGGCGCTGGACGGCGACGCGGGCGACCCCGCGTATCACTTCAACGTCGGGTACGCGCTGTGGCGCGCGGGGGATTTCACGGCCGCGGCCGAACGCTTTCGCGCTGTGCTGGAACGCCAACCGGAAGATCAGGAGGCGACCCTCATGCTCGGCGTTTGCCTCAAGCGGCAACCTGCAAAACCGGTGGATTCGCGACTCGAAAATCTCGAACGCCTGAAGTTTAATTACGAGGAACGCGCCTACTGGGAATTGAAGGCGGTCCTTGCTCCTGCGCGTCCTTAGTGCCGGTCAAGAAGGCCCATCGAGATCTCCGTGCCGTTGGATCTCGCCGGCATAAAGCGGGACATGGCGTCTGAGCCGTGAGCCTGGAGAGGGTGGGTATCCCTTCTGACCCACCTGACCTCGGTATAATCGAGGTGTTCATGATTGAATCCTTCGGCGTCTCCGACGTAGGTTGCGTTCGCACGAATAACGAAGATTGCTACCTACTAGAGCCCACTCTTGGCCTGTATGTGGTCGCCGACGGTATGGGCGGAGCGCAGGCGGGTGAAACCGCGTCCCATTTGGCGGTGGAGACCGTGCGTCGCGTCCTGGAACAAGCGGCTTCGCGCAATCCGTTCGTGTTGCAGTCCGCAATTGCGGAGGCCAACACGCAAGTCGGATTGGCTTCCGAACGAGATCCCGCGCTCGATGGCATGGGGACGACCATCGTCGCCGTGCTCGACAATCAGACCGAGTTCTTCGTCGCAAGCGTCGGCGACAGCCGCGTGTATGCGTTCGTGGACGGTAAGCTCGTACCCGTTACCGAGGATCAATCCTGGGTAAACGAAGTGGGGCGCCGCCTGGGCCTCGACGAAGCTTCGCTGAAGGTTCATCCCATGCGTCACGTGTTGACCATGGCGATCGGCGTTTCCGATCAACTGCGCGTAAATTCGTATCGACTCCAGCCTTCACCCGGAATGCTGATCCTGCTGTGCAGCGATGGCCTCCACGGCCTTGTGCCCGATCCCGATCTTGCCGCTGTACTCGCTGATCCAGGGACCCTGCAACAAAAAGCGCAAGGTCTCATCGATCTTGCCAAAGCCAACGGCGGGCCAGACAACATCACGGCCGTGCTATTGAAGATTTCCTGATCTGCGGGCGCTTGCGAGGCCTATCGGCCGATTCACTCCCATACCTTCTTAATGCCGGCCTAGGGTGTTTCCCTTCTGTTCTTCTTGCCCAGGATGGCCGATAGACGCCTTACGGAAGGAGTTTATCCACATGTGTTTCACCCCGAGTTCCACCCCGAGTTCCGCGCGAATGAGTAACAAGCCACGCTGCGCGTCGCTCGCGCTGCTCGTTTTCATGGCCGGTTCTTCGCTATTTGCCGCGGCCAATCACGAGGCTACTTACACCGTTGGAAATCTCGATAGTTTTCATGCGGGAACCGCCGGGTTCGTTCGCGTCGATGACGCAGGCATCATGTTCCGGAACGAAGACGCTGTCGTGGATATTCCGTATGCCAGAATCACGAGCACGACACTCACTCCGAAAGACGCTCTGGCTCCCAATCCTCCCGGCTACAAAGTCTGGGACCGCATGGGATCCAAAAAGCACCAGAACCTGATCGTGAACTTCAAGGACGCTGCGGGCAAGGACCAGACGATGACGCTCGAAGTTAGGGAATCCACCGCGCACGAGATTCACGATACGTTGGTGGTTCGCACGCCGTTCCAGGCTTCTTCGCCGGTAGTAGCGGCAAAGCAATCGGATGCGCTCAAAGCGAAAACCAAAGAGCCTGCTGCGGAGAAGAAACAGGCCAAGGTGAAGGATCCCGCACCGGAGAAACAACAGGCGAAGGCGAAGGACGCAGCCCGGCCGAAGCAGACCGCTGATGCAAAGGACACTGCGCAGCCGAAGGAAACTGCTGCGCAAGCCGTGGAGAAGCCAGTGCAGGCCAAAGCGAAGCCCGTGAAGGTGAAAGAAGAAACCGCGAAAGGGAAAGCAGAGCCTGCGAAGGCGAAAACAGAGAGCATCCAGGCCAATGAAAAGCCGGCCAAGACCAAAGAGAAGCCTGTGCAAGCGAAAGAAAAGCCCGCCGAGGTGAAGGAACAATCCAAGCAGGCCAAAATCAAGCCGGTACACGCAAACAAGCACCAGGAGCAGGCGAAGGTGCAGCCTGCGGAGCAGCCGAAAGCGCAACCCGCCGAGCAGACGAAGGCGCAGTCCTCGGAATCGACGTCCTGGTGGGGCGACCAATATTGGAAGACCGCGCGCAACCGCGATAGCTGGGCGACTCAGTCCGCTGCGATCACGAAATAATGCGGAGGAGCAGGCTCACCTGCTCCATCCTCATTTCAAAGCTGGTTCTTAGCTCCGCATCCAACCGGGAGCCACATAGGCATAGAACAGCGTGAGCAGTCCCATAACGCTTGCCAGGAAGATGCTGTGTTTCAGCGTGAAGCGGAACAGGCGAGCTTCCTCCGAGCGCGGCATTTGCGCCGCTGCCACCGCGATGGCGATGCTCGATAAGCTGATCATTTTGCCCATCACACCTCCGGCGGAATTGGCCGCCGCCATGAGCGCCGGGTTGAATCCCAGGCGGCTTGCCGTGACGATCTGCAAATTCCCGAACAGGGCATTGGCTGACGTATCGCTGCCGGTGAGGAACACCCCCAACCATCCGAGCAAGGGACTGAAAAACGGGAATGCGGAGCCGGTGCCTGAAAGCGCGAGTCCGAGCGTCGCCGTCTGTCCTGAGTAATTCATGACGAACGCCAGCGCCACCACGCTGACAATGGTCAGCACCGGGAGTGCCAGTTGTTTGGCGACCACGCCCGTCCAGGAAACCAGTTTACCGGGGCTCACTTTCAACGCCAGCGCCGAGGCGAACACCGCAAAAAGGCAAGAAGTTCCCGATGCAGAGAGCAGATTCAGACTGAATGTTGCTCCATAGGGCGAAGGCACAGTCGTGATCGGCGCCACGCGCTGCACCAAATTATGCAAGCCCGGCCACGCGATCACGATCGTCGCGCGATCCAGGATTGCCTTCGATGTCGGCCATCCCCACACCAATACAAAAATCACAAGCAGCGTGTACGGAATCCATGCGGTCAACGCCTGGCGCGACGTGTGATCCGGCACGTCGGCTGCGGCGACACCCTTCGGCCTCCATACTTTCATCAAGGCGACCAGCGCGACCATGGCGCCAATCGACGCGAGGATATCCGTCAAATTTGGGCCGAGCGCGTTCGACACGAAGAACTGCACCAAGGAGAACGCCAGCCCGCAGACGATCGCCGCAGGTGCGACAGCGCGCAGGGCGCTCCATCCTCCCATGACCAGCATCAGGTAGGCTGGGATGAACAAAGATACCGGCGCGCACAAGCGTCCCGTGTTGGCCGAAAGCGTCGCCATCGGCAGCTTCGTCACGGCCTGCAACATGACCAGCGGCGTACCGATGGAGCCGAACGCCACGGGCGCCGTATTCGCCAGTAAGCAGATCGCCGCCGCGAAGAAGGGAGGAAAGCCTAGCCCCGCGAGCATGGCCGCCGCGACGGCCACAGGCGTTCCGAATCCGGCCGCGCCTTCGATGAACGCGCCGAAAGCGAAGGCGATCAACAGGGCCTGCAAGCGCTGATCGCGCGTCAGCCCGCCGATGGAGTTTTTCAGAATTTCAAACTTTCCGGTTTCAACCGTCAGCTTGTAGAGGATTAACGCGGTGAACACGATCCAGCTGATAGGCAGAAGCCCTTGCGCGCCGCCGTACGCTGCCGAACTCATGGCCAAGGAAAATGGCATTCCATAGGCGAAAACCGCTACGCCGAGCGAGGCGGCGAATCCGGCGAGCGCGGCGATCCACGAGGGGACGCGGAGCACGCCGAGAAGCACAAGCAGTACTACAATCGGGATCGAAGCAACCAGAGCCGAAACACCCAGGCTCCCGGCGACGGGGTCGTAAACTTGCGGCCACATAGTGGGATCTATACTATCGCGTTTTGATGTGAGAATTTTTCCCCAAGTGAAGCACTAATTACCAAATCACGAAGAATGTCCTCCGAACCGTAGGCAGACGTTCCTCCTGGCGGGTTGCACATGCACAACTCGTCACGAGGAACGTTTGTCATTTAGTGGCACCAACGTGGAAAATCCTTTCGGATCCGCGACTTTAAATGAGGGGGCATTGTACGTTTTCGCATCGCGTCAGAAGGCATGTCCACGATGTCCTAAACTGGTGACGTGAACGTAAAAGAATTAGCCGCGTGGCTCGATGCACCGTGGGAAGGCGATGGATCTCGCGAACTCCGCAAGGTTGCCGCGATTGAAGATGCGGGCCCGGACGATCTCTCTTTTGTTACGAAAGCCGTAGTGGCGCGGGCGCTGAAAAATCCTGAAGATGCGGTGAAGTTGCTCAATGCGAGTCCTGCTGGGTGTCTGCTCGTCCCCGACAACTTCCCTGACAATTTCCCCGCTGTGGATTCTGCATCGACGCCGCGGACTGTCATTCGCGTGAAGGATCCGCGGGCCGCTGTTGCACGTGCGATCACCCAGATTCATCCACGCAAAGATCCCCAGCCCGGAATTCATCCAACGGCGGTGATCGGGTCGGGCGCGAAAATTGCTCCCGGATGTTTTGTGGGCCCGCATGCCGTGCTGGGCGAGGCAGTCAGCATCGGCGAAGGTAGCATGGTTGATGCCGGCTCGGTGATCGGCGACCGAGTGAACATTGGCGAACATTGCCGAATCCATGCCAATGTCACGATCTATGCCGATGTGACGATCGGCAGCGGCGTCGTGCTGCATTCCGGATGCGTGATCGGGGCCGATGGCTTTGGTTTTGTGTTCAGCAATGGCCGTTATGAAAACTTTCCGCAAATCGGCCGCGTGGAGCTCGGAGATCGGGTCGAGATCGGGGCGAACTCCTGTGTGGATCGCGCGGCACTGGGCGTGACGGTGATCGGCGAAGGCACCAAGCTCGACAACATGGTGCACATCGGTCACAACTGCCGCATCGGCAAGCATGTGGTCATCGCCGCGCAGACGGGCTTATCCGGTGGGGTCGTTGTGGAAGATTACGCCGTGATCGGCGGACAGGTCGGCATCGGCGATAAGGCTCGCATTGAAACGCGAGCGGTGTTGGGATCCGGAAGTGGGATCTTGACGTCGAAGATCGTGCGATCGGGACAAGTGGTCTGGGGCACGCCGGCAAGGCCGTTGAAAGAGCACTTGGCATCGCTCGCGGTGCTCAGCCGGATGACGAAGAAGCGGAAAACGGCGGACTAGCGGCGCGAGTGGGAAATATCCACGGGCTCGCGCCCCGGTTCTACAAATGCGGAGATGCTGCCTAGCGCCGGCGTCCCGTCAAGCGCAGCAAGCTCAGGAACAAGTTGATGAAGTCGAGATAGAGCGTCAGCGCGCCCATGATCGCGCCCTTGCGGCTGAGTTCCGAATCCCCGGCTGTCGCCACGTTCATGGCTTTGATCTTCTGTGTGTCGTAGGCGGTCAGGCCCGCGAAGACCACCAATCCGACTATCGAGAAAATAAAGCTGCCGGGGCCGCCCATCAACGACGGGAAGAACATCGAAAGCAGACCGAAGCCGATCAGTCCCCAAAGTCCCATCATGCAGAAGGAGCCGACGGGCCCCAAATCCTTCTTCGTCACCAAGCCGAATGCGCTCAGGCCCGCAAAACCGAAGGCGGTTGTGGCGAAAGTGGCCGCGATGCTCGATCCGGTGTAGATCAAGAAGATGCTAGAAAGCGTTAAGCCGGTCAGCAATGCGTAGCCAATATAGATGGCCGTCGCGGTAGTGGCGCTGATGCGGTTGATCAGGCCGGAGAGGGCGAATACGGCCCCCAATTGCGCGATGATCAAGGCCCAGAACAGGATGGGGTTCCCGAAGATGGTCCGTACCATCTCCGGATTTCCGGAAACATTCCAGGCCACGAGGCCCGTGAGGCACAGTCCACCGGTCATCCAGCCGTACACGCGGCTCATGAAACGGGCATTTTCGGCGGAAATCGAGACAGAGCCAAAGGCCTGATGATTCATCGGCGGGACGCCGAACGGCCGATTGCTCATGGGTTGTTGTTCCATGCCCCCACTTTAGAATCCCCGGGAGCGCGTGTCAATCGGCTGCGAGCCTTACACGACGCCTTTTAAGGATGGAGCGCGAGGGAGGCTTTGCCGCCGGCCCCATCGTAAACCAGTTCGAGTGCGCGGATGCTATCGGCCTTGCCGTGATAATTGAAGAACAACAGACCCGCTACGGGAAGGGCGCGGTCTCCCTCAGGCAGCGCGGCTTTTTGCACCCTTTGCTGCATCGCACGCTTCAATTCAAAGGGCATCTTGGGCGGCGAAGGAGGAGGATCGTTCTGATTCCCGCCGCCAGTGCCCACGCTGGTTTTCCCGGCCTTTGAGGCGGAAGCCGGCGGCTCCCATTCCGGATCCTTCAAGCTGGGGAATGTTTTCGCGAACCCATCCGCGGGAAGTACTTTCCCATTGACGCGCAAAGAAAATTCGCTCTGCGCGAGCTTGAGCGATGCATCCGTGGCGCCGAAAAGCGCCAGTTCTACGACGACGTACTCTTCCGTAGAATAAATCGCCTCTGGAGTCGGCACCGCGTGCGCCGAGAATTCGGCCGCAATCGTGACGGCGCCGGCTTTTCCTTGCGCCTGATAGTCGCCCGGAGTCGCGCGAGGCGGCAGGCCCTTCATTTGGGCCTGTGCGTCTTTGTCGGCAACGGCCTGACTGAAGCCAGCGGGACTCAGGACGACGGCAAGCAAAGCAAGCACGGGGGCTTTTATGAAAAGGTGTGGGTGCATTCCTCCCCAATTTTACACGCGTTTCGCGATTGCGGTGAGCGCTTCCTGTAAATCCGCATGCAACCCGAAGGGGACCTCGATGTAGCCGATGCCTCTCCCTGAAATCATGATGCCGGTCCACAGCAGCAGTGAGATCGCCGCAGCAAGTTTTGCACGCGAAGGAATGTTGCCTGAGAGATCCAAGTCAGCCGCGCGTTGGTAGATGCTTGAGCGAAACAGGAGCGCGTGTACGGCGACCAACAATAGCAGCGTTACTTTCGTTCGAAAAAATGCGTTGTAGTAATATTCTTCCGCCTTCGATCCAAACAGCAAGAATCCGCATGTGGCCGCGCACAGGAAGCCGACGCGTTTCGGCCAGCGCAGTTGATCCACCACATCTGCGACGGAGCGTCCGGTCATCGCCCATCCGAGAAGCCGTAGATCCGTGAGCACGATCATGCCGCCGAAGAGCGAAATGGCAATCAGATGCAGAGACATGATGGTTGCGTAGACGTAGGAACTGAGTCGAATGTACGTAAAAAGATCGGTAGCCTGCAACCAGATCGCGACGGATAAAAGCATGAAGAAGCCTCGACTACAAACCCGGATTTATGAATGCGATAAAGATCCCGCCAAAAATGACCGCTGACCACAACAGCAACGAAATTCCCGCGACGATCTTGGCGGAGCTGGACGGCGCCTCCGCTTGCGCCGCTTTGCGATGAATGGTGTAGTTGAAAACCACAGCCATGACCAGGCAGGCCATCTTAATTAAGAAAGACCAGTTGAGGTAGTACATGTCCGGATCGGACGAATACAGGCCCATGCCCGAGAAGATCGCCACAAGCAGGCCGCCGAGCATCCATGGTGTGACGTCCCGCGCGAGTTGTGCGGGGCTCTGTCGCAACATGCCCCAGTTCAGGAGCCGGAAATCTACTACTGCCGTTGCGCCAATCGCCAGGATGAAACCCGCGATGTGGAAACATTCCAGCACGGGAAATACGAGCGGCGAGGAATTTAATACTTCTTCAAGCTGCAGCATCTTACGGGTCCAAATCTACGGGTTCAAATCTACGGGTTCAATTCTACGGGTTCAATTCTAATGGCGTAGTCCGGACTGTTTCGCAGTGTATCATTGCCGACTGCCTCGCAGACTTCCTCTTTATCGCCACCGGAATAGTGTTAGCGCCAGCGAGAAGCAAACCACCAACCACGCGCCGAGGATGCCGATTTGCGGGAGCGTGTGCGCGAAACTTGCGCCTTGCAACATGTTCGCGCGCAGGGCGTCGATCAAAGCCGTGAGGGGCAGAGCTTTGATGATGGGCTGCAGCGCGTCCGGAAATCGCCGTGCGGAAAAGAATACGCCCGAGACAATCCACATGGGCATCATCGCGAGGTTCATCAGTCCCGAAGCGGCTTCGATGGTCTGCGCACGAGAGGAGATCAGCAATCCCAGTGCGCTGAAGGCCAAAGATCCCAGGACGCACAATCCGACGAGCGCAATCGGTGAGCCTCGCAAGGGCACCTGAAAGACGAATCTTCCGAAGCCGACAAGTGCGCCTACTTCGACCACGAGTAGGAGCAAACGCGAAAGAATAAACGAGAGCAAATAATATGCGCGCGGCATGGGCGTCGCTACCAGGCGCTTCATGAGCTTTTTGCGACGCGCGTCCACAATGGAGAAGCCGAGCCCCCAAATCGCGCTGCCCATCAAATTCATTCCCAGTAGTCCGGGAATTAGAAAGTCTATGTAGCGAGACCCGGGCTCCCTCATCAATTGATCGGAGGCTGTGACGGGATCGATGCGCCCCGCGGCTCGCTGCATCGCGGCGTCGGCCAGCATGCGAGCTGTGCGTCCTTCAGGGTTTGTATCGTCGTATCGATAGATGACCGCGCCGTTGGATCCCGGTGCAACGAGTAGCGCGACTCGTCCGGTACGCAAAGCATCTTCGGCGGACGCCGCCGGCATCTGTTCGACAGCCAACAGCTTCTCTTGGCGCAGCGATGCCGTGATCTCAGGCGAAACGGCCGCGACTTTGAGAACATCCGCCGGACGATTGCGAAACGCAAGGCCGAGGCCGCCTGCAAGCAGAAGCGGGAACACGAAAACCCAGAACAAGGCCTCCGGCTCGCGCAGAAATTCGCGAAATCGAACGCCGATCAATTGCACCAAAGGATGTTCGGAGAATGCGCGCTTCGCCTCGGGCTTGCTGTTACTCATCGCGCAGGTGCCTTCCCGTCAGCGTGACGAAGACGTCTTCTAGCGTCGCCGAATGCGTTCGCAATTCGGTGAGCGGCATGCCCTGTCGCGTCAACTCCGCGAGTAAAGCGGGAACCGCCTGATGCAATTGCGTCACATCGAGCAGGACGCTTCCCGCTTCTGTGCGTACACTGCGAACGCCTTCAATGCCTTCGAGCTTCGTGAGGTCCACTGCGGTGACCGCATCACCAGCCGAAAACTCGACAACGTGCTCGACGCCAATCGAAGCAATTAATTCGCGCGGCGTGCCGAGCGCGATGACCTTGCCGTGGTCCATGATGGCGATGCGATCACACAGGCGCTCCGCTTCGTCCATATAATGCGTGGTCAATAGAATCGTTCTGCCCGAGGCCTTGAATTTCTCGATCAAATCCCAAAGCTGCCGCCGGGCTTGCGGATCCAGACCCGTTGTTGGTTCGTCGAGGAACAAGAAATCGGGATCACCGACCAGTGCACAAGCCAGCGCGAGCCTCTGTTTCTGTCCGCCTGAAAGTCCGCCAACGCGCGAGTTGAGTTTTTCGCCCAACTGCACTTCCGCGATCACTTCCGGAATACTGGGTCCTTGCCGGTAGAAGCTGCGGAACAGGCGCACGGTTTCCAGCACGGTCAGCTTTTCGGAAAGCTGCGTTTCTTGCAACTGGATGCCCAGGCGCTGGCGCAAAGCGGCGGCGTCCGAATCCCAATGCATGCCGAGCACAGAGACTTCTCCGGAATCCGCCTTCGTTAGCCCCTCACAGATTTCAATCGTTGTGGTTTTGCCTGCGCCGTTGGGACCAAGGAGTCCGAAGCATTCGCCGGTGCGGACTTCGAGGTCGATGCCATCCACCGCGACGACGTCTTTATACGCCTTGCGCATGTTGCGCAATCGCAGAGCAACGCGCGAACTCGTTGATTGGGGCGACGAAGACGTTGCGGAGAGAAGCACAGGATCAGTATCGCCTCCTGGCCTCTATTCGGTCTAGTCGCGATCTAGAGCGTCTTCAAGATCTGCCCGAACGACGACAGACGCAACTGCTCATTCGTCAAGCCTGTGAGCGCGGGAACATCGGATTCGGGAATCGCGCCGCAGCTAGTGGCGCGCAGGAAGTAGTTGAGCAGGCACTGGCCGGTGGCCGCGTCGTCGAACGTATCGCCAATCCGCGTGGCTTGCGCGGCGGCCGAAATGAAATTCTTGAAACGTTCGGATGCCGCTTGTTGGCCTTCCATAAAAAACGAGTAAACGGCGGCGTAGCGCGAAGGCAATTGCGAGGGATGCAAGTCCCAGCCGAGGTAGATGCCATTCTGCAGCGCATGACGAACGTGCTTGTAGTGGAGCCTCCAGGCCCTTTGCATCGTTTCGCGATTCGCGGCCTTTTGTTCCGGGGTGATCTCCGGTCCGCGATGGCGAGGAATCGGGAGGATAGTCGTCGGGCCATCCGCTAAACGAATGCCTGTGCCCGCGAGCGAAACCTGCATCAGGGAACGCGCAAATTCACAAGCGGGGTGCAGGAGATTTTGTTGCGTGGAGGCGATCCCCAGGCTCGACGTATAATCGTAGGGTCCAAACGACGCAGCAACGATTTTGCCTTGCCCGGCTTCCACCGCGCGATCCAGATTGCGCAGCAATTGGGGCGTTTCGACCATGATCTCCAGGCCAATGCCTGGAAAGGGCGCGAGCACCTCGGCCATCGCCTGGATTTGCTCCACGACGGTGATCTTGGGCAAAGTGACAACGAATTTCGGGGGCAGCTTGCCGCCCGTTTTTTCGAGCAGCGCGTTCAAGAATAGATCTAAGGTCCGAACGCCGCGGGCTTTCGTCTCTTCCACCAGCGACTTCACGCGAATGCCGATGAAGGGCGGTAGCGTGCCTTCGGCCATACCCTTCGCAACTTCTTCCGCCGCGGTCACAGCCGCTGCGTCCTCTTCGGCTTCGGGACGCGCGCCGTAGCCGTCTTCAAAATCGACGCGGTAGTCTTCCACCGGCTCGCGGCGCAGCTTTTCCAGCACGCGAGTGCGAATCATTTCCGCAAACTCAGTCGGGACGCCGAACATTTCGGCGAACGCCGCGCCATCGGGAGCATATTCGTTCACGGCTTTTTCTGCGATGGTTCCAAACTTGCGGCACGTATCAAACTTGAAAAGGTTCGCGCCACCGTAGACGGCGTGAACGGGCTCGCGCAATCCCGATTCGCCAGGATACTTGCGAGCAAAGTCGTGGTTTGCAGTTGTGAGCCAAGCCGGCAACGTAGTGGTCATTGCCAATATTTTACGCGATTCGCCTACGACTGCCACGCTGGAAAGCAGGAGCGCTCTTGTTCGCGCAATGCATCGGCGCGATCAGCTCATGCGCTGGGCCGGATGAGATCCTTCGGAGCTGGCAAGTCACACATTCTAAATGGTAAATCTGACGTAGCAGCCTGCGGGCGGGGAATCGATTCGATTTTAAATGTAACCATTCCGGCCTGAGTAGCGCATAATGGGCATTTTCGAGGTACACTGAATACAGGCGTTACCCGCAGATTTCACCACATGGCGTCCGCACGTAGCTACATCGAACTCACGAAACCGCGCATCACTTGTTTCATCCTGATGAGTGCCGCGATCGGCTTTCTGTGTGCCGCCCACGTCAACGATTCGTGGACGTGGATGTCGTTGCTGCATGCGCTCATCGGCACCGCGCTGATCGCCAGTGGAACCGCCGCCTTAAATCAATGGTACGAGCGCCTGGCAGACGCGAAGATGCCGCGCACCATGAATCGCCCGATTCCTTCGGGACGTGTGGAGCCGCGTCACGCACTTGCGTTTGGCCTGGTGCTCTCGGTGATCGGGTTCGTGGAATTGTGGCTTGGCGCGAATCTGCTCACCAGTTTGCTGGGCCTGTTCACGGAACTCAGCTATCTTCTTCTATACACCCCGTTGAAGCAGCGTTCGCCGCATTCCACCACCATTGGTGCGATCCCCGGCGCGATGCCCCCGCTCATCGGCTATGCCGCCGCTTGTGGCACGCTTACCTGGGGAGCTTGGGTTCTGTACGCGATCCTGTTCCTGTGGCAGTTCCCGCATTTTTACGCCATCGCCTGGATGTATCGCGACGATTATGCGAAGGCCGGCATCAAGATGCTGCCTGTGGTGGAGCCTTCGAACGAATCCACCGCGCGCCGCATGTTCTGGTTTAGTCTGGCGTTGTTGCCGATCAGCCTGCTTCCGAAATATCTGAACATGGCGGGCAACTTCTATTTCGTGGGAGCGCTCGCGTTGGGCCTGTATTTCCTGTATGCATCGGCCCGCGTGATGAAGGATCGCACCGTGGTGCGTGCCCGTGCGGTGCTGCTCGCGAGCGTGGTTTATCTTCCCCTGCTTTATGGCCTCCTGGTGTTGGACGGTTCCCGCACTTAGTCTCGTCCTGCTCGCCGGTTGTTCGACGAAGCCGCCCTTGCCCACCTATGGAACGGTGAGCGAGTTTTCGTTGATCGATCAGGCCGGAGCAAAATTTTCCAGCACGGCGCTCGACAAACACGTCTGGATCGCCGATTTCATTTATACGAATTGCCCCGGACCCTGTCCGCGCATGAGTTCGCAGATGTTCCAAGCCCAGAAGGCGCTGGGTGCGGACAATATCCGATTCGTGTCCTTCACGGTGGATCCGGAACGCGATACACCGCCTGTTCTGACAGCCTATGCAAAGCACTTTGAGGCTGATCCTGCGAAATGGTTTTTCCTGACCGGTGACATCGCGACGATCAATCATCTGAGTCGCGATGTTTTCCGTCTGGCGTCCACCGACGGCGGGCTGGAACATTCCACGCGATTTGTGTTGATCGACGCCCAGGGGCGCATCCGAGGCTTCTACTCCAGCCTGGATAAAGACGTGATGCCGAACCTGATCGGCGATACACAGCGGGTGTTGAAAGAACAGTCTTAGGCGGAAAGAGAGCTCACCACGATGACGTTCCAAGATTTACCTGCTTTAAACGCCATACTGAATGGCACAGCCGCCGTGCTGTTAGTGATCGCCTACATTCTCATTCGGCAGGGGAATCGTGAAGGGCACAAGAAGGTGATGCTCGCGGCGTTCACGGTGTCGGTGCTGTTTCTCATTTCGTATCTGGTGTACCACTTTCATGCCGGAGTCCTGCACTATCCGCACACGGGCCTGATCCGCATCGTCTATTTCACGATTCTCTTTACGCACACCGTGCTTGCCGCGCTCGTTCCATTTCTCGCCGTGGCGACTTTGCGACGCGGCTTGAACGGGATGTTCGTCAAGCACAAGAAGATCGCGCGCTGGACCCTGCCGATTTGGCTCTACGTCAGCGTCACGGGCGTTGTCGTGTATCTAATGCTGTACCAGTTCTAAGTAGTACTAAGGCTCGATACTTCGATTTTCGGCAACGCTACAGAAGGCAAAAGCGTCTACAATTTGAGCAGGGAGCACGTCGTGAAGACTCTCATTTTGATCGCCGCCGTGTGCGGGGTCGGTTCGTTGGCTGCCGCGCAAAGCGTGACGCCGAGTGGGCAGCATTTGAATCCGATGGGACAAGGCCATCTCCCTTCCGGCCAAGGCAACATCCTACATCCAGGCGTTCCAAACTCGGGACCGCCGCCGGCACATCCGCGAGGGAATTCGTCCGTGGTGCGCGGCGGCAGAGCGATATATGTTCCTTACGGCGTTCCTATTGATCCGTTCCTGGCCGGCTATGGTGGCCCGTATGATCCAAACGCCGCGGGGTATTATTCGAATCCTCCTTCGCCGACAGTGATTATCAATCAGAATTATCAGCCGGACCCGGTCCATCCCGTGCTGACTGACTATTCGAACGTTCCTCTTCCTGTAGCCGGAGCGGTGCAAACTCCGCCGGTGCCGGGCGCTCCTGTGGTTCAGCGACTCGATCAAACGACTTCACAAGCGCAGGACTTGGGAGCATCCGGTCCCCGGCCCTCGGGGCTGCGCGACGATCAACCGACGATCTTTTTAATCGCGATGAAGGATCACACGATTTATCCGGTGATCGCGTATTGGGTGGACAAGGACATGCTCAACTATGTGACCGTGGATACTCTCGTGAAGCGCGTGCCTCTGGATCAAGTAGATCGCGATCTCTCGCGGCAGCTCAACGACGAGCGCAACGTCGAGTTCAAACTGCCATCGCGGTAAGCCTTAACGACAGAAAAAGCCCGGAGGCGATGTGGGGCAGGTTGGAAACCTGCAGCGGGTTGGGAACCCGCTCAGCGCCCTTCTTCGCACCACACGTACGGGAATTCATCCGGGCTTGCCGCTAAACCAGCCGAGACCGGATTCCACTCAATGTACTGTTTGATGTTTTTGAATTCCTCCGGCGTCCGCACCAAATGATCGTAGCTTTCCGCTTGCCAGAACGATTGTCCGGTTGCACCCAGTATCTGATTCGCGAATCGTGCCGTGTGTCTTTTCAACGAATGCATAATCTTGGGCAATTCGATTTCAGGGGTCAAGAGCACGTGAACGTGATTCGGCATGACGACGTAAGCGTGTACAGAGCAGCACCGCATTTCGTCCTAGCGGTATCGAATCGCGTCGACGATAGTGGCTGCGATGTCTGCGTGAGCGAGATGACGAGGTCCAGAGCGAGCTTGATCGAGGAGCGCATCCAACAACAAAAACGACTTTCCATCGATGTTTCCGCCAGGGAAGAATCGCCCTTCGGGAAGAGAGCCGTGAAGACGCCAAGTTACAAAGGACGGTGCGCCTATCTCGTAGCTGTGCGGTAGGCGGCGTCTTGTGTGGACGGGCACAAGAATTAGTGCGGGATTTTAGAAATTTTCTCGCCTTTGATTGGGCGGGTTAACAACCCGCCGCAGGTTTCCAACCTGCCCCACTACGCGACTATCGCAAAAAAAAGAAAGGGCCCAGCTTTCGCCAGGCCCGATTCAGACTACTAACTTCTAACTCCTGAATTCTAGAGCTACGCTTTGCCTTCCGCCTTCAGCTTCTCGCGCTGTTCCTTCAGTACGGTCTTGCGGCTCAGCTTGATTTTGTTGCCTTCCAGCCCAAGGACCTTCACCAGGATCTGATCGCCTTCGTTCAACTCATCGCGCACCTGCTTGATGCGGTTTTCCGAGATTTCGGAAATGTGCAGCAGGCCGTCGGTGCCGGGGAAGATTTCGACGAATGCGCCGAAGTCGACGATCCGCACAACCTTGCCCAGGTACGTCTTGCCGATTTCCGCCACGGCGCAAATATCCGTGACCATCTGGATGCAGCGGTCGGCGGCGACGCCGTCGGTGGAGTAGATTTTCACCGAACCGTCGTCCTCAACGTCGATCTTGCAACCGGTTGCTTCCACGATACCGCGGATCACCTTGCCGCCGGGTCCGATCAGTTCGCGGATCTTGTCGGTCGGAATCTGCATGGTGAAGATGCGCGGAGCGTAGGGTGACATCTTCTCGCGATGCGAGGAGATCACGGCGTTCATCTTGTCGAGCAAGAACAAACGTCCCTTGCGAGCCTGTTCCAGCGCTTCGGTCAGGATGGAATGCGTTACGTTCGGGACTTTGATGTCCATCTGCAACGCGGTGATGCCTTCCTTCGTGCCGGTGACCTTGAAGTCCATATCGCCGTAGTGATCTTCGGCGCCCGCGATGTCCGTGAGGATCGCGTAGTCCTTGCCTTCCATCACCAGGCCCATCGCAACGCCCGCTACGGGAGCCGTGACCGGAACACCGGCATCCATGAGCGCGAGGCTGCCACCGCAGACCGACGCCATGGAACTGGAACCATTCGATTCCAGAATGTCGCTTACGAGGCGCATGGTGTAGGGGAATGCTTTGTCGTCGGGAACCACGGCACTGAGCGCGCGTTCGGCGAGCGCACCGTGTCCAATTTCGCGACGTCCCGCGCCACGCATGAAGCCCACTTCGCCGACGCTGAACGGCGGGAAGTTGTAGTGCAGCATGAAGCGCTTCGAGGTTTCCGAAGAATCCAGCAGTTCAATGCGCTGTTCGTCGTCCTTCGTGCCGAGCGTCGCTGTGACCAGCGCCTGTGTTTCGCCACGCGTAAACAGCGCGGATCCGTGCGTGCGCGGCAGAACGCCGACTTCGATATCGATCTTGCGGATCTCGTCGAACTGGCGGCCATCCGGGCGGCGGCGTGCTTTCAGCATGTCGTCGCGGAAGATGCGTTCCTTCAAGAGATCGAACAAGCCCTTCGCTTCGCCGAGCTGCTCTTCCGGGATGCTTGCCATCGCCTTCTTTTTGGCGGCGTCCACCAGAGCGTAGCTTTCCAGCTTTTCGTGCTTTTGGGTGTTGAGCGCGTCCTGCAGATCGGCGCGCGATGCCTTAGCGATCTGTTCGTACAACGCTTCGTTGAGGGCAGGAGGCGTATACGTACGCTTCTTCTTGCCGCACTTCTTCACCAGTTCGTTGATGCCGTCGGCGATCTTTTTGCAGCAATTGTGGCCGAATTCGATGGCCGAAAGCATTTCGGCTTCGCTGGCGCTCTGGGCGCCGGATTCCACCATCACCACGCCTTCGGGAGTGGCGGCGACCGTTAGATTGATCTTCGACATCTTCGCTTCTTCATACGAAGGATTCGGCAACAGCTCGCCATTCACCATGCCGACGCGAACGCCGGACAGTACGTGATGGAACGGGATATCGGAGATCGCGAGCGCAGCACCCGCGCCCATAATCGCGAGCGGAGCCGGGTCACGCAGAGGATCGGCCGAGAGCACGAACGCGATGATCTGCGATTCGTTGGTGTAGCCTTCGGGGAACAACGGGCGGATCGGACGATCAATCATGCGGCTGGTGAGCGTTTCTTTTTCGCTCATGCGGCCTTCGCGCTTGATGAAGCCTCCGGGAAAACGCCCGGCGGAGTACGTGTACTCGCGATAATCAACGGTCAGGGGGAAGAAATTGGCGCCGACTTTCGGCTCAGGGTTGGAGCAGGCAGTCACCAGGACCACCGATTCTCCAGAACGGACGATGACGGCCCCATTGGCCTGCTTCGCCATCTTGCCCGTTTCCAGGGTTACGATCCGGCCATTGCCGAGATCGATTTCAACAGAATGCAGCATGTTAGACACTTTCCTTTAATCAAGACCGGCGCACACCGCCATTCGGCGCGGCTCGGCCTGCTTTGATTCAGGGAAGAGACTTTGGAGGGATTTCGTCGTGCCGGTTACGTTACCGGCGGTTCGAGAACCGATTCTTCGATACTAGCTGCTGCCTCGCCGTTAAAATAACGGCGGCTGTTCAATTAACGACGGATGCCTAAACTACCAATGAGCGTCTTATAACGCTCTGGACTGCGGCTCCGCAGATAATCCAACAATCGGCGACGGCGTGCCACCATTTGCAACAGACCTCTGCGCGAGTGGTGATCCTTCTTGTGGGACTTGAAGTGTTCCGTCAACTCCACAATACGCCTGCTCAGAATTGCAACCTGAACTTCAGGCGAGCCAGTGTCCTTTGCGTGGACCTTAAACTTCGCAATTACAGTACTTTTTTCCGCGCTCGCCAGTGCCATTCGAGAATCGATACTCCTCGTCTATCCTTTAATCGTTTTGTTTCAGTTCATAGAATAGCACAGGTTGGCAAGGCCGCAGGAACTGTTTGCGAATGCCGAGACTTCCCGGCAGAAGCTAGGGGGAAAGCAACTGCCTTGGCCTCGCGCATGTCGCGGGGCTTCCATACGCCGTCTATCTCGCCTTTAACGATGCGGCGAGCAGCGGCCACGGTCCGAATTTGTCGCCCGGCTGGAGCGGTGGGGACGGATCTGGCCTAGTACTCGATCAGAAAGTGGATCGCGCCGGTAAGGCCACCACTACTTCGAATTTGAGCCGGCGTTCGCGCGGTCCTGGCTAGCTTTCGTGCTCCAGCGCGAGAGTTGCGCCGCACGGTCGAATTTGGCGCCGTCCAGATACACGGTCGTGATGCGGCGCGTATTGCGAATATTCTCAAGCGGATTGGCATCGAGCACGATGAAGTCCGCACGCTGGCCCGTTGCGAGCGTCCCCATATCCTTGAGTCCTAGCAGTTCTGCGGGCCGCTGCGTCGCGGCCACAATCGCCTGCGACGGCGTCAGCCCCAGCTGCACCCAGCGCGCCATCTCGACATGTTCACCCGAGCCGAACGTGTGGCCTGGCTCGATGCCCGTATCCGTGCCCAGTACGATGCGCGCTCCCGACGCGATCATTCTCGGAAAATTGTACGCGATGATCGCTTCGCGCTCGGCTGCATTCGGCGCCGGCGGACCGCAGTTCGCTGTCAGTGGACGCCGCTCGGTGGTTGCGCGAATTTTGGCGATCGTTTGCGCGGGCAGCGCCTGCTCGAAGAATGGATCGTGGTCGCATACGGCAGTCTCATCCCCCAGAGAGATCACCGTTGCCCAGTACGGCTTCTTCTGCTTCAGCAGGGCAAGAAGTTCGTCATCCACTTTTTCGCGCTGTATCAGGTGCACCAATACGTCGGTCCCGGCCCGCACGACTGCCTTTTGGTCCGCGAGCGTCGTCGCGTGGGCGTGCACCATCATGCCGTGCTTGTGCGCCTCGTCGATGATGGCGTTGTACACCTCGGGCGTCATCTTCGGATATGTGCCGCGACGGTCGTCCACCCAAATCTTCACGGCTTTGATGCCGAGGTCGGCCATTTTTCGAACGGAGTCGCGTGCCTCTTGGGCGGTGGAGACTTCGTTGATGACGTGCAAGGCGCTGGTCGCGGCGCGGAGGACCTCATCGGGACCGCCGTTTGGCGGCGCATAGCCCGGGATGAACAGGAATCGCGACGCTGGCGCAAACTTGCCGGCCTGCTGGTCGCGCTGAAATTGGAGCGACGCTTCGCGCGGACTGCTGCCCACCGATAGAGTTGCGGCAGTGCCATAAAACGCCTCCCGCTGCAAGTGATCAAGCACGTTTTCAGCCGTATAGTTTTGTGCGCCCCAACTGGTGTATTTCTCGTAGCCGATGTGAACGTGCACGTTGATCATCGCGGGCATCACGGTCTTCCCGGCTAGATTCACACGGGTTGCGCCGGCAGGAATCGCGACATGGTTACCGATCGTGCTGCCAATAGCAGTGATGTGCCCACTTTGGACGATAAAGCGACCGTTTTCGATGGGCGCGCTCCCGTCGCCGACAATCAGACGGCCGCCTTCATAGACCACCGCTTGCTGCGCAAACGCCGTCAACCCCAACATTGCCGCGGCTACGTAAAATGCAAGCTGTTTCATCTTTCTCCTTGGACGGACGCTCCGAAGCGCCACGCGCGTTCAACGGCAACAGCGACACTGCTTGGTCATCTCTCGCGCTGTAGCTTATAGTTGCCGGATACGTGAAACTCGATGACGTCTGTGACGACGCCATGATCGTCGCGATTGAAGCGATAGGCAACTGCGGCACTGTTAAAATCATTTTCCGATTGCGAAATCAGCGGTTGAGGCTCGCCTCCCTCGAAAGCAACGAACAGCTTATTCGCGGAGAGCGTAAACTCGAGCACGCGCGGACGTCCGGCCCACACGCCCTTGTAAATTCCCACATACTTCGCCAGGATTTCGGGATTCACGTTGGCGGCAGTACTTTGCCCTTGCGCCGCATTGCCCGTCCAGTGTTGCTTCCCGGTATCGGCGGGATCGCAGCGAGTGTCCGCCATTTCCGTGTCGGCCGCGAACTGCGCGCTGGTGTGGAAGGTCCAAGGCCGGGAGTATGCGCCTGGATCTTCAAGCCGGGCTTCTATTTTCAGATGGCCGAAATCCACGCGCTGATAACGCTCCGTCACGCGTAGGTTATCCGTGTGCGGATAATCGCGGCCCAGCCAGGTCCGATCACTAAATCCGACGCTCTCCACCACGAGCGTATCGCCATCCCACCGGCCAACCGAATATCCCATCCAGCTCGGGTTCGGATCCGTTTCTAATTTGCGCCCGTCCATGAAGACCTGACGATACGTGAGATCTTCGTGCAGGATCGCGATCATTGACGGCGTCTGTAGGATTCTCCGCGTGGTTCCCGCGAGGTCGACAGCGGTGGGTCCCTCAGGCAGACACAGGAAGCGTGGGTTGTCCTTGCCGAATGCATCCGCCCGCTGCTGAAGCACCGCGCGCGCCCAGGGCTGCGCGTCGCTGATCTTGAGATCGTCCACACCGATGAATCCGGTCCACAGACCCGTAAAGTCCGGTTTGCCGTCCGCTGTCCGCGGCGCGGGTGCCGTGAGATTCGGTTTGCCGTCCGGGAGGCGAGGAATACCTGGCGTTGGCAAATTCAACCACTGCGCCTGCGCGCTGGCTGTGAGCAAGGCCAGGAATGCGAATCGCCGATAGATCTGCATTGCAAACCTCCAAGATCCCGCGATACGGGAATAGCCAAGTATATTCGATCCGGAAGGACTTAGATCCTGAATGACGTTAGAGCGCTATCTGGACAGAATCTTGTTCTGAATACGCTGAGCTGTCGCGACGCGCAGCGTGGGTAATGCCATGCGGCAATCTACTTCAGTGGAATTCACTCGTCGAGACTTTACGATTGCCCCATCGCATCGCCGAAATCATGATCGCGCGGCTGAAAACAGGCCCACCGACGTGCGGAGTTTCTGGGGAGCGTTTGGATGTGCGTGTCTACGCCGTTCGCAGCGCTGATATCGGCGTAGCGTTTGCGAGCACGCGAGGTTCCTGTCCTAAATCGATTGCCGCCTACGGAACTGGATGTTCGTGAACCACCGCTGACTCAAATACTTTCAAGCCATGAAACTGGGCGATCGTGCGCCAGAGCGCCTGGTAGCGGTCCTCGGCCAGCGGGGCTTTCAACTGGACGCGGTTCTCCCCTTCGATGGTGCTGATCGTAAGTTCGAACGGATCGGACGAATTCACATTGGTCACGTCGGAGAATTTCCATGTCCGGGATTCCCCGCTCATCCCCGCATCGAAAACAATCTGATCTGCAGTTACGTTCAGCGTCCCATTCGACCCGCTGCGGCCCAGTAGCAGTTTTGCTGGAACTTCCCAGACCGGTGTCACAGACGGATCAGCGAGGTGCGCCAGATATCGTTGGTCCAGGCGCACCGTGAGAAACGGATGGACCCGCGCGGCTAAGTCCTTGGGCAAATCGTCGAAACGATATTCGCGATCGCGTCCGAGCTGCCAACGAGCATCTTCATACGTGAGAATGCGAACGTGATCCGGCGCCAACTCCAACCGCTGAATCTCGGCGTACATCCAGGTGCGGGAGTGTCCGGGTTTCTTCGGCTCCTCCCAACTCACGTTGTCTTGCGTAAACGTGAGAGTCCCTGAACCGCCCTTGTGCAAGTGATCGTGACGGACGGGGAACGTCAAATCCTGAGCGTCCGAGAAACTCGCGCCGAGCAGGATTAGGATAGTTGCCGCTTGACTTCGAAATGCCATTTCCACACCTCATAAACTGCGGGATAAACCAAAAGTTCCAAAAGGAACGAAGTAAAAATACCGCCGACCATCGGCGCGGCGATTCGCTTCATGACATCCGCGCCTGCTCCGGTGGACCACAGTATCGGAACAAGTCCCAGGAACATGCAGGCGACGGTCATGAACTTCGGGCGAATGCGTTTGACGGCCCCATCGCGGATCGCCTCCTGAAGCTCTGCAAGGCTACGCAATCGTCCTGCCTCCCGAGCCTTGTTATAGGCCAGATCCAAATACAGCAGCATGAAGACACCGGTCTCTGCGTCGACACCCATCAAGGCGATCAAGCCCACCCACACGCCGATGCTCATGTTGTAGCCCAGTGCATACAGGAACCAAATCGCGCCGACCGCGGAGAACGGCACAGCAAGCACGATGATGGCTGTTTTTGCGAGCGACCTGGTGTTCATGTAAAGCAGCATGAGGATCAAAAACACGGTCAGCGGAATGACGATGAGCAACCGTTCGCGAACGCGCTCCAGAGCCTCGTATTGGCCACTCCAGGCGATCGCATAGCCCGGCGGAAGCTTGATGTTGTCGCGCACGGTCTTTTTGGCTTCGTTCACATAGCCGCCGATATCGCGGCCTGCCACATCCACGTAAACGTAGCCGCTCAATAAACCGTTTTCGTCGCGGATCATGCCGGGTCCCGAACGCATCCGCAGCGTTGCGAGTTCCGAGATCGGAATCTGCGCGCTGGCCCCCGGCAGGTTTATAGGAACCAAAATGTGGGAGAGCTGCGCGGGATCGCTGCGGAAATCCCGCATGTAGCGCACGTTCACGGGATAGCGCTCGCGGCCTTCCACCGTAGTGGTGACGTTCTCACCTCCCACCGCATTCATCACGATGGTCTGCGCTTCGTCGATGCTAAGGCCGTAACGTCCGAGAGCCTCGCGGTTCCAGTCGAAATCCAGGAAGTAGCCGCCGGCAGTGCGCTCTGCGAAGACATTGCGCGTCCCGGAAACCGACGGCAAGACCTTTTCAATTTCCGCGCCGAGCTTCTCAATGGTTTGAATGTCCGAGCCGTAGATCTTGATCCCGACTGGCGTTCGGACGCCGGTGGTGAGCATATCGATGCGGCCTTTCACTGGCATGGTCCAGGCGTTGGATGTTCCGGGAAGCGTGAGCGCTGCATTCATCTTCTCGATGAGTTGCTCGGTGGATATACGATCGGAAGTAATCCGCCGCAGGGCCGGCAGAGCCCATGTGGGAACGCGTTCCGTGTACCAAGTGGGCACGGAGCGCCACTGCTCGCGCGGTTTCAGGACCACGACGGTTTCCATCATGGAGAGCGGTGCCGGGTCGGTGGATGTTTCCGCGCGTCCAGCCTTTCCGAGCACCGACTCCACTTCCGGGAACTGGCGCAAAATGCGATCCTGCACTTGCATCAGCGACTGCGCCTGGGTGAGTGAAATGCCCGGCAGCGTCGACGGCATGTAGAGCAGCGTGCCTTCGTCGAGCGGAGGCATGAACTCGGAGCCCAACCGCTGATAAACCGGAACCGTCGCGGCCACCACGGCAAGCGCTCCCGCAATCACCACCCACTTCCAGCGCAGAGCCCAGGCGCAGACGGGTTCGTAAATCGCGATCAGGATGCGGCTAATGGGATGGCTCTCTTCCGAATGAATCTTCCCTACCAAGACCGCATTGACCACACGCGCCAGAAAACGCGGACGAAACTCAAAATTGCGCATGCGCGTGAACAATAGACGCATCGCCGGATCGAGCGTAATGGCCAACACGGAAGCCACAATCATCGAGATGGTCTTGGTGTAGGCGAGAGGTTTGAACAGTCGCCCTTCCTGCGCCTCCAGCGTCAACACGGGAAGGAACGAAACGGCAATCACGAGGACCGCGAAGAAACTGGGGCCGCCTACTTCTTTCACGGCATCAATGACAACGCGGTGATAGTCGGCCTTGCGACCAGTGCGTTCCCATTCTTCGAGTTTTTTGTGTGTCTGTTCGACCACCACAATCGAGGCGTCCACCATGGCTCCAATGGCGATCGCGATTCCTCCCAGCGACATGATGTTCGAGGTCA
>CAITIX010000075.1 GCA_903892565.1 uncultured Acidobacteriia bacterium
CGCGTCTACATGCCGCAGACCGATTGCCCGTTTCGCACGATTGATCGATTGCTGGAACAGATCCCTTCGGATGTCAAAGTGAAGTTTGTCGATTTTCATGCCGAAGTCACGAGCGAAAAGATGGCCATGGGCTGGTATGTGGATGGCCGGGTTTCCGCGCTGGTCGGCACGCACACGCACATCCCCACGGCGGACACCCGCATTCTTCCCAACGGCACGGCGTATCAAACGGATGTCGGCATGACGGGCCCGTATCGCTCGGTGATCGGCGTGGATAAAGACATCATCCTGGAAAAATTCCTCACGCAGATGCCGGCGAAGATGGAGGCCGCGCGCCACGGGGCGGAACTGCATTCCGTGATTGTCGAAGTGGACGAATCCACCGGCCGCGCGGTGAACGTTCGCCGATATACGATAGCTTCGTAGAGCAACAGAATTAGGGAGCTACCGATGCATGTCATCATTGCCGGCGGAGGCATTGCCGGTCTCACGCTGGCCCTCGGATTGAAGCAACGCGGTATCGCTTGCGACGTTTACGAATCCTCTCCAGAAATCAAAGCCCTTGGGCTGGGCATTACGCTCCTGCCGCACGCCGTGCGCGAGCTATCGGCGCTCGGCCTGGAACCCCGTCTGCATGAAGTGGCGATTGAAAATCGCTTCCACAAATTCTTCAACCGCCACGGCCAGTGGATCTACGAAGAAGCACGCGGAAAGTTCGCGGGATATCCGTATCCGGAGTTCGGCATCCATCGCGGACGCCTGCATATGGTGCTGCTCGAAGCAGTGACGGCCCAACTTGGCGCCGACCGCGTCCACACGAATCACTTGTGCACGGGCGTGGAGCAAGACGAGCGCAGCGCAACGCTGCACTTCAAGGAAACTACGACGGGCAAGCCGCTGCCACCGGCGCGAGGCGATATCGTCATCGCGTGCGACGGCGTGAATTCCGTCATCCGGAAACAGTTTTATCCCGACGACAAGCTCGCCTACGCGGGCATCAACATGTGGCGCGGAGTCACGCGGCACAAGCCGATTTTCGACGGAGCCACGTACATGCGCGTCGGCTCCATCGATACAGGCAAGATGGTGATCTACCCGATCGTCAATTTGGACAACGACAATGTGGACGGCGAAGGGAATCAACTGATCAACTGGGTCGCCGAGCTGCGGCGTCCGGGCGCGCCGAAAAACGATTGGCACGCGCAAGGCAAGCTGGAAGATTTCTTCCCCGTGTATCAGGACTGGCACTTCGAATGGCTCGACGTCGCCAAGCTCATTCAGGATGCCGAGCATATTCTGGAATATCCCATGGTCGATAAAGACCCGCTGGAGCGCTGGACCTTTGGACGCGTGACATTGATGGGCGATGCCGCGCATCCCATGTATCCAAGAGGCGCGAACGGCGCGGCGCAAGCGATTATCGATGCGCGCACGCTGGCCGATCTGCTCGTCACGTCGAGCGATCCAATGGCTGCGCTCACGGCATACGAACAAGCGCGCATCGAAGTGACATCGCACATCGTACGCACCAATCGGCAGTATCCGCCGGATTACATCAACATCAAGGTAGACGAACTCACGGGCGGCAAGCCGTTCCACAATATTGACGACGTGATCAGCCAACAGGAGCTCAAGCAGATCGCCGAGAACTACGCCAAAATCGCAGGATTTTCCAAAGAGGCCGTAAGCAAGACCTAGCAAACGCTATTGCTTCACGAGCACTACGGGCGCGGATTCCGCTCCCAGCACATGATCGAAGAATTCGCGCACCTTGGCGTATTCGGCCGGAGGCACCGTCATCTGCTTCAGCTCCAGGGTGCGGTCCATTACAACTTCTCCGTCACGAACGGTCCACGAAGCCTGCAATGTTCCGTAAGGACCTTCCACCTTCGCAGGCGCCGGAAGCTCATCCAATTTGTAGCCTTGCGGAAGCTTGACCTTTACGGTGTCGCGGCGATAGTCCGCCTCCAACTGAATGGGAGCCGTACGCTGTTTCGTCGTGAACGTGTAATCGCCGCCGCTGGTCAACATCCCTGGACGCAAAATAAACAGACGCCCCTGCATGCTTTGTCCGAAACGATCCGCAGCAAGATCCAGATTCACGGAGAGCCGGTTGTTTTCGGGATGCGTCTCCGTCACCACTTTCTTCACCGTCGTGGCCGCGATGGATCTGGCCATGCCACGTTCGAACTGTTTCTTGAGTTCTTCGCTACCCTGCACCTTTTCGATATAGCGCAGGCGAGTGGAACTTTGCCCAAAATATTCGCGATGCATGGATGCCGTGAGATTCCCATCGGCGTCTAATCCGCCTTCCACTTGCGACTCGATCCTGCGCGCGTCGGGAGCCAGCACGGGCATCTTCATCAAAGCGCCCTTGCCGCCAGCGATCACCAACGCATAGCTTCCCTGCTCCGATTCCGGCAAATCGCCCAGTGGCGTAATGCGGTCCGTAGGATCGAAAATCAGCAACCGCCCCACCGGCGTCTGATCGATCACCGTCGGCATTTTGATGCCATCCGACACTTGGATCGCGATGATCGCGTGATTGAATTGCTGGGGCGAGGCCCACTCTGGACGCACGTACGAGCGGTCGCCCGACGTAATCACCAGCAGGTTTGAATCAATGTTGACGGACTTCAGCAAAGCGCGCAGCAGCGTGGCTTTGTCTTTACAATCTCCGTAGTTCGTAGCAAGCGTGACTTCCGCAGGCCGCGGCGTATAGCCACCGCCGCGCGTGAGGTTCAGCGCAATTTCAACATAGTTGGTCTTCTGAACATAGTCCGCCAGAATTGCGATCTTTTCGACATCGGACTTCGCCGAATCCGTAAGCGCCATCGCTTTGCCACGAACCAAATCCGCAGGCGCGGCCGGAGGATCCACAATCGGAGAGAGCCACGCCGACACCGCGCTCCAATCTTTCAAACCTTGCAGTCCCGCGCGATTATCCGTCGGAGAATAGTAGCTCACAGCCAAGCGTGGAGCGAGCGCGGCGATCGACGGACTATGCGGCTCTTGCTCGATCCATGGCAGGTCCTTTAACTCCCAGGTGAAACTCGTGCCCGCAATCTGCGGCTCTATCGGTGCGTGGTTGAACACGACACCATTCGCTTCCCACGACGCGGGCAAGGTCACCGAATAGCGGGCCACCAGAACCGGTTCGCGATGCTGGAAGTTAAAACTATCCTGCGTGAAGACGCTGGTCTCTTCTTCCGTGACGTCCCAAGCAAATACGGAGCCCGGCGTGGGACATCCACATTCGAGGATCCTCGCCCGATATTCGTCGTACACTTCGCCCTGGTTCGCCGCTACATCGACGATTCGATTCTTGGCATAGGGCGTCGCCTTTCCGCCGGGAGCAATCAACCATCCCTGAAAGTCGCGGATGCGTCCGCTCTTGGAGTTGTAGAACCGCGTGGCTTCCAGTTTCTCGCCGCCGGATTGCACCACTTTGACGGCACCGCGCTCGCGCATCACGCGCTTGCCCGTTGCGTCCACCGTTACCGTCTCCTCGTGCAGCAACACAACCGAATCCACCTTCGCGGGATAGCCCGGCACCACCGTGCTGACCGCTTGCAGCACCCAACTTGGAGTGGGATCCGCAGCCGTAGCGAAGGGAGCTGCAGCAGCGGCAAACAACAACACGAGAGCACGCACGCTGCCGACGGATGCTGCCGGCGTTCGGGAAGTCATCATTACTCCTCTTTCAACGAAATGGTGTGCGTATCGCGCACCTGCACGGTGTCGAATGCTTTCTTTACCGCGCCGTACGAAGACGCATCAAAGGAAATGGCTCCTTCATTGCCGAACGAAAATGTTCTGGTGTAACGCAACTCGGGCCGGTCGCCTTTCACGGCCTGAATCTTCACGTCGTATCCTCCTGGCTTGCCGAAATTGAGGCTCGAGGGCACGTCGGCGTTATCCAGCACGAGTCCCATCGGGAGCAGGATCGTTATGTTGTCCACTTCCTTCCAGCCGTACGGAAATTCGATGGGATACGTCCGCTGCGCGGCGCTGAAGGGCGACCGTTGCCCGCGACGAAATGCGTTGGGTTGCAGCAGAATTCGCTTGCCAGTCACTTGCGCGAAGCGCGGCGCTTCCAGATGATAATGCGCGACTAAGGGCTTGGCGGAATCGTCCACGTTCTCCAGTTTGATGGCGTTGACTTCCGCGTCCGGGAACATCTTCGTGACACGATCATGCAACTCCTGCTCGCGCTGCGCGCCGGACATCGTGCCGATCTCGCGGCGGTATTGCTCTGCCTCATGCCCGGTGTATGTCTCGTCTACGTTTCCGGCGATCGATCCATCGCGCATCAATTCCAATTTAGCCGTTCTGTTCACCACCGAAGTATCCGCGAGCGCGTAGCCCGCGCTGGAAAAGCTCGGCGCCTTGGCGTCTCCCACCAGCGCCAACATCCCTTCTTCATGCCACGGCAGCATACCCGGAGGCACGTGCTTGTCACTAATATCGACAATCTTCCACGCATTGCCGGAGCGGATCGCGACGCCCTCGTTGTCCAGGAAGTAGCGCTCCGCGAGCTTCGGATTGAAGATGATCTCCGAACGATCCGCGATCATCGCGGGGCGAACGTCAAAGCCCGCCTGCGCGGCCAATGCTCCCAAAACAAGGTTCATCTCGCGCGACGTTCCCAAGCCGCCGCGCAGCACTTCGGTGGAGGTGCGTCGGCGATCCCGCGGCAGGCTTTTGAAGTACGCTTCGCGCTCGGCTGTGGTGACACGATTGTCACTAATGTTGCGAACCGCGCCGCGAACAAATGCGGCCAGGGCGACGAGCTTCGTGTTCTCATCCGCCGCAGCGCCTACGGCGTTGGCGGCCGCCGCCTTGGTCTCTCCATCGTTTTTCACTTCCTCTTTGAAGCTCTTGTATAAGGCCTTGCCTTGTTCGTCCCAATACTTATTCGGTTCTTTCATGCCGCCTTCGCGGTAGTAGAGCAACGCCCAAGGCTGGATGTTTGGATTCGTCGGCGTGAACGGCTCGCTCTTTGCGGCCGCGACATTCTCAAGCGTCGTGGAATTGTAGCCGTCGCGCTCCAGCTTAATGGGCGATGGCGTGCAGTTGAATGGCGCGAGATACAATTGCTCGTTGACCACAAATTGGCTGTCGAGCGGCTTCACGAAGTAGGTAACTCGTTCCACCGGAAGCTCGCGCTGGAACATCAGCCGGACGTAGCGGAACCGATTGTCGTCCTCCGTCTGCTTCCATCTGTATTCCAGAATCGCGCCCTTGTCCACGCCCGGCATAGCGAAGGATACAACGCTTTCCTTGAAGCCGCCTACTCGCTCCACGACGCGCTTATAGACGGTCTTGCGATCCAGGTCGACGACGCTTCCATCCGCCTTGATCGTATGGCCGGAGACGTCGATCACTCCGCCGGGTTCGCGATAAGGAAGATCGATGGTGGCGGCCTTTTCCTTGCCGCTATCATCGAAAATCTTCAAGCGAATATAGTGATAGAAAACCCGCTGGAAAGATCGATTATCCCCGAGCAATTCATCCACGACATGCACTCGCCACAGCAGCACTTCCGCGCCGGCGGTCTTATCTACGAGTGGACCTTTCTGATCGCGCTCGGCGTCCGTCAAGGGCAGCCATTGCGTGAATTCCGGAGGCACCTGCGTTCTCTGCTGCGCTACGCCTTGCTGGGGGAGCAAGCCTAAACACAACAGACTTGCGATGAGGGAAGACCTGCCGAATGTGGATCGCACCCGGCGATTATAAAAGAGAATAGAATGAAGTACAAGCCGGAAAAAGGCCTAAATATAGCTTTTGATACGCACGCATTTCCGTGAGTCCAAAAACAGAATTACAGTCAAAGCTAGCCAGGCGACTTAGTATTTCAGCTGGTGCAGGATGGATTCCGTGCGTTTTCCGCCATGCATGCGGCAAAATCCGTTATCCATGGCCGGTGCGCGACACGGCATCCCCGTGCGAGCGTTCCCGCTGCATCTGGCCGGAATGCGTCCGACCGATAGTCCAACCCATCGTCGTAATTTACGAAGCGCGCGGCTAAATCTCGAAAGGTAAGGATGCGATTCCGGCAGATTCGGAGAAGCGACATCGCGCGAAACCTCTTTTTCCGTCTCAGGACGGGTCGCCGGTTCCGTCCGCGCAGCTACAAAAGTGGCCGCAGCTGGAAAAGTGGGTGCGGGATTAGGACGCGGCACCGCATAGGATTTGGGCGCTCCCGGGGCGTTCGCCGATCGACCCCACGGAGATGGCTCCTTCGCGCGGCCTGCTGGGGATAAAGCCAACGACGCCCAATATGCCGATGTCCCGAATGTGGAGGCCGGGGGCTTGGGCTTTGCAGTCCCGTCCTGCTCGCCTTCCGCAAAGCGCGTCGACGGAGAATTCTCGATGGAGTTCGGCCTGACATCAGGATGCACGCGCCCAAGCCGAGCACCTGCGGGCGTAGCTTTATCCCAACCCGGCGTTTCGGACTTGCGTAGTATGGCGCGCATTCTGCTCATGTGCGGAATCTCCCTGAAGTACAGCTCTATATTGCAAGAGCATTTCGGGGTCCACAATGAGAAGTTCGTACTGGAGGAGCAATCGAGCCTGTTACTGCAACCGATTAGTGATTGCCCAGGGCGAGGGAGATCACTTGTGGACGTCGTGCGTGTCGTGGCCTTCGTGACCGGCGGGCGTCGCAGCGCCCGCTGCTGGGGAGGCGTTCCCGATTTTGACCGCGTGCGCGAGCTTGACTTTGTTGCCCTCTGCTTCGCTCTCCGGGATATCGACAACTACGCGGGTTCCGGGTGTCAGGTCCGAGAGCTGCGCCTTTTGTTTGTCCTTGCTGATTTCCGTCTTTGCGTCGAGCTTCACGTCGACCGGGCCCGTCGAGGTCTGCAGCGTCATTACACCATTCGCCACTTTGATGACGTTTCCCGCCACATGCTCAAAACCTCCGTGGGCCAGCATGGGGATGGAAGCAAGTGAAAGCGCGAGCGCGATGGACATCACGCCGACATGGAAGTGTGCAAGTAGTCGTTTCATTCTGATCCTCTCCGTTCCGGAAGTGCGAGAACGCCGCACAGGCGCCAGCGATTTCAATCCTAACATGCGAAAACATTTCACTGCGATCCCGCATCGGCAAACGATCGCGCCGCCGCCAACGGCCGCCCCTCACGACTTCCTGAAATAAATCTGCGAGAATGAGTTTGGTTGCGCCCTTTGGGCGTGACCCGCGAGATTAAAGGCTCGAGATTCAAGCTTCGAGAGTAAACATATGAAAAAGCTACTTGTGCTTCCGCTTCTGATCGCAGGTTTAGGGACCGCGATCCAGGCTCATCACTCGTTCGCTGCCGAGTACGATTCCAGTAAGCCGGTCACAGTGAGTGGCACGGTTACGAAGGTCGAGTGGCAGAATCCTCATATCTGGTATTACGTCGACGTCAAGGAGCAGGACGGCACGGTCGTCAACTGGGCCTTCTCCGGCGGCGCTCCCGGACAACTGATGCGGCGCGGCGTGCAGCGCAGTTCGATTCAGCCGGGCATGGTCATTACCGTCCAGGGCTTTCTCGCCAAAGATGGATCGCATAGCGGGAACGGAAATAAGGTGACGTTCCCCGACGGTCGTGCCGTGTTTACGGCAGGCGACGAAGGCGACAAAAAGAAAGAATGACGAAGGCGACAAGAAGAAAGAATAGGGACACTCGCGCCATGAGAACGAATTTTCTAGCTGTTGCGGGCCTTACGGCTGCACTCGCGCTCACCGCCCTCGCACAGGCACCTGCGGGCATTCCGCGCACGGCCAACGGGAAGCCGGATTTCACGGGCTTCTACGAATGGCCGAAGTCCGATGGCGAGCAGTGCCATTGCTCGGCCACCATTTTCGATCGCAAGTATTTCGCGGATCTCAAGCCCGGCGGCGAGCCGCTTCTGGAACCGCGCACGGGCGATCCGCGTCACGACGAGCCTCGCGATTTTTGCATGCCCGCCGGCTTCCCGTCGAACATGCTCTCCGCCTACGCCATGCAGTTCTTTCAAAACAAGGACAACCTGGTGATGACGCATGAATTCGAACGCATGACGCGCATCATTCCGCTCGATGGCCGCAAGCATCGCGACGGACTGGAGCCCAGCTTTTACGGCGATCCCGTGGGCCACTGGGAAGGCGACACGCTAGTGATCGAAACCACCGGCTTCAAGCGCTGGTCGCTCGACGACTACTTCTATACGAACGTCAAAGAGTACCGCATGCACAGCGATGCGTTAAAAACCATCGAGCGCATCAAATTCAAGGATGCGAAAACTCTTTCCTATAACCTGACCATCGACGATCCCAAGATCTTCGTCGGTCCGTGGTCGCAGGAGTTCACGATCCGCGCCCGTCCCGAATGGGAGAAGACCGGCTTCGTGGAATATTTCTGCGAAGAGAATAATCGCTGCCCCGGCGGCCACTGCGGCGGCAATTAGCGCGACGTCGGGATCGTTTCACCCCGGCGCTAGAGACAACGCCAAGATCGGAACAAGACGGGTTGGCGACAACCATTTGCAACCTTTCGTTCCGCTCCCGCGTCACTGTCGTTATGGCACGTGTTATGGGACGACGCAATAAAAGTGGACATTTGTTGAAATCCAGTGTTCTGAGTTTCGTGATTGCTGCGGTCGCGGCCCTTCTTGCCCTATCTCCGGCAGCCATAGCTTCCGATGTCGTCTATCCGGGGTTTGGAACTCTGGCCCAGGTGGTGGACGGTGGCGGAACATACACGATCATCACGCTCGTGAATCTAGATAACGTCACGATTCCTTACACGCTCTCATTCTTTGCCGATAGCGGAGGCGCCTTGTCGCTGAGCACGTCCGCCGGCACCAATTCAGTCCTCAGCGGCACAATACCCGTGGGCGGCTCTACCATCATTCGTACCAACGGCGCCGGCCCTGCAATCTCACAGGGTTACGCCGTGGTCACATCCGCCAGCAATGGCTGTTATGGTTATGGACAGGGCGACGGCAACTGCCAGATCGGCGGGAACGCCGTTTTCGGGATTACGCTGAACGGCCAGACGCTCGAAACTACAACCCCGCTCGATACCGGAGCGGCGTATTCGTTCGCCATTCCGTTCGATTCCACGACTTCGAATACGGGCATCGCCATCGCGAACTCTCTCGGCGATAACGCCATTCAATACGCTGGAGCGCAAGCCGCGAGCCTGACATTTAAATTCTTCGACCAGAGCGGAGTGAATTTCTACACCTCCAGCATGCAGTTGGCGAATGGCCAGCATACGGCATTTCTACTGGCAAGCCAGTTCCCGCAATTGGCGGGGCAAACCGGCATCATGGTGGTGAGCTCCGCGGATGCCTCCAAGAACCCTTACTACATCAAAGCGCTTGGCCTGCGGCTCAATCTCGCGGGCACAACGTACACGTCGATCGCTCCGCTGGTCCCTTGCAATTGGTACCCGGGTTACGGCTGCCAGCAGTTCTAGGATCGTTACCGAGCACACTCTCAGAATCCGCGCTCGGAAACTTTCTTACACCGTCTTCCTAGAGGAATCGGGGGCATCTCCGATAAGCCTGTGGGAGGACAAATGTTCGCACGACTTTCACTCACGGCACTTCTTTTCACGGCATCTTTTATTTCCAGCACAGCCTTGGGTTCGGATACCGTCTATGCAGGTGGAGGCACGCTTCCGCAAATCGTCGACGGCGGAGGCACCAAGACCACCATCACGCTCATCAATCTTGACGACGTGCCGGCACCGTATACGCTCTACTTTTACGATGACAACGGCAACCCGCTCGCGATGAGCACCACTGCCGGAGCCCCCGCGTCGATTTTATCCGGAACCCTCGATTCGCGCGGCTCAGTCACGATCAAAACCAACGGCGGTGGAGCCACGACCCTGCAAGGCTGGGCGCTCCTTGTCACCGAAAATACCATCGCCGGAACGGCGGTGTTCGGCATCCCCATCAACGGGTCGTATGCCGAGGCCTCGTCCAACTTGGATACCGGGGCGAATACGAAATTCGGACTACCCTTTGACGGAACCACGTCCGTGACGGGCGTCGCGATTGCGAATTCGTGGCTGCCCACGCCGCTGGTGATCGGCCTCACGGTATACGACCTCCACGGCAACCAACTGCTCACGGATACCATCGTCCTGCCGGGCAACGGACATACTTCGTTCCTGCTCGCGGCTCGTTATCCGCAGCTCGCCACCCAGCAGGGCTTCGCGGTATTCTCAGGCAGCTACGATATGAACGTCCTGGGCTTACGCGCTACGGGGAATACGTTTACGTCGCTGACTCCGGTGGTCGCCAGCGGTTGGTAGGAAGCGCTCAAAATTTCCAATCCCCCCCTACGAGCCCCATGCGCAAGCGTGGGGCTTTTTTTAGCGACCGTTTCGTTGACGTAGACTATAGGCATGCGAGCTGCCCGGCAGATGACTGCGATCATCGAACGCGAGGATGATGGATTCGTGGCGCTTTGTCCCGAGTTGGACATCGCGAGTCAAGGCCAGACGATCGAAGACGCCCGAGCGAATCTCGTCGAAGCCCTGACGCTCTTTTTTGAAACAGCGGAACCCTCGGAAGTATCCCGGCGCTTTCAGAGCGAAGTGTTCGTGACGCAGGTTGAGGTCCCCGTTGGGTAAATTACGGGTCCTTTCGGGCTCGGAGATCTGCCAGATCCTCGAACAACACGGGTTCGCCGCAATCCGCCAACGAGGCAGCCATCGGATCATGCAAACACGGATCGAAGGAACCACCATCACGGTTCCCGTTCCGCTTCACGATCCAGTCCGCCGAGGAACAATGCTGAGTATCATTCGGCAGTCGGGGTTGCCGAAGTCCCTATTTGAGAACGAATAGCCGCGCGCGGAATACTCACCCATTGGTGCGAACAGGTTCTGCCGCGGCCGGTGCACCACGCAGCAGGCCTTCCGTGCTCAAGTCTTCGTCGAGCTCCGGCCAATGAATGCCGTAACCTGCACCGCTGATTTTCCAGACAGAGCGTTGCGCGGGAGTGGCGTTCAGGAGACGCGGATACCACGTGAGCGGAACGATGATGGTGCGGCCATCGAGGAGATCGACCGCGAGTGTGTCCTCCGTGACGTGGACATCCCGTACGCGTTCGCCGGAATTAGGATGGGAAGCGCTCATGCCATTTCTCCAAGAATTCCCGATTGTTCTCGACCACTAACCGATGAATGCGCTGCAGCTCCGACGGCCCGAAGCCAAGGTTTCTAGCAAGAGCCACAGGTTCCAACCAGAACTTCGCTGATTTGTCGTCCCGATCCACATGGATGTGAGGCGGCTCGTTCGGCTCATGGCTATAGAAGTAAAATCGGTACGGCCCCACCACTAGAATGGTCGGCACGAATTCAGTATCTCACCGTTTTGTTGGGGAGAACAAAGATTTCTCGAAACGGCGCATACAGGTAGCCTGTATTCTAAGAATTGTGCGGAGAGACGCGGGATGTCCCTACGTCTCCCTAAACGGACATTTGATGAACCAATATAAGAGTGACGCGATCTCGATCCTCTACTGGATCGTCCAACAAGTTCTGGTCCTGGCGGCGGCCCTCGTGTGGATGCTGCTTACCGGCGAGATTCCGCGATCCTTCAGTACAGAGTCAAGTGGAACGTTGGCGGAGGCATTGGTCCTGGTTGCTGTCACAGTCGTGCCATTCTTTGCTATTGGCGGAGTCATGCATGTGGATCAGCCTGGACGTTTGCCTGGACTCTCACGATCCGGTCGTTGGATCTGGGTTCTACCCGTATGCTTCCTTCTGAACACAGTTGCTACTGATTTGCGCCACTGGCCATTGGCCATGGTAATTACAGATCTTTTTCACCCACCCAGCAATGGGGAAGCGTGGTGGGTTGTTGCTTTCGTGACGTATCCGTGTCTATGTTGCTTAGGCTACTCGCTAGGCATCGTCGGTGCGCAGCTATATATGGCCAGGAATACCAAGGCAGACGTGCCGAACACCTGACACTAAGAGGCTAGAACCAGGGAACAGTCCGCCTGTTGCTCCTCAAGAACACACGCGACACGAGCATGGAAATACGCGGGCTGTCCCCTATGTTTCAGCGCTGGATTCCCGCAGCCGCGCTGCGAGTTTTTTCCTTTCTTCCAACAACTTATAGAAAACTTGACACCCCGCGTCGCGGGGTCCATAATAGATTCAGGACTGAAGTGGTCCTAGACGACTGAATCGGTCTAGGTAGACTCACTTGGTCTGAGATCTAAACGCTGTCGAAATCATGCTGAAGCTCACCAAAAAAGCGGATTACGGATTGATCGCCCTGCGGCATCTTGCCCTGGCGGCGAATAGTCCGAAGGGGAGCGCGTCGGCCAAGGATATTGCCGAAGCGTATGGCATTCCCCTGCCCTTGCTTTCGAAGGTGTTGCAGAAGCTGGCGCGCGGCGGATTGCTCGCGTCCGAACAAGGGACGAACGGCGGCTACCGGTTGGCTCGCCAGGCGTCGGATATTTCGGCGCTCGAAGCGATCCGCACCATCGACGGGCCGATCATCCTGACGCAATGCTTCACGGAGCACAACACGGGTTGCCATCAAAGCACGCTATGCCCGGTGCGCGAACCGCTGCGTAAGGTGCATGAAGGAATCCTGGGGCTGCTGGCCGGCATCTCATTGGCAGACCTTTGCAGTGACGATATGCCCGTGCCGATGCATCGGCCGATGCTTGCAAACATTCAGTTGACCGCCGTTCCATCAGACAGCGTAGAGAGGCCAACAAGTTCATAAAATGAGTATCAAACTTCCGATTTACATGGACAATCACGCGACGACCCCGGTGGATCCTCGCGTCTTCAAGGCGATGACGCCGTACCTGACGAACGTGTTCGGCAACTCCGCCAGCCGCAATCACAGCTTCGGCTGGGAAGCGGAAGAAGCCGTGGATAAGGCCCGCAAGCAGGTGGCGGATCTGATCGGCGCCACGCCGAAAGAGATCGTGTTCACGAGCGGTGCGACCGAATCGAACAACCTGGCATTGAAGGGCGCCGCGCAGATGTATGCCGAAAAGGGCAACCACATCATCACGGCGGCGACCGAACACAAAGCCATTCTGGATACGTGCAAGCGCCTGGAAAAAGAAGGCTGCCGCGTTACGTACTTGGCGCTGCAGCAGAATGGGCTGATCGATCTGGAGCAGCTCAAGGCCGCCATCACGGACAAGACGATCCTGATCAGCATCATGCACGCGAACAACGAGATCGGCGTGCTGCAGCCCATTCGCGAGATCGGAAAGATCGCACACGAACGCGGCGTGCTGTTCCATACGGATGCCACGCAATCGGTGGGCAAGGTTCCGGTGAGCGTGCTGGAAGATAACGTCGACCTGCTCTCGATCAGCGCGCATAAGATGTACGGACCGAAGGGCGTGGGCGCGTTGTACGTGCGTCGGCGCAATCCGCGCGTGCAGTTGACGGCGCAGATTGATGGCGGAGGCCACGAGCGCGGCATGCGTTCGGGCACATTGAATATTCCCGGTATTGTAGGCTTGGGCGAGGCGTGCGCGATTTGTCAAACCGAGATGGCAGGAGAGGCCAAACGACTGAGCCATCTGCGCGACAAATTGAAAGACCGCTTGATGGGCGCGCTGGACGAGGTCTACATCAACGGCACGCTGGAACATCGCCTGCCGAACAACCTGAACATCAGCTTCGCGTATGTGGAAGGCGAATCCTTGCTGATGGGCATCAACGACGTGGCGGTATCGAGCGGTTCGGCGTGCACGTCGGCCACGCTGGAACCGAGTTATGTTCTGAAGGCTCTGGGCGCGGGAGACGATCTGGCGCATTCGTCGATTCGCTTCGGCCTGGGACGCTTCAACACGGAAGAAGAAGTGGATTACGTGGCGGAAAAGGTGATCGACGTGGTGAAGAAACTGCGCGAGCTTTCGCCGCTCTACGAAATGTTCAAAGAAGGCATCGATTTGAGCAAGGTCCAGTGGACCGCTCATTAATACAAGTTTCAGCACCGAACCGCGACCGTCAGGGAGCGGACCGGCAGTAGGTTTTGAGATTGAGAAGACTTGGCCAAGGAGTTTAGCTATGTATTCAGATAAAGTCGTTGATCATTACAATAATCCGCGCAATGTGGGCTCGCTCGACAAGAGCGATCCGAACGTCGGCACCGGCATGGTGGGCGCGCCGGAATGCGGCGACGTGATGAAGCTGCAGATTCAGGTCAATGAAGAGAACGGCATCATTGAAGACGCCAAATTCAAGACC
>CAITIX010000076.1 GCA_903892565.1 uncultured Acidobacteriia bacterium
ATGGCGCCGATACCGTGATGGATCTTTCCACGGGCGGCGACATCCCGCGCATCCGTAAGGCGATCATCGACGAATCTCCGGTGCCGATCGGCACCGTGCCGCTCTACGAAGCGCTCGCGCGCGTGAAGCGTGTGGAAGACCTCAACATCAACGTGATGCTGGAAGTGATCGAAGAGCAGGCCGAGCAAGGTGTGGATTACATGACCATTCACGCCGGTGTTCTGGTGCAGTACATTCCGCTGACCACCAAGCGCGTCACGGGCATCGTGAGCCGCGGCGGAGCAATCCTGGCCGAGTGGATGGTGAAGAACCACAAGCAAAATTTCCTGTACGAGCACTTCGAAGATATCTGCAAGATTTTCCAGAAGCACGACGTCACGTTCTCACTCGGCGACGGTCTGCGTCCCGGATCGATTGCCGATGCCAGCGACGCGGCGCAGTTCGGCGAGCTGAATACGCTCGGCGAGCTGACGCGCATCGCCTGGAAGCATGACGTCCAGGTGATGATTGAAGGCCCCGGCCATATCCCCATGGACCAGATCAAAATGCAGGTCGATCTGGAAAACGAAATTTGCCAGGAAGCGCCGTTCTACACGCTGGGACCGCTGGTGACGGATTTCGCTCCGGGCTACGATCACATCACGTCGGCGATCGGCGCTGCGATGATCGGTTGGTACGGCGCGTCCATGCTGTGCTACGTCACGCCCAAGGAACACCTGGGCCTGCCGAATCGCGAAGACGTGAAACAGGGGCTCATCGCTTATAAAATCGCCGCGCACGCGGCCGATATCGCGCGGCATCGTCCGGGCGCGCAGGATCGCGACGATGAACTATCGCGCGCGCGCTTTGCCTTCGATTGGAAGAAGCAGTTCGCGTTGTCGCTCGATCCCGAAACCGCGCAGGCATATCACGACGAAACTCTGCCGGAAGACGGTTTCAAGGACGCGGCATTCTGCTCCATGTGTGGTCCCAAGTTCTGTTCCATGAATCACTCGAACAAGACGCAGGAGTTCACGGAAGCGGATGCGAAAGCGATCCTGACGCAGATCACGAAGCCGGAAATCGCACACGCTTCGGGGGACTGAGACGGTTCGTCAGTTTGACGGACGAGTGCGGATGTTTGTGACCACAACGAGCGGCTTCGTGCCGCTCGTTTGTATTTCGTACGTCACTTCGGAAATCCGGGAAGGGCAGCAGAGAGGATCCTTCTCCGTGTAGCGGTTGAATTCGGAGAGGATCTTGCCGGACTCCGCGAACGTAATAGTGACGGACGACGCGTCGCTGCGCGAGTCCATCGATTTCGGCGAAAGCGTTCCGGCGAGAATTCCGTTGACGAAGACGAAGTCCTGATAGCCAAGGGGGCGGCACATGCCGTCGTAATCCTGCAGGGCGCTAACGACGACGATCCCGTGGAAATCGCTGCGCGACTTGAATACGGTCCATCCGCGACTTGTGACCGCGAGGGTTTCGGGCGATTCCGTTACGGATTGCGGCCGGGATGCAGAGCAGCGGTTCTTGAACTCCTTGAGGTCGTCGCCGAACTGCTTCTTGACCTTCGGGATGGAGCTTCCTACACGATTCCATTGTGGAAATGTGGGATGCGGCGCGGCGTCCAACCATACCGGTTTCTGCGCCGGCTGACCGCAGAGAGCGAGCGCGAACGTCAGGAATAAAATCGTCGCGCGGCGAATCATCAGGGCTACGGCTCCGTCGGCATCTGCGGCATGGGAACAGCGTAATCGCCGCGATAAATTCGATCGATCATTTGCACTACGGGAGCGTGCAGCAGGCCGTTATCGGCAAGCACGTCGTTGCCTCGCAGGTCGAACGGCTTGCCGCGCATGTCCGAGCACTGGCCACCCGCTTCGCGAACGAGCAGCGTTCCCGCGGCCATATCCCACGGGTTCAGGCTGAACTCCCAATAAAAGTCCAGACGTCCCGCGGCCACATACGCAAGGTCAATCGCGGCGGCACCGGCGCGACGCACGCCATGCGTCTGCATCGCAAATTGATAGTAGAAATGAATGTTGATGTTCTGGTGCCGTTTGCGGGAAGGGAAGCCGGTGGCGCACAGGGAGTCTTCCAGCTTCGCGGTTTTCGTCACGTGAATTCGTTGGCCGTTGAGGAAAGCGCCCGAGCCTTTTTCTGCCTGGAACATTTCATCGCGCGTGGGATCATACACCACGCCCGCGATCACTTCACCCGCTCTTTCGAGCGCGAGCGTGACGTTATACACGGGAAAGGAATGCGCGAAGTTCGTGGTGCCATCGAGAGGATCCACGTACCAGCGATATTCCGAAGATCCTTCGTGCGCGCCGCTTTCTTCCGCAACAATGGCATGCGTCGGAAAGTGCTGTTCGAGCCGTTCGATGATGAGATGCTCGCTGGCCCGATCGGCTTCCGTCACCAGATCGTGCACACCCTTTAGTTCGTAACCGATGCCACGTTTGGCAAGTGTATTGATGACTGCTCCGGCCTCGCGCGCAATCGCGGCGGCCTTCTCGACAAATTCACTCACTGTGCAAGCTCGTAGATGTACTTGATGTCGTGTTTGAAGACGAAGACGTTGGGTTGTTGATCGCGGGTGAGGCGCAAAAATCGCGCGTCGAAGAACTCGAGCGTGCCTTCCAGTTCCTGATCGTCGACCAAATGCAGGCGCACGGCCACTTGTCCATCGATCAACTCTTTGAGGTACCGGGCCTCGGCCAAAGTTTGTGCGGGAGCTTTTGCGTTGCTGATTTTTCCTGCCACGTCGTTTATGCCCGTATATTAACGGGAACTGTCCCCATAGTATCCGGTTCGCGTCGAAACTCGCAATTCCTTGCGCTCCAGGCCGACGTGCACGGTGTGGAAGTTGCGGTCGCCTTGCGGCACGCCGCGCGGATAATATCCGATCAAATACTGCGTGCGGAGATCGCGCAGAATATCGGCGAACGCGCGGTCGAGCTCGGCGCCGATGCTGGGATAAAACATTCGGCCACCCGTGGCCTCCACCATCGCTTCGAGCGCGTGCTCGCCCCCGGTGTTGCGTCCCGCGGGATTCGTGATCGGCACAACGACCAGGGCATACAGCACCGCATCGGCGCGTTGCGCCGCTTCCACGGCATCGCGATATTTCTTCTTGCTGGTGGTGTCGCCGCCGTCGGTCACGACGACCATCACATGGCGCCCCTGGCGATCGCGAAGATCTGGGGCCGCGAGATAGACCGCGTCGTACAACGAAGTCCCTGCGTCCGGATGCAGAAGCCTCAGGCGGTCTTCAATCCGATCCATGCGACGCGTGAACGTGTTCAAGAGCGTCACGTCGTCGTTAAAGGAATACAACGCGACCGCGTCTTCGGGATTCCCTTCGCCCAGGAAGGCCTTGAGAAAGGTGCTAATCGAATTGGTTTCGTATTTCAAGTCTTTGCCGGTGGACCCGCTGGTATCGATCAAAAGCTCTACGGAAAGAGGCTGCGCCGTCTGACGCTCAAATGCGGCGATCTCCTGCGCGATGCCGTTGTCGGTCACCGTGAACTGCTTGCGATCGAGGGACCCTATGAGCTCTCCAGCTGCATCTTTCACGGTGACGAGCAGGCGCACCAGACGGACGTCCACTTTGAACATGGGTTCCTGCGCGATCAGGGCGCCAGCGGCGAGCAGCACGGTGGCGATCCGCAGTCCGCGAGACAAAAGTCCGCGAGACGACAGGGCGCGCGATTTGAAGAACGGTACTTTCAATTTGTTTTGCCAGTTAGAACAGAAAAGCTCAGCGAGCTTTGACGATGCTGTCGTCCCATTCGCCTTCCACCCAAACTTCGCCGTCGGCGAAATGTTCTTTCTTCCACACGGGAACGGTGCGCTTCAATCGATTGATCCCTTCGAGCGCGGCATCGAACGCAGCCCTGCGATGCGGTGAAGTCGCGATCACAACCACGCTTGCCTCGCCGATGTCGACGCGTCCCAAGCGGTGCACCATCGCGATGCGGCTGATGGCGTGCGTCGCGGCAATTTCGCGGCCGATCTCGGCCATGGTCTTCACGGCCATGGGCTCATAGCATTCGTAATCCAGATAGCGCGTGGCGCGGCCTTTGGTGTTGTTGCGCGTGACGCCGTCAAACGTGACCATGGCTCCGTCCACGCCCTGCAGCAGGCCGCGAGAAAGCGCCGAACTATCGATCGTCTGGCGCGTCAGTGCGAAAAAGTGCCCAGCGGGCTCCGCAATCTGGTGCGTGTAGGGGCCCGAGCCGCCACTGACCGGAGGCAGTAGCGCGACCTCATCGCCTTCGGCGAGCGGAGCCGAAGGCGTCGAAAACTGCTGATTGAGCGCGAGCACGATGCTACCCGACATTTCCTGCAAGCGCGGAAAGCGCGCCGCGTAGTGCTCGAACACCTCGCCGAGACGGCCTCCGTTGGGCAAGTCGAGGGAGTCCTCGCGTAGGCCGACGACGTCGCGAACCAGACCGAAAAACAGAACTTTGATACGCACCTTTGCTCATACTAACAGACTGATTCCGGCGGCTTTGGGTTCCCAAAATCCGCTGGATAGACTCACGCTCCGACAAATAGGTAGACCTAAGTATGCAAAGCTGGAGAAATGCAATCCGTGGAGACGCGCCTGCGCGTACGCTACGCCGAAACCGATCAGATGGGCGTGGTGTACTACGCGAATTATTTGGTCTGGATGGAAGTGGGGCGCGTTGAGTTTTGCAGGGCTGCGGGCGGCCGATATCGCGATATCGAAGAAGACGGCTATCTGCTGGCCGTGCTGGAAGCGCATTGCAAGTACGTCTCGCCCGCGCGCTACGATGACGAAATCGTGGTGGTGGCGACCATGGGCGAAGCGAACGCACGCTTGCCGCGTTTTGACTACGAAATCAAGGATGCTGTCACAGAACAGCTGCGAGCAACGGGCTCCACTAGCCACATTTGGTGCGGACCCGATTTCCGTCCCCGTAAATTGGCCGCGAAATATTGGCCCGTGTTCGGGATCACAAAATAATAGGAGGGCATAATAAAACTATGAGCGCACTATCGATCCGCGACCTCGACTTGAAGGGGAAGCGCGTTTTCATGAGAGTGGATTTTAACGTCCCGCTGGCTCCTGGCGGCAAGGAAATTACCAGCGACAAGCGCATCAAAGCGTCGCTGCCGAGCATTCAGTATGCCTTGGATCACGGCGCAGCCTTGATTCTGGCCAGCCACTTGGGACGTCCCAAGGGCAAGCCGAACGCCGAGATGAGTCTGGCGCCGTGCGCGGAGCGTCTCGCTACATTGCTCGGTAAGCCTGTTGCGATGGCTCCCGATTGCGTGGGACCTGAGGTCGCCGCGATGTTGCCGAAGCCCGGCGAAGTGTTGCTGCTGGAAAATCTTCGCTTCCATGCGGAGGAAGAAAAGAACGATCCCGAGTTTTCGAAGCAGCTCGCGGCGTTGTGCGATGTGTACGTGAACGACGCGTTCGGTTCGGCGCATCGCGCGCATGCGTCGACCGTCGGCATGATCGCGTACGTGAAGCAGGCCGCGGCCGGCTTGCTGATGGACAAAGAGCTCCAATATCTGAACAAAGTCACCAAGAATCCCGAGCGCCCGTGTGTGGCGATCCTGGGCGGCGCGAAAGTGTCCGACAAGATCGAAGTCATCCAAAACCTGATGAAGGTTGTGGACAAGTTGCTGATCGGTGGCGCGATGGCCTATACATTTTTGCGCGCGCGCGGCGAAAGCACCGGGAAGTCATTGGTGGAAGAAGACAAGATCGATCTCGCGAAATCGTTGCTCGCGGAGGCCGGGGGCAAGCTCGTGCTGCCTGTGGATCACGTCGTGGCGTCCGAATTCAAGGCGGGCGCGGAACATGAAACCGTCGATCTGATTCCCGACGGCAAGATGGCGCTCGACATCGGCGCGAAGACCATCGCGAATTACGAAGCCGTGGTCGCGTCGGCGAAAACCATCATCTGGAACGGACCCATGGGCGTGTTCGAAATGCCTCCGTTCGACAAGGGAACCGTTGCGCTGGCGAAAGCCGTTGCTGCGGCATCAGAGAAGGGCGCGATCAGCGTCGTGGGTGGCGGAGATTCCGAAAAGGCGATCAAGTCGGCTGGCGTCTCCGACAAAATTTCGCACGTGTCCACGG
>CAITIX010000077.1 GCA_903892565.1 uncultured Acidobacteriia bacterium
AGCGCATCCTGTGCTATCAGATCGAGGTATCTCGTGGTCCTAACCGCACTTCGGTTTTCGCGGAACGTGCTATCACCTTTCGTTTTGTCCGCGCGAGTTATCGTTTGCACATCCGCCGATGAAGAATGTCTACTACAACAAGACATGCCAAGCCCCTGACCTCGATCGTTCATTCTTGCAGTGATATCATGCGAACGTCTTTCGGGCAGGGAAACGAACGAATATCTTCATCCTTGCCAATGTTTCCTCCGGATGAGTACCGCCTTGCATTTACGAGTGCTATCACCTCCCTGCCAGCAGGGAAGGCAATTCGCGGCCCAAGAGTGATAGCACCTCTTGTTCAGGCTATTCCGCGCGGAACCGTCAGCCATCGACTGTCCGGTGCCTAGAACTTGTGAAGGTTCCACGAATACGGTCTGCTTGTCGCGTACACCAGGACGCCACTGAAGTCACTAGCATCGGCCCTAATTGCTCATTGTCTCGTTCCGTTCCGTTTTAGATGGTTATTTATTTCTGTTGCTGGAGTATCCGCTAACGCTTTTGGGCAAGTTGGCGCTTACGGCGCTGCCGTTGCGAGGCAGCCGCTTTCTTGCACAATGGGCGATTACAGTAATGTCTCTCGCCGACTCGCGGCTGTCGTTCTGGCGAATAAACCGTACCGCAAGCCGAACAAATACTATAACCGGACACTCCACCAATCGCAGCCATCAATTGAAGCAGAAGACCAGCCAACAGACAGTGTGTTATTAGTTCTAGCCGGAGGTCGCCCCACGAATCGTCAAAGGGGGGACGCAATGCCAGTCCTAGGTCAGCGATCTTGCACCAGTCTGCAACCTCACGCGCCAAAAGATCATTGATATCTTGCCGATGAGCCAATATAGTTATGTCTCCAAATTTATATGCCTTCCACATCCCAGGTTTTTCCACAACCTTCGGCGGAGTTTTACGTCCAAGGAGCTCCCGCAAAGCTTCCTCGTCAATCTGATCGGCCATGTTCGCCGCTGACAGCCGGATCACGCTGGAAAACTTGTTGATCCAATATCGCCACTCTTCGAAGGTTTCTCGATATTCAGCAAAACGAAAATCCGCACCGCCCTCAAAATCTGCCCACCATTCACTCAGTTTCCAATCAAAGACGGGGGGATGAGACTTCCGTCTCCGAGGAAATGGACCATTATATCGGCGTCCAGGACTAGGCTGAAACACACCCAAGCCGCCCCATTTGCGGGCAAACTGGGCTATAGAATCATTGGGCTTGTCCTTCAGTTGTAGGAATTCCTCAAGCATTCCACGCCCTCCCGCGGTCATTCTCCACTCAGCCCTCAGCTCCAGAACCCACCAAAGCTCTCGATCATCGTGTCTGACGTCGTGGGGCAACACCCAGCCACTTGAGCGCATTGGGCGCTCAGCCGCGCCGGATTGGAAGGCTCGCAAAGAATCGGGGAAGGGTGTCACGCTCACATCACGCTCAGAAGTGTATTTCACGCTAGTTTCACTGTATAACATACGTATGCTGCGCACAGAGACAAACGGGGAAGGGTGACAGAGCATGACGATTACGGAGCTCGATATCGTAGCCGTCTGGCATGCGCTCGGTGGTGGCCCATTGCGCGGCAACCGCGGAAAAGCGTTCTGGCGCGGAGGCGACACGCGCAACGTGGCGCTAGACGCCGCGAGAGGCACGTGGTTCGACTATCGCGACGGCAAAGGAGGAGGAGCGCTCAGTCTCGTTGAAATAGCGCTCTGTTGTTCGCGTGCCGCGGCGCTTCGATGGCTCGAAGAAAACTGCGGGCTTGATTCGCGGCGGTCTTTTTCGCATGAGGAGCGGACGGAACGTGTGAAGCAGATAGCCAAACGTACTGAAGCAGAATCTTGGGGCGTGGCGGCGCGGGCGCTTGCCGAACAAGTACTCGACGATCTTGAATCGAACAATGCTGCTCGGGCCGATCACACCCGACTGCTTGGCATCATACGCGCGGGGGGATCGGCGCTCGCTGACGAATACCAGGCATGGCAAGCCACGAACGCCGAACTGACGCGGGCAATGGTGCTAGCCGGGGCATCCTCGCAGACCCGCGTACAACGTCGTCTCGCGTTTTTCCTCATGGAGGTTGCCATTGCTGCTTAACGCAATCGGTGACGAAGCGATGCAAATCTTACGCGGCGCGGAGGCTAGGGCCAATACGGTAGAAGTATCGAAAGGGGAGACGGGTGAATGCGAACTTCCGACGTTTCCCGAGATCGCTTGGCGCGGCGTCTTCGCTGATTACCGGCAAGCAATGCGCCAAACAACGGAAGCCTCGGACGTATTCCATTTTGCGGCGTGCTGGGCGGCAGGGGCGGTTTCTCTTGGGCGTCGCACGTGGATGTTTGCTGGCGAACGGATCTACCCAAATTTCTATGGCGTTCTGTTCGGAACAACAGGCGACAAGAAAACGACAGCGCAGCGGCAAATTATCAACACCGGCATCCTTCCGCCATCGGTTCAAATCATTCGCAACCTGGGCAGTACGGAAGGACTGGCCGACAAACTAAAACGTGACGACGGAGTGGACGCCGTTGCCCTATGGTTTTGGGAAGAAATCACGTCACTCTTCGCACGGGGAAGGTGGAGCG
>CAITIX010000078.1 GCA_903892565.1 uncultured Acidobacteriia bacterium
CCACTTCACCGGTAGCTGCGTAATACATCGCTGCGTTGTAGGTTTGGCCGTATGATGCGGCGAGCGTTCGGGCTAATTCCTGGCTACGCGCGTGATCGCCCGCCTGATGGTAGGCCGATGCCAGTAACCATGCGCTCTGGCCCCGCCACGGTGTCAGCTCTACAAATCGTTGGAGGCTGGCAATCGCTTCCGGTGCGAGGCCTTCGTGGAGTTGGGCCCACCCGAGCGTCTGCCAGTTATACGGGAAGTTTGCGTCGATCTCCATCCCTCTGCGTGCGTAATCCATGGCCTCCCGATATCGCTTCGCGGAGTACAGGGACCAAGCCATGCCCCAGTGAAAGACCGCCGAAACCGGATCGGCCTCGAGCGCCAACCCCAATTGTTCTATGGCGTCCGCAAATCGTCCCAATGGCTGCAGATAAAATTGGGCGTCACGGTACCTCACCGGCGGCGAGATGGGCGCAGCCGCCATCGCTTTGCGGAAATGGGTTTCGGCCAGCTTCCAGTCGTAATCGAAGGCTCCCGCCACAATGCCCAATACGCTGTGTGCCTCGCTGTTGGCAGGATCGAGGGCCAGCGCCTTCTGCGCCGCCGACTTCGCCAAAGGGCCACTTCACCACTCGGCTTTACGAAGATCGCCGCGAGCGAATAATGGTACGACGCCAGTCCGCTGTACGCCGCAGCATAATTCGGGTCGATAGCCAAGGCCTGCTCAAAGTACTCTTTCGCTTTCGCCAGGCTTTCCGCTGTGATTCGGTTGCGGTGATACTGTCCCTTCAAATAAAGCTGGTAGGCCTCCACGTTCACGGCTTTCGTGCGCGGGGCCAGCCGTACTTGCAAGGCTTCGGAAATCGCCTGGCCGATTTCGTCCTGAATGGCGAAGACGTCAGTCATGTCGCGGTCGTAGCGTTCCGACCACAGATGCGCTCCGTCGGCGGCGTGGATTAACTGCGCGGTGACGCGCAGACGGTTGCCCGCGCGGCGCACGCTGCCTTCCAGCACATGGCTCACGCCGAGCGTTTCGGCGATCTTGCGGATGTCCTCCTCCTTGCCGCGGAAGCTGAAAGAAGACGTGCGGGCGATCACCTTCAGGTTCGGAATCTTCGCCAGCAGGTTCAGGATCTCTTCGGCCAGGCCGTCGCTGAAGTATTCGTTCTCCTTGTCGGCGCTCATGTTGGCGAAGGGGAGGACGGCAATCGAGGGCTGCGGCTTGTCCGGTTCCGCATTCACCGCGACTTGCGACACGATTGTTTCCAGAGCCTTCTTCAGTTCGGCGATGTTCTGGAAACGCTCGGCAGGAGCTTTGCGCAGGCACGTGGTCACGACGCGGGCCAGTGCCGCGGGAGCTTCTAAGGGCGCGGGATCGGCGGTGAGGACGGCTCCCAGAACGGCGGCCATGGAATCTCCGGTGAAGGCGCGGCGTCCAGCAAGGAGCTCGTAGAGCACGGCTCCAAACGAGAAAATATCGGAGCGCGCGTCGGCCATCTTGCCTTCCGCTTGCTCCGGCGACATGTACGCGGCGGTGCCCATCACGGTGCCTTCGACGGTTTTCGTGGCGTCGGAATCGGCGGAGAGCTTGGCGAGTCCGAAGTCGAGGACTTTAACGCCGGTGCGGGTTTTGAGAATATTGTCGGGCTTCAAATCGCGATGCGTGATGCCGTGTCCGTGAGCTTCTTCGAGCGCGGCGGCGATTTGCAGGGCGATCTTGATGGCGTCGTCTACATTCGTCGATCCGGGATTGTCCTTCGACACCAGCGGCTTGCCTTCGATGTATTCCAGCACCAGATAATCCGGACCGACGTCGTAGATTTGGCAGATGTTCGGATGATTCAGCGCCGCGATGGCGCGGGCTTCCTGTTGAAATCGCGCCGCAGCGGCCGGGGATGTGTGCTGGCCGAGCAGACGCTTCATGGCGACCGTGCGGTCGAGCCGCGTGTCTCGCGCTTTCCACACTTCTCCCATGCCTCCGGAGCCGAGGCGGTCGAGCAGAGTGTAGGGTCCGATCTGCGCGCCGGGTTCTCAAGGGTTCATGGTCTTTCGATTGTAGCGGGAAACGGGAACGACGTCGGGAGACGCGGACTCTCCAGTTCGGGAAAATTCCATAACGGTGCATCAGTCTTTTCCCAGAACAAGTTAGAGAGTTTCCCTACCGCCGGCGCACAAATTGGTGTGAGAGTCGTAATGGTTGACGATTCCTCGGCTGACCGGACTTTGTGCCGGGTGCTGCTCCGTGAGGAGTATGGAGCGGAGCTCGACTTCGTGGAGGCTCCCACCGCGCGGCGCGGGTTGGAGCTTTGCAAGTTATTGCCAGAAAAGGCTTTAGGTCGAGCGTTGCCCGATTGCGTGTTGCTGGATTATAAGCTCCCGGATATGACCGGCGCGGAGTTTCTGCAACGCATCTGCGACACATCGGGCGGGCGAGCGAACGCCGTGGACCTGCCGAAATTTGCGGTCGTCATGCTGACGGGCCTGGGAAACGAGCAGGTAGCGGCGGAGGCCATTCGTGCCGGGGCGCAGGATTACCTGGTCAAAGAGGGCATCACGGCGAAGAGCTTGCGCCTGGCCATCGAAAAAGCGACGGGCAAAGTCCGGCTGTTGAACGATTTGCAGGCCGAGCGCGACCGGCTGGCCCGTCTTTTAGTCGAAAAAGATCAACTCATCATCGAAAAAGACGGGCTGCTGTGTGAGAAAGACGCATTGCTCGAAGAGGTTCATCATCGCGTTAAGAACAACCTACAAGTGATTGCGAGCCTGCTGCGCTTGCAGGCGGAGAGCTTCGGGGATGAAACGCTGACAGCGGCACTGCGGGAAAGCCAGAATCGTGTGGAAAGCATAGCGCTGATCCACGAGCAGCTGTATCAGGCGCGCAATCTGCGCGAAGTGGATCTGGCGGAAAATGCCGCGCTGTTGGCGAATCACTTGATGCACGCGTACGGAGTGGATCCGGGGCACGTGCAATGCCGGTTGCAGCTGGCGGCGCTGCCGTTGGGCGTGGATCGCGCGATTCCGGCGGCGCTGATCCTGAACGAGCTGATCTCGAATGCGCTGAAGCATGCGTTCCCGAAGGGGCGTCCGGGATGGATTGAAGTGCGCGGCGCTCGCGGCGAAGGGTCGGTTGTGCTGGAGGTCCGCGATAACGGCGTGGGTGTCGCGGCGGAACTGCGGCAGGCGCAAACGCTGGGGCTGAACATTGTTCGAATTTTGACGCGCCAGTTGCGAGGCGCGTTTTCCATCGAAAGCGGCCGCGCACAGGGCGGCATAGAAAGAGCGGGCGCCATTTGCCGGCTCACGTTCCCGGAAGAAGGAGAGAAATATGCACGCGAGCAAATCTCAAGCGGGGAAATCTCCAGTGGCGGTGGCAGTGGCACCACAAAAGGACAGGCAGCAGACAAAATCCTATAGCGTGCTGCTGGTTGAGGATGAGGGGCTAATCGCGCGGGATATCGAGCAGCGCCTGGAATCGCTGGGCCATCGGGTCACGGGCATCGCCAGCACGGGCGAAGAAGCCGTGGAGATGGCGCGCGGCGCGGAGATCGCGCTGATGGATATCCGCCTGGACGGGAACATGGACGGCATTGAGGCCGCGCGCATCGTTCGTCAGCGGTATGGGATCCCGGTTGTGTTCCTGACGGCGCATGCGGACCGTGCCACAGTGGAACGCGCGAAACAGGCCGAGCCGTTCGGATACATCGTAAAGCCCGTGGCTCCGACCGCGCTGCATACGTCGATTGAGATCGCCATTTACAAGCATGCGATGGAGCGGGAGATCGCCGAAAGAGAAGCCTGGCTGACGGCGGTGCTTGGCTCGGTGGCGGATGCCGTTGCGGTGGCGGATGTGGAAGGGCGCGTGCGCATCCTGAATCCGGCGGCCGAGGCTCTTACGGGATGGAAGGAAGAAGACGCCGTTGGCAAGCGCCTGGAAAAGATCGTCCCACTGGCGGCGGAGCAAATCGATGCAACGGCGGACGGCGGCCGGGCACAGCGTGAGGCTCCGCAGCGCTTGCCGATCGAAGCGCCGGTTCCGCTCGCGATGTTGCGGGATGCGGCCGTATCCCTGGGACGAGACGCGCAACTGGTGACGCGCGAGGGGCGCACGGTTCCCGTGGAAGGTACTGCGGCTCCGGTGCGCGTGGAGCATGGGGCGATCGGCGCGGTGCTGAGTTTCCGCGACGTAGGACATCGCCGCTGGGAAGAAGAACAACTGCGGCAATCGCAAAAGGTGGAGGCGGCCGCAAGGCTGGCGGCGGGAGTAGCCGACGAATATTCCAGCCTGCTGTCGGTCATTCGCACGCAGGCCGAACGCATCCTGGAACAGTTCGCGGATTACTCGCCGGCGCGCACGTCGGCCGAAGAGATCCGGGCGGCGGCTGCTGCTGCGGAGCAAATCACACGGAAGCTGGCGGGCTTTGGGAAGAGGCAGCCGGGACATCCCGAGGTGGTGAGTCCGAATGGTGTGCTGCGCCGGATGTCGAAGCTCCTGGAAACGGTGGCGGGCACAGGTGTCAACGTGGTGGTGCGTCCGGCCCAGCATGCGGGAAAGATCCATGTGGATGAAGGCCAGTTCGAGCAGCTTCTGATGAACTTGACCATGCACGCGGGAAAGATGTCCGCGCAGGGCGGGGAAGTGCGCATCGAAACGGGCTCGGCCGCGGAGCGCATGGAGGGGCCTCCGGGAGGCTATCTGCGAATTGCGATCAGCTATCTGCCCGTGGCGACGGGCGCCGGAGAATCGGTATCCGTGGAGGACGAAAGCCTGGCACTATCGGTAGCGCACAACATCGCGACCGAGCACGAGGGTTATTTCTCCGTGACGCGTGGTGCCGATGGATATCGCTGCTTAGAAGTTTTGCTGCCGCGATGGACGGAGCCAGAGGCGGCGGGCGCGGAGATTTCTCCCACCCTGACACATGCCGTGTTGTTGGTGGAGGCGCGCGAAATCGTGCGCGCGGAGCTGCACAAATTCTTTGAAGCCCATGGCTACAACCTGATGGAAGCGGCCGATGCGGTGGAGGCTATCACATTGGCCGAAATGCGCGAGGGCGCGCTGGATCTTGTGGTTGCACCCCAGCTAGAGGCGCAGCAAATTCAGGAAGCGTTGCACGCCACGCATCCGAATCTGGCGATGCTCACCATCGTCGACGATGCGGAGAAATCGGCAACGGAATTACGGCGGTCTTATACACAAGCGGCCTTGCTGGAACGCGTGCGCGCACTATTCCAAGAGGCGGACCGGAAGGCGGAAGAAGAGGCGCTACGCGCGAAAGCCATTGCGGACCAGGCGGCGGAAGCTACAGCGAAAGAAGCAACGCAGGAAACAACGAAAGACGAGTTGTCCGCAAATGGCGACGAGCAGAGTGCGCAAGTGCAATCGGCTGCCGCCGGTTCCGAATAGCGCTGGGAATTTCTAGGCGATCACTTCTTCCAGCGCGTGGATTTCCTTGCGCAGGCGTTCGAGGTCGCCCTGGATTCCTTCGAAATCTCCGCGCGTTCCAGCCAGTTCGATGCGCGTGGCGCATTCGGTGAGGTTCTGGGCGGCAAGCTGTTCGGCGGCTGCGGCGATCTTCTTGGCTTCGGCCGCGATAGTCGTGCCGTCGTGATGGACCGCGGCGCTTTCCAGGCGCTCGATGCGCGCCGGAGCCAGTTGCAGGAATACGCGCAGCAAGTCGCTGACCATGTTGTGGTGATCGTACGGTTCCGCTTGATTGACTGAGCTGCCTGCGGGGCCGGCATGCAAGGAAGCCGCGGAAATGGCTTGTGCAATAGTTGCGATCAAGTGCGCGGGTTGAATCGGCTTTGAAATGTATCCGTTCATTCCGGCTTCAAGGCAGCGCTCCCGATCGCCGTTCATGGCGTGCGCGGTCATCGCAAGGATGGGCAG
>CAITIX010000079.1 GCA_903892565.1 uncultured Acidobacteriia bacterium
AGAGGGCGTGTGTTAAACCGTCGTGATCAGCAAAAAACATTCTGATCACAAATTGTTCTCGGTGCTGTTCCTAGAACAACAGCTTCAAGCCGAACTGGATCTGGCGACCAGGGTACGCCGTCGTGATCGTTCCGAAGGCCGTGCTGTTGGCTTGCTGATTCGGGATGCCCAGGTTCGTGCGATTGAACAAATTGAAGAACTCGCTGCGGAATTGCAGCTTGGCGCGCTCGGTCAACGCAAAGTTCTTGGTGATGCCCAGATCGAGCTGCTCGAAATTGGGAGCGCGGAAGGCGTTGCGTCCCAGGTTGCCCCAGGGATTATCGGCCGTGGGCAAAGTAAAGATGCTGCCGGCAGCGCCGATGGCGGGTCCGAAGTATCCGCCGATCTGCTGATCGCGCGTGAGGCTCGGCAGCGGGCCGGTGACGTTCGGGCGGAGAAATGCGTTGCCGCGGTAGTCGGCGACACCACCAGTCACGTCGTTGGCCGCCGGCGGAGCATAGAACACATTGAGCGGGATTCCCGTGTTCGCCGTGTTGATCGCGTTGATCTCCCATCCTCCGACGGCGAGATCCACGAAGCGGTTGGAGTTGTGCATCATCGCCTTGCCCTTGCCGAACGGGAGTTGATAGACCACGCTGCTCACGTTGATGAAGGTGACGTCGAAGCTGCTAGGCCCCATCTCCGCCCCTAGGTTGCGGATGTTCTGCACGTTGGCGACGCTTTGGCCCGGGGCCGTCTCCAGCGCTTGTTCGGAATTTCCAATCGACTTGCTCCAGGTGAACGAGTTCAACAGGTACAGTCCTTTGCTGTAGCGATGTTCGGCGCGGACGGACAGGCCATTGTAGTGATTCACGCCCACCGGATCGACCCACGTGATCGGACCGAAGGTCGGAATCGGGCGGCGGGCCTGCACACCCAGAGTGCCACCAACGGCGTTGGGAGCCGCTTGATTGTAATCGCCCAGGATCGGCAGGCGCGAGCTGTTGTTGCCATTGTAGGCCACTTCGATGATGGTGTCCTTCATGACTTCGCGCTGGATAGACACCACCCAGGATTGGATGCGCGGCCACTTCATGTCCGCCGGAATATAGTCGTTGTTCGTCGTGGCGGAATTGAACGTGGTTCCAATTCCAGCGTTGAAGCCGGTTTGCGTCGTGAGGAATCCGGGCTGGCCGGGAAGGGCCGTTTGCGTCACCGTTCCGAACACCGCAAGGGGTCCGTTGATATTTTCGATGGCGCTGCCCGGGCGGTTGAAGAACGTGTAGCTGATGCCGTAGCCCGCGCGGATCGAAGTCTTCGAATCCACGCTATATGCTGCGCCGATACGCGGACCCCAGTTGGTGTGGTCGGGATTCACGAGCGCGCGATTGAACATGCTGCCATCGGTGGCGCGCACCAGCGTATTCGTCTTCGGATCGAAGTTCGACCACAGGTTGTCGCGATCCCAAATGGGCGTAGCGTACTCGTAGCGCAGGCCGACGTTCAGAGTCAACTTCGGCGAGACTCGCCAGTCATCTTGCGCGTAGAACGAATGCACGTGCTGGCGCATGTTGGTGGTCAAGTTGCTGCCCTGTGCGATGGCATTCGGAAGTCCGAAATAGAAGTCGGCGAGGTTATAGCTGGTCGCATCCGCCGGAACGGTGCATCCCGCGGCCTGTCCAATTTGCGCGCACGTTGGCTTGCTGTATTGACCGCCGTATGAGTCCTGTCCGTACAGCGGATTGATGTCCAGAACTTCCGTTCGAACCATCAGGAATTCATAACCCGCCTTGAGAGAGTGGCGGCCACGAGCCGTCGCGTAATTGAATTTCGGATTCCACGACGTTGGATTCTGATACTGAGGATTCGTCCCCTGCCGTCCAAATGTGGGATTGCTAAAGCCGCTGATCACCTGCGTGGGGAATCCGCTGGCCAAGCTTGATGGCAGGCCAAGGATACCGTACTGCTTGGCGATATCCGGTCCACCGAGGAACGGCGGGGACTTGCCCCCGAGAACGTGCGTGAAGCCGAGGCGTGCTTCAAACAACGACCGCGCCGACATGGTCCACGTGTAGCCGGCTGCCGCTTGCTGCTGGATCGCATGGATGAAGCCGTTTCCATCGCCACCCGAAGCGCCGGGATCGGAAGGTCCGAAGAACGCGATGTCCTTGCGCTGGCTGAAGCGCAGGAATGCCGTCATGTTGCTCTGCACTTGATAATCGAGCTTGGCGTCGTACTTGTCGCTGTAGTCGCGCAGTGGAACCGTAGTGGCGAGGTTGTTCGCCCGCGTCGCATTCGACGCCGCAGGCAGTGCCGCAAGCGCCGCGGCCGCAAACGGATTGATCTGCGCCACAGGAATCGTGGTGCCGGCAGGATAAACCACTCCCGTGAGCGGATTCACAACCGTGACGGGCAGAATGCCCTGACGATCCGACGTGCTCGGCACCGAGTACAAGTTGAAAAATCCTTGCGTCTGTCGCAGGCCTTCATAATCGCCGAAGAAGAAGAGCTTGTCCTTGATGAGCGGTCCACCGATGGTGGCGCCGAACTGATTGCGGTGGAACGTCGGCTTCACGAAAGTGGACGGCCGTACGCCGAACACGAAGCCGATCGCGTTCAGGTCCGTGTTGCGTAAAAATTCCCAAGCGCTCATGTGGAGCTGGTTGGTGCCGGACTTCAGCACCGCGTTGATCACCGCGCCACCAGAACGTCCGTACTCCGCGCTGAAGTTGCTGGTGATGACGCGGAATTCGGCAATGGCATCGGGTGATGCCTGCACAACTTGGCTGGAGAAGTTCTGGTTGCTGGTTCCGTAGGAGTTGTTATCCAGGCCGTCCATTAGGAAGTTGTTGTAGGTACTGCGCATGCCGTTGACGTTGAACGCGCCCTCGCGCGGAGTGGCGCTGGGCGAAAACGCGGCGGCGATGGGTGAAATATGCACGTTCGTCGCAAGCAATGCCAGGCTCGAATAGTTTCGGCCGTTCAGCGGGAGCGCCTCGATGGTCTGCGTGCTGATCACCTGGCTGTGCGCGCTGGTGTCGGTTTCGACGACGCTAGCCTGATCCGTGACAGTGACCGTGTCGGAGACCGATCCTATCTGCAGCGTGGCATCCACGCGTTGACGAGCATTGACCGCGACGCCGATATTCGGCGAAGAGAATTTGGAGAACCCGGCTACTTCAACGGTTACCGTGTAGCGACCGACTTTGACGTTGAAGAAATCATAGTTGCCGACGACGTCCGTCACGGCCTTGGCTTCGACGGCCGTGTCTTGATTCGTCAGGGTGACTGCTGCATTCACGACCGGCTGGTGCGAAGCGTCATAGACGGTTCCGAGAACCTCCGACGTTTCAAACTGCCCAAAACAGGCAGCACCTGTGAGCGCAAACAATCCTAGTAATGCGATGGTGCGAAAGGTCATGCCTGTAACCATACACACCGGTTCTTTCACCGTATTTGCGATTGCGTGACGAATGCGCAACAAACGACTTCGTCGAAGAAGCGATCATAGATCGGATCGAAACAACGGATGTTTTAAAACATGAAGAGCGATCTACCGGCGTTTGAGGTGAGCGATCAGGCCGGCGGGATCGTCCGTAATGATGGCGTCGACGCCGGCGGCAATCAGGCGGTCCCAGTCGTCCGGAGTATCGGCGGTCCAAGGCACGACAGGATATCCAGCCGTTTGGGATTCGCGAACGCGCAATGGCGTGACCAATTTAAATTCGGGCGAGATCATATCCGCCCCGGCTTCTTTGGCAATTTCCACGAAGCTCTTCGGCGGGCCGCTGTATAGAGCGGCAAGTTTAATCTCCGGAGCCTGCTTCTTCATCTCATGCAGCGTGCGGAAATCGAACGATTGCAGAATGACGCGCGACTCCAGATGATGCTTGCGAATCAACGCCAGCACCAGGCGCACGAATTCATCCGGCGGCGGCGCAAGCTCTGGATGATCCGGGAAGATCTTGGTTTCGATGTTGAATTTGAACGTACCCTTGGGCGCGAGGTTGAACACCTCTTCGAGCGTGGGCATCCGTGTGCCGGGAATCGTTTGTTGTTTGGTGAACGCCGGATTCTGGATCTTGCCGCAGTCCCATTGCTTCACTTCAGCGAGCGTCAGTGTGTGGATGGCGACTTCGGGCTTGGGTCCCGAACATACCGGCGGATGCAGGATCGGATCGTGCGACACGACAACAACGCCGTCCTTGGTGACGGCCATGTCCAGCTCAAGCACATCGACGCCCGCGGCTATGGCGTATTCAAACGCTGGAATCGTGTTCTCCGGCCGCATGGCGCGCGCGCCGCGATGGCCGTGGATTTCTATGTGATGAGTTGGGTCGGCAGCCACAAGTACGCCAATTGAGAATATCGCAAGAAGGAATGGCTTCACGTGCGAAGAATAGCTAGCCAATTCTACAGCTAAGTGACAAACTCCGAAGTTCATCGATCCGCCACCGAATTGTAATGATTGTCCGCTATTATCGGGTCTATCAATGGGACAGGATCAAATCTTAGTTGTGGAAGATGATCCCGAAATGGCTGCGGTTCTCCGGCAAGGTTTTGAGCAGGAGCGTCTGAGCGTGCAAGTGGCGAAGGATGGGGGAGAAGCGCTGGACATTGCAAGAAAACAAGCGTTTCAAACCATTGTGCTCGACGTCATGCTCCCGATGATGGATGGGTACGGCGTAGCCCGTGAACTGCGTGCGGCAGGGGATTCCACTCCGATTCTGATGCTGACGGCGCGCGATGCGGTGAGCGACATTGTGCTCGGTTTGGATTCGGGCGTGGACGACTACCTCACCAAGCCATTTTCCTTTTTGGAGCTCTCGGCCCGGGTGCGCGCTCTTATGCGCCGTTCCCCGACGCGTGCAACACGCCTGGTCGTGGGCGATCTGGTGGTCAATCTGAGCGCGTGCACCGTGTATCGCGGGTCGCGGCAATTACATCTCACGAAAACAGAATTTCAACTTTTGCAGGTGCTGATGACCAACAAAGGCCAGGTGGTTCGGCGGAGCGATCTACTTCGTGAGGCTTGGGGAGCGGGCGTGAGTGTGGAAGAAAATACACTCGACGCCGCCATGAGCTCTCTTCGCAGCCGCGTAGAACTGCCGCAGATGCCTCGCCTCATCCATACCGTCCGGGGCTTTGGATATCGAATGGAAGTTCCGCGGTGAAGCTTCGCATTCGTGCGCGACTCGCGCTTACTTTCACCGCAATTTTGCTGGTTGTGATTGCGACCTTGGAGATCGGCGGCTACGTCGCAGTCCGCGCTGCCGTTCTCAACGTGGTGGATCGCGAGCTAAATACAAGGCTCGGCGGCGTGGAAGACCACATAGCCAGGCATGTGGCGCGTTTGGGTTGGCCTAAGACCGCAGGCGATCTTGCAGTGCATCCGGCATTTCAGCCGTCACTGCTTGTCATTCGTTCCGGCAACGGAGACGTCCTTATGGAGGGAAGTGCAATGGCGGGCCTCCCGACCACCGTCGCCGAAGGCTTTGTCACCGTGGATGGCCGGACCGATTCCCTGCGACTGTTGTCGGTACGCCACACGATCCACGGAGAAGTGTATTCACTGGTGCTCGGGACCGATCTGCAAGTTCAGTCCGGCCTCCTGCACTACCTTTGGCTCCTCATGCTCCTGTCCATGCCATTGGTTCTCGCGATGAGCGCAGGGGCGGCCTACTGGATGAGTGGGCGCGCGTTGGCGCCGATTCAGGAAATGATCTCCGCGGCGCGGTCCATCGATTCCCAGCGGCTCAGTCAGCGAGTCCCTGTGCCACACACCGGAGATGAAGTCCAGCAGCTTGCCGAAACCTTTAACGGCATGTTGGAACGCATTGAGATGGGCTTCCAGAAGATGCGTGATTTTATAGCCAACGCTTCGCACGAGCTGCGCACGCCGGTTTCGATCGTTCGTGCTGCCGCAGAGATTGCCCTTTTGCACCCGCGCCCGACCGAAGCCAGTTATCGTGAAGCTTTGGAGCGCGTGCTGCGTGAATCCGAGCGGAATACCCTGCTGCTTGAAAACATGTTAGAACTCGCCCGCGCCGACTCCGGCACCGACACCGCCCAGTGTGATTGGATCAGCCTGAATCACTCACTGGAGGAAACTTGTGGCCAGGTGCTACCGCTGGCAGCATCAAAAAACATATCCCTGCACGTGAACTCTTCTGGCGCGGAACCAGAAATTCTAGCGGACCACGACCAGCTTCGTCGGCTGTGGTTGATCCTACTCGACAATGCGATTAAGTACACCTCTGCCGGTGGCACCGTCAAAGCCGCCGTGTACATGGATTCTCAGGGTCGGGCGATAGGTGAGATCCTCGACACGGGAATCGGATTGACGAAGGAACAGGCCGCGTTCATTTTCGAACGATTTTATCGCGCCGATAAATCTCGTAGCCGCGCGATGGGCGGCACTGGCCTCGGGCTTTCCATCGCGCGCGAGATCGCATCGATTCACGAAGCCGATATACAGGTCCGAAGCAATCCGAATGTCGGATCGCGCTTCATTGTATCGTTTCCGTCATCGCGCTCTAGGCCGGTTGCGCATTCTGCGAATGCTGATCCAGCAGATCGTCAGGTAGTTCTCAGGTAATCTCCATCCGGCTGTAACACCCGCTTGCTAGTGTTGGGAATCACATATGTCCTTCCGCCGCGCACTTCGCAAGATATTGGTCTCACTGCATACATGGGGTGGCCTCTTCGGTGGCATCTTCATCGTCATTCTCGCCTTCAGCGGCGGGGTTGTGACGTTCCGGCCACAGATTGCAAATCTGCTATCGCCACGTCCGGCGCAAACGTCGAATTGTGTGCCTTCGGTGGACTGGAACCGCGCGGAAAAAGAGATTGAAGATTTCGCACACACGCGTATTAACCGCGTTTACGCGCCCACCGGCCAGGATTCGCGCTACCGCTTCCGCATGATGACGGATCAAGATGCGATCTTCACGCACGTCATATACGATGCCTGCGCCGCGAAAGTCCTGGGCACGGCGAATCTCGCCTGGATGGACTGGATGGTGGACTTTCATCACAATCTCCGCGCGGAACACGTCGGCCGCTTCTGGGCCGGTTGGATCGGCGTGCTGCTGTTGCTCAGCGGCTTGGGCGGGATCTCCATCTGGCTGATTTCCAATCCTTCGGTTCAGAAATTCTTTCGCATTCGCTCCGGACCATTCATGCCGAGGGATCTCCACAGCCTCGCGGGCATAGTGGCCGGGTGCCTGCTGATCGTGGCTTCATTCACCAGTCTTTGGCTGTGTTTTCCCCAGACGATGCGCACCGCGCTGAAAATCGTTGCGCCGCTGCCGGATGATGTGCGCGCGCCACGTTCGCCCAAGCCCGCAAAGGATACGCCGAGGGCCGGTCTGGGTGACATCATGCATTCCGCGCAGCAAGCCATACCCGACGGGTCCATTCGCGAAATTCGCTTGCCGGAAAGCTACGGCAACGTTCAGGTGCGCATGTGGCGCAAGGGCGATTTCCGCTCGCTGGGCAACAATGTTGTCACTGTGGACAACGTGACGGCTAAGGCCAGCGCCACCAATCTTTACGAAGCGAAGGGCACCGGGGACCGCATCGTTCAGGCCATGGCGGGTCTTCATTACGGCGAGTGGGGTGGCCTATTTTTCCGAAGTGTCTATGGGCTTGCCGGATTTGTGTCTGCGCTGCTGCTCATAACCGGCTTTCTAGTGTGGTGGCTTCCCAAACGGACCCGAGCTTCACGCGCGGTGAAAGCGCCGTCCCGCGAACGCGAAACCGTTTCCAGTCATTCGTAGTTTTAATCTTCCAGCCAAGGGGTTTTCTCGTTTATGCTTCGACAAATTAGTGTCGCTCTACTCATCCTTTCCTCAGTGGCTTTGGCACAGGTGGATCGCGCGACGGTCACAGGTACACTCCGCGACCCTTCGGGCGCAGTGGTTACCGGCGGCCGAATCACCGTTACGTATCCCGCCACGGGTCTTCGCCGCGAAGTGCCCTCCAACGGATCTGGCGTCTTCAATATCCCCGGCTTGCCGCTGGGGCACGTTGTTATTGACGCCATCAGCGCCGGCTTCCGTCCTGTTCAAACGGAAACGGATCTCGGCGTTGGCGAAACCAAAACGATGGACATCGCTCTCGAAATCGCGAACGTCGATGCATCGGTGCAAGTGGTGGCAGAGCTGGAACTGGTACGCGACACAGCCGCGATCGGGGCAACATTCCAGACCGAGCAGATTAGCCAGCTACCCATTAACGGCCGTAACTTCGGCAACCTGATGGCGCTGGTGCCTGGCGCGGTGGATACGGGTGGATCCAACATCCGTTTCCTGGGCCACGGCGGCGACGACAACAATCTGCGCATTGATGGTGTGGACGCGACCTCAGTCCGGAACCAAACACAAAAGAGCCGCCTTCTGGTTTCGACCGACGCCATCGCCGAGTTCCGCGTCAACACCGCCTTGTACACTGCCGAAGAAGGTGGGGCTCCGTCTGGCCAAATCGAAGTGGTGTCAAAGACGGGGAGCAACAACGTTCACGGCAGTCTGTTCGAATATCTTCGCAATAGCGCTACAGATGCCCGTACGCCGTTTGATGGAGCGGTCATTCCGCCATTGCGTTTGAATCAGTTTGGAGCCACTGTCGGCGCCCCGATCAAGAAAAACCGCACGTTCTTCTTCGCCTCGTATGAGGGGCTTATACAACGCCAGTCCCGGACGCAGATTGGCTTCGTGCCGTCAGTGGCGGCCCGGGCGCGCGCAGTGGCTGCCGTGTTGCCGATTGTGAATGTCTACCCGCTCGGCCAGTCGCATACGTCGAATGCCGACGTGGATCAGTGGACTGGCGTCAGCTCCAATACGCAGGACGAACATGCCGGCCTGTTCCGCCTGGACCACAGCTTCACGGACAAGCTAAACTTCTATACGCGTTTCTCCACCAACCGCACAGAAACCTTTACTCCTTCGACGTTGCTGCCCGTTGGCACGCGCAATAATGACGCGCCTACGAGCGGGTTGTTTGACTTTACCTATCTGGCCAGCCCGCGCAGCACCAATGAGGTTCGTCTCGGCGCCAACTACGCGCAGCCGCTTAACTCGCTGGCAACTTCGCCCATCGATATTGCCGTGGCGGTACCAAACCTTTCGAGCCTGCCCGCCGGTACGCGCCGCATTGCGTTTGGTACCACGGAATCGCTGATAGACCAGTACACCACGCTCCGCGGCAAGCACACGTTGAAAGCTGGCATCGAGATCAAGCGGCTGCAGTTGGTCATCCACGACTTTGCCAATGCGCAGGCGGGTAATCTCAACTTCAATAACATCGCCGACTTCCTGAACGACAAAGCATCCCAGTTGCTGTATTCCGGCGAACTGCCCACCAAGCAGATGCGCAAGATTGGATATTTCGGCTACGTGCAGGATGAAATCAAGTTGCGCCCGAACCTCACTGCCAACCTCGGTCTGCGCTACGAAATGTACGGCGTGTTCAGCGAAATTCACAATCGCGACATTCCCTTCGACATTCAGACCTGCGGCGGATATTGCCCGGCGGGCTCGCCATTCGCGTTCAACGACCTGAATAACTTTGCCCCGCGCGTTAGTCTTGCGTGGGCGCCTGCGGCGCTGAAGGATCGCACGGTAATCCGCGTAGGCGGCGGAATCTTCTACGGGGATGCGCAATTGGGCGACGCCTATAGCCCGGCCAACAACGACTCTTCACGGGCCACGCTGACCTCGGCCACCACGCCGGGCCTCGGCTACCCTTACCTGCCCTTCATCGATCCTTCGGCGTCCACGGCCACCGCCCCGCGCTCCATGCCGCGCAACAAGCGCAACGAGGTTTCGCAACAGTGGGGCTTCATCGTTCAACACGCCATCACGAATCAGATGAGCTTCCAACTGGGCTACAACGGCCAGCAAAACTACCACGTTTTCAACCGCACTTATGTAAATGTCGTGAACCCGTTGACCGGCCTGAAGCCGATTCCAAGCCTCGATGCCGGTATCGACGTACGCGGGGAAGACGGCGTGGCCAGCTTTCATGGGATGGTGAATTCGTTCCAGATCAACAATTTTCATGGCCTGCTGGTGCGCGCCAACTATATGTGGTCCCACGCGCTGAACGACAACTCGGCTGGCGGCGGAGGCTCCGATGGAGCTCCGCAGAACGTCGCCTGCCGCTCTTGCGATAAGGGCAACAGTTCCCTCGATGCGCGCCATGTCTTCAACGCGAACTTCGCCTACCAGGTGCCGTTCGGCCGCAATCACTGGTACGGCGGCTGGTCCTGGAGCGGCATTTTCACTGCGCGCACCGGCCTGCCGGTGAACGTGAGTCTCACGCGTGCGGCTACGGCTCTGCCGGATCAAAACACGCTCTCTACGCAGCGGCCGGACCTCATTCCCGGCGTGCCGCTCTATTTGGAATATGGAACAACCGGCCGTTGGATCAATCCGGCCGCCTTCGCCGCACCCGCCGCCGGTACGTGGGGCAACTTCGGCCGCAACGTATTGCGCGCTCCAGGCCTGTTCCAAATCGATACCGCGCTAAGTAAACGCACGAAGATCGCGGACAAGGCCGATGTTGAGTTTGGCGCGCAGGTGTTCAACATCATGAACCAACCGCAATTGGGAGCCCCATCCTCCAGCGGCTGGTCGCCCACGTCCTCGACGTTTGGCCGCATCACAGCTCCGGTGAACACTTCTCCGGTCGGTTCTGGCGGTCCTCGCCAAATGCAGTTCTTCTTGCGCCTTGCGTTCTAGAGCCTACAGGGAAAGGAATTCAAAATGTCCAAGTCATGTTTTTGGATTGCTCTGATTGTGCCTGCGTTGTTGCCGGCTCAGGCGCCGGCTCAGGCGCCGGCTCAGCCGCCGGCCCCGGCCACGACCACTTCCAGGACCGCGCGTCAGGGGATCTTCGTCAGGCAAGACCAGATCTACTCGCCCGCCATTCTGCCCACGCCGCCGGCAAACGATTCCTGGAAGACGCTGGCAGAACTGGCGGACCTCCACCATATCGAACAAACTCGCACCGCGGCTCAAATCAAACACGCACAGGAAGATGACGCGGAAGAAAGCATCTTTAGCTTCGCCGACGTCATGGGCCCCAAGTTCAATAAGGAAGCCCTGCCGCTTACCGCGCTGCTGTCTTCTCACGTAAAGAACGACGAGGGCGTGATCGTGAACCCGGCGAAGAACTTCTTCAAGCGCCCGCGTCCGTATCATCTGGATGGCACGCTTCACTCGGTCTGCAAGACCACCACCAATCGGGAAGACTACGGATATCCGAGCGGCCACGGGACCACGGGCTATCTGGAAGCCCTCGCACTCGTCCAAATGGTGCCCGAGAAGCGCGACGCGATACTTGCCCGCGCGAACGACTACGCCTATAGCCGGGAAGTATGCGGCGCTCACTACGCCAGCGACGAAGCCGCCAGCAAGACGCTTGCTTACGCCATGATGGGCGTCATGATGGTCAATCCGCAGTTTCAGGCCGAACTCGCAGCCGCCAAGGCGGAAACGCGCGCCGCACTCGGCTTGTCACCCGCACTCACCTCCGAATCGAAGTAGAACACTCCGCTCTGAAACCGGACTCATCCCCTAGCTGGCTGCATCTCACCTGGCCGACCAGCAAAACGTGAAACGGTACTGCGAGCTTTCCCGCTCGGAAAGTGGGCGGCAATCGTCAGGACGACTTGGAAATCCAGGTCCGTTTCGTCGTCTTGTATTTGCAAACCGAACCCTCCCTGCTCCTGCTAAGGGACAAGTCGGTATATGGTGGCGCGAACAGCGCGACAGAAGAAGTCAGCCCACTTGCATCAACGACAGGCGATTGACGCAGTTACTCATGGCCTTACTCACGACCCGGCGTCCTGAGCTTCACCAGACCCGCTCGATAGTTCACGGTTAGGCTGACCTCGCGCAAGAGTGAATAGCCAATGGCTCCGGCGATTGCCGCACCATTATTGGAACTGATCTCGTCGGTGTCCAGCGTCGCATACTCAAATCCCCATAGGTGCCGCGCCCCGAGCCGAAGAGCGACGGGGGTTGACTGCAGAGCGACCGCTTGATCGCCCTGAGCGCCGGTCATCTTCTCAGCGCGCCCACTACGGGGCATGAGCTTCCGGGAAATGAGTGTGTAGGGCGACCCAGTATCCAGAATGAAATATCCCTCGCCATGCCCGCTTACTTCCCCGCCAACAAGTAGCAAGTGTCCCAGTCGGTACGCTTGCATACAGTCCTTGCAACTGGCGCTTCCGTCCCGCCCATCGAGTGGACTCAGTTCCATTTTCCTGGCATGTGGGTCCACGCGAATCAGGAAGTCCTGGAAGACGTCAAGCCCGATCATGCCATCGGCGTCCGGCGTCAATTCCGCTTCGCTCACCTCTACTAGGGCGTGTTCACACTTTTTAAACAATAAGTTGGTAAAATGTTTGAAGGATGGAAATCACGGAAGAGCAGTATGCCCGCATCAAGGACAGCCTCCCGGTGCAGCGCGGCAATGTGAGTCTGACGAACCTGCAGGTGCTGAACGCGATTCTGTATGTGACAGAACAGGGCTGCAAGTGGCGTGGACTTCCGAAGCGATTTGGCCCCTGGCACACGATCTATATGCGGATGAACCGGTGGGCCAAGAACGGCGTATTGGACCGCGTGTTTGAACAACTGCAACTGGAGCAGATCGTGCGCGTCAGGATCGAGGCATTCCCTCTCGACTCCACGTCGGTGAAAGTTCACCCGGATGGAACCGGTGCTTTAAAAAAAACGGACCACAAGCCATTGGAAAATCCCGCGGCGGATGGAACACCAAGATTCATATGGTTGCCGCGGATGCTCGAACGGCTATAGTGTTTGCGCTGTCTCCCGGCCACGACCACGATGCGCCGCACGGGCGGGCCTTGTTGGAAGAGCTAGGGCCAATGCCAGAGGGCCTTCCGCTGCTGATGGATCGTGCTTACGAAGGGAATGAAACCCGGCAGTTGGTGCTCGATCTTGGCATGCTTCCGGTGGTGCCCCCGAAGTCCGGCCGACTGCATCCGTGGGAATACGATCGCGCACTCTACAAGAAGCGCAACGAAATCGAACGGCTCTTCCGCAGACTGAAAGGCTTCCGCCGCATCTTTTCACGCTTTGAAAAACTCGACGTTCTCTTCCTCGCGTTCCTCTGCTTCGCCCTTATCATCGAAGCCCTCCGGTTAAGTGTGAACACGCCCTAGTTTCTTCTTCGCGCCCAGATCCTGTCCGGTGGAGCGGTCGAAGAACTCTTGCAGCCGCTGCTTTTCCGTCGTCTCGGCCTGAACCAGCACGGGCTCCGCAGACGATTCCGGAAATGCAATCCGGCTGATGCGCGCCCCAGGGTGGACCATCGCCAGCCGTTGTTCAACCAACGCTAAATTCACACCAGCCGGACGCGACCTTCCGCTGGATATGGCTTTGGGAGCGGCGGCGGCTTCGATCATGGGGCGAAACACGATCACTACGCCGGTCAGTCCCATCATCACGATGAACAGGCCGGCAATCAGCCCCAACCAGAGATGCGCGAGGCGAAGCTTCTGCTGGACGTTCCGATTCAGAGCGTTCCGATTCAGAGGTGACATTTATCCCTTGTTTCCTTGAAGTGTGTTCCCTTGTAGTACCGGTTGAAGGCTAGTGGATTCCTCATGTGCCGCGGGAACCTGCGCGAGCAGGGGCAGCACGATGCGAAACGTGGATCCCGCACCGAGCACGCTTTCGACCTCGATTCGGCCGTTATGGGTTCGCGCGATCCATGCCGCAATGGCGAGCCCCAAACCCGAGCCTCCCTCTTCGCGGGTTCTTGCTCGATCGGACCGGAAGAAACGATCGAAAATACGCGGCACATCATCCGCTGGAATCCCGATGCCTGTATCCTTCACGCGGCAGATTGCATATCCAGCGGCAGTGGCGAGGAGGGACACTTCCACGCTCCCGCCGGACGGCGTGTATTTGATGGCGTTGTCTAAAAGGATGAGCAACAGGCTCTTCAGATGTTTCGCATCTCCCGAAACCCAGATCGGTTCCGGTACCGGAAGAAAGCGCAAGCTTAGACCTCGCCTGGCAGCGAGGGCCTCACATCGCTGGCACGTGAGACGGAACGCCTCCGTCAGATCCATCGCTTCGAGATGCAGAGACGCGGTTCCCGAATCCGCGCGCGCCAAGCGCAGCAGATCCTCCAATAATGCGGTGTTTCTTTCGGCTTCCCGTAGGATCTGGCTCAGGGCAGCGTAGTTGGAATTCGGCGGATCGGATTCGGCTTGAGGAGCGCGCATGAGGGCAACCTCGGCCGTGGCACGAATCAGGGCCAGCGGCGTCCGCAGTTCGTGAGAGGCGTTGGCCGTGAACTCCACGGTCTTGCGAAATGCGCTTTCGATGCGCGCCAACATCCCGTTGAGAGTCTCTGCCAAATACCGTAATTCATCGCGGCTCTCCGGCATGACGATTCTCCTGCTCAAGTCCGCTGCATCGATCGTGCGGGCTGCCTTAGCTATTGCCAAAACCGGCGCGAGGGCTCTTCCGGCTGTCCAATGCCCCACCACTGCCGACGCGGCAATCAGAATGGGCGAGGATAGGAGCAGCAGCAGGCCAAATCGGCGCACCACTTCAAAAGGCGCCGTCAAGTCGGATGCAAGAAGTAGACGGTATTCCGCGCCATCGGTAGCGACGTGGCGCACGCTCCCAGCGTGCCGCGTCCCGACTCATCGGGACGCCCCACTC
>CAITIX010000080.1 GCA_903892565.1 uncultured Acidobacteriia bacterium
CCAAAGCCTCGCGCATGTAGTTCGTGGTCATCTGGCGAAGAGAGAATCGATGAATTTTTCCGGATCGAAAGGCAGCAGATCGTCGACCTTTTCGCCGACGCCAATGAAGCGGATCGGCAGACCGAGTTCGCGGGCGATGGCGACGACGACGCCGCCCTTGGCCGTGCCATCGAGCTTGGTGAGGATAATGCCACTCACAGCGCTGGTCTCTGTAAACTTGCGAGCCTGCTCCAAGCCGTTCTGTCCGGTGGTGGCTTCCATGACGAGCAAAACTTCGTGGGGAGCGTCGGGAATCACGCGCGAAACGGTGCGGCGCATTTTTTCCAACTCGGCCATCAGATTCACTTTCGTGTGCAGGCGCCCGGCGGTGTCGACGATGAGGTAATCCACCTTGCGAGCCTTGGCGGCTTGCACGGCATCAAAGGCCACGGCGCTGGGATCGGCACCGGTCTGTTGCTTGATGAGATCGGCCCCGGTGCGCTGCGCCCACACTTCCAGCTGCTCGATAGCGGCGGCGCGGAACGTATCGGCGGCACACAGCAGAACGCTCTTGCCTTCGGATTGCAGACGGCGGGTCAGTTTACCGATGGAGGTAGTCTTCCCTGCTCCATTGACGCCGACAACCAGAATGACGGCGGGCGGTTCGGCGACGACGGGCACGGGTCGATCATTGGCTTCGAGAATTTCGAGCAGATGTTCTTTGATGGCGGTTTTGAGCTGCGCGGAATCGGCAAGTTGGTGGCGCTCCACTTGCTGGCGGATGCGTTCCAAAATTTCCGCCGTGGTACGCGCGCCGATATCGGCGGTGATGAGCGCAAATTCCAGCTCGTCGAGCACGTCGGCATCGATTTCCTTGCGTCCGCTGACGGCTTCGTCGAGCTTCTCCATCAGCCCGGAACGTGTTTTCTGGATACCGGCTTTCAGGCGATCGAGAAGGCTGCCGCCGGTTGAGGCAGGAGCATCCGCGGGCTTGGAGCCAAAGAGGGACTTGAGCATGAGGGTTTGAATCTCCAGTGTAGCAATGCAGTCGCGCCTGCCGATTCCGGAGGCGATTTGCACAAACGCATCGCGACCCGTGACAATGGGATTTCTTATGAGTGCACCAACCTCTTCTTCACCCTTGGTAGGAATCGTGATGGGCAGCAAGTCCGATTGGGACACGATGCGCCACGCGAGTGAAATGCTGACGAAATTTGGCATCGCGCATGAGAGCCGCGTGCTGTCGGCGCATCGGACGCCGCACGCAGCGGTCGAATGGGCGACCAACGCATCCAAGCGCGGGATGCAGGTGATGATCGCCGCAGCAGGCGCAGCCGCCCATTTGGCGGGAGTGATGGCGGCGCACACGATTCTTCCCGTGCTCGGCGTGCCGATGGAAAGCCAGGCTCTGAAAGGTATGGACTCGCTACTTTCCACCGTGCAGATGCCGGCGGGGATCCCGGTGGGAACGCTCGCGATCGGCAAAGCGGGCGCGACGAATGCGGCGCTGCTGGCCGTCGCCATCCTGGCGTTGCAGAATCCGGAACTGGCGAAAAAGCTAGAAGCATTCCGCACGGAGCAGACGGAAAAGATCCTGGCCGAGACGCTATAGTTGGGTCGTCGTTTTGCGCGGTGTGGATCTTCGCACCAGAACTATAATTAAGAGTGGATCTGTTGCAGGCCAATCGCGCGAACGCGGTCACCGAAACCACCGTCGCTAAGTGGCTCAAGGCAGCGAAATCGGTGGCCGTTTTGACCGGCGCAGGCATTTCCGCAGAGAGTGGCATCCCGACATTTCGAGGTCCAGGTGGTGTGTGGAAGACGTATCGCGCGGAAGAATTGGCGACTCCGCAAGGCTTTGCTCGAGATTCAAAGCTGGTGTGGGAATGGTACGACTGGCGGCGCAGTGTGATCGCCGAAGCGCAGCCGAATGCAGGTCATCTGGCGCTGGCGGAAATCGAACGGCGCGTGCCGGGCTTCACACTCGTGACGCAAAATGTGGATGGCTTGCACGATCGGGCGGGCAGCCGGAATATCCTGAGAGTCCACGGCGATATCTGGACCGTGCGATGTACGGTGTGTGATCGGGAACGGCGCGATCTACGTCCCCGGATTGAATCGCTGCCGCCGTTTTGTTCGTGCGGCGCGATGGAGCGTCCCGGAGTGGTGTGGTTCGGCGAAGGATTGCCGGAAGATGTTTGGGAACGCGCGGTTGTCGCAACAAAAGCCGCGGATTTGTTTTTCGTGATTGGGACATCGGCGGTGGTTCATCCAGCGGCGGGTTTGGTGCATCTGGCGAAAGCGAGCGGCGCGAAAGTGGTGGAGATCAACGTGGATAAAACTCCGGTTTCTGCGACCGTAGATATATCGTGGCGGGCGTCGGCCGCCGAGGCCTTGCCTGCACTATTGGTGGATAGAGGGCTATGAAAGTTTGCTACATTGACGCGTTTTCGGGCATCAGCGGCGACATGACCGTGGGAGCGCTGCTGGATGCGGGCGCGCCTGCCGATGCTCTGCTCGATGCGCTGCGCAGCCTGGATACCGGCGCCCGGTATGAGATCGAAAAGACGCGGCGCGGAGGCATGACGGGCACGAAGTTCCGCGTCATCCTGCCGGAGGTTCCGGAAGGCGCGAAAGGCCATTCGCACCGGCACCTGAAACACATTCTGGCGATGATCGAGAAAGCTCCGATTTCCGATCGCGCCAAGGCGGATGCGTCGAAGGTGTTCCAACAATTGGGCGAAGCCGAAGCGCACGTGCACGGGATGCCGATCGAAAAAGTTCACTTTCACGAAGTCGGCGCGGCGGACTCTATCGCCGATATCGTGGGCGCCTGCGTCGCGCTGGATCTGCTGGGCATAGGCGACATCCACACGTCGGCGATTAACGTCGGCAGCGGCACGGTGAAAACCGAACATGGGATGCTTCCCGTCCCCGCTCCGGCGACCGCGGAATTGCTCAAGGGCAAACCGATTTACTCGCGCGGTCCTGCGGTGGAATTGACCACTCCGACAGGCGCTGCGCTCGCGACCGCGCTTTCCGCGAATTTCGGCGCGGCTCCGGCGATGAACATCCAAAGTATTGGATACGGCGCGGGCGATCACGATTTCAAAGATCAACCGAATCTGTTGCGCGTGTTGATCGGCGAAAGAAATGGAGCGGTGGAGGCCACGTCGGTCA
>CAITIX010000081.1 GCA_903892565.1 uncultured Acidobacteriia bacterium
GTGATTGAGCTGACTCATCAATTCGCCCGCGGAAGCAGGCGCTGCAAGGTTGCCCGTCAGGATCTCGCGATTTGTCAGTTTCTTCCCGTAAAGTTCGGCGTTATCGTCTTCGTCCGCGCGCAGAGTGGAACCGTTCAACGAAATACCCGCGAAGAGACCACGTGCGCGTGACCACGTCAGGATCTCCGCGGTCATCGCAGCGTCGGTTTCCGCTTGCGCCGAGCGACCCACGGGACCAGCGGCCGCCACGGCGTCACCGCCCAACGTAAACTTCGAAGACAAGAGGCGCCCCATGCCGCGCTCATTCATCACCAGGAGGAAGACATCCATTTCAGTGGCGCCCAGCTGGAATCCGAAGCTGCCGCCTTCGATGCGCACCGCGCCTGGCGCAGTCCAACCCACGTTATCTTTCTTGCGGCAGGATACAAAACCCTTGCCATATTTGGCGCCGACGATGAATGCACCCTTCTTGAGGTCCGGCACGATGACGATGCAATACGCTTTGTTGAGCAGGTCCTGGGGAATGGACTTATCAGGGATCCCCATGACTTCCTTCATGGCGTTTGCCGCATTCTGCAGGCGTTTGTCGGAATCCGACGCAGCGGACGCGAGCGCCGCTGCGCAAAGGAACAGAGCAAGAGATTTCAGTTTCATTGAGTGGCCTCCCAAATAGAACTTACAATTGCATCATACGACGCTTGTATTACGAGCGCACGAAAACATCAGTTGTCGCGGTCGATCATGCTCGAGACTTCCGCTTTGCGAACGCCATAGACGCGGCGGATGACGCGACAGATTTCGGCGGCTAGGCGCTCTGCCTTCTCTTCGTCGTCGTAGTCCAGTTCCACTTTCACGTACAAATCCGTCCGCTTCATGTTCTCCTCGATGTGTCGGACGGATCGATGTATCGACTGCTCGATATATCGGATGGATAGTCCGGCTTATCCCCGATGATACGATAAGAGTGAAAACGGAAGCACGTTCTCCGGGACGCGTTTCCGAAGAGACTCTCGCTGTGAATACCCTTTGCAAAATTTGCGAAAAACGACGCGCGCGACGCCAGTGCCCTGGCGCGGATGGCGAGATTTGTCCTCAGTGTTGCGGGGAACAGAGAGAGATCAGCATCGAATGCCCGCTAGATTGCGAACACTTGCGAGCGGCCCGCCAGCATGAGGCCGTTCCGCCGTTGCGCGAAGCCGATGTTCCCAATCGCGATGTGCAACTCAGCGAGCAATTCATCCGCACGTACGAGCCGGTCGTGTTTGCGCTCGCGGTGGCGCTGCGGCGGGCAATGGAAGAGCAACGCGCCGTGGATTTCGACGCGCGCGAGGCGTTGGCGGCGCTGATCAAGACGTATCGAACACGGGAATCCGGATTGATTTACGAAACGCAGCCGACGAATCCATATGCCGCGGGGATCCTCGAAAAAATGAAGTCTGCCATCGCGACTCTGCGCAAGGGATTAGAAGCGGAAGCAGGGACGGATATCCTGCGCGATAACGACGTCTTGGGCGTGCTCGTGTTTTTGGAGCGACTGGAATTGCAGCATAACAACGGACGGCGCAGGGGTCGCGCATTTCTAGACTTCTTGCGCGTCTATTTGCCGAACGTCCCGGCGGCGACGCCCGCCGATCGACCATCGGTGATTCTATAAAACCGTGCTGGTTATGAAATCATGGATCATATGAAACCAGCAACGGGCTACATTGTCTTTGCGCATGGATCGCGGATGGAATCGGCGAACGAAGCCGTGAGACGCGTAGCTGCTGATTTCACGCGTCGCGAAGGCGGATCGCCCGCCGAAACGGCGTTTCTTGAATTAGGCACACCCGATCTTGCCGGAGCGGTGGCGGCACTGGCGCAGAAGGGCGTCAAAGACGTCGTCGTGCTCCCTTATTTCTTGACGCTCGGAACGCACATGCAGCGCGACCTTCCGAAATTAGTGGAGAGCGCGCTCGAAGGACATCCGGAAATGACGATCGCCGTGGCGCCGCCACTCGACGGGCATCCCGGATTGATTGAAGCATTAGTGGATCGCGCGGCAGAGTATAGCGGCTCGAAGAATAATTAGTCAGGGGCAATGGAAGTCCGACGGGCGAGATTAATCGAGTGGCAAGAAATTGCTCCCGACGTGCGCCATTTTGTCTTCGAGGTATTGGGCGTAGACCGGTTGGATTTCACTCCCGGGCAATTCGTATCGCTCACGGATTTGGTGAATGGCAGGCCGATCAAGCGGGCTTATTCCATCGCCTCGCCTCCGTTCGGAAATAATCGCTTCGAGCTGTGCCTGAACCGCGTTCAGGACGGCGCTTTCACGCCGCACTTCTTTTCTCTGCCCGTGGGCGCCGAATTGGAGATGCAAGGGCCGCTCGGAATGTTTACGCAGCCGGAGCCGCATCGCGAGACGCTGCTGGTGGCGACCGGAACGGGTGTGGCTCCATATCGATCGATCCTGCAGGCATTCTTGAAACCCGGAGCGCCGCCCTACACGCTGCTATTGGGCGCGCGCTTCGAGATAGGTCTTTTGTATCGCGAACCGTTCGAAGAAATGGCGCGGCAGTTCTCGAACTTCCGCTTCCTGCCGACGCTGACACGCCCTGGCAGCGACTGGCAGGGACTCACCGGGCGCGTGCAACGCCATATCCAACTAGCGCTCGGCGACCGTCGCGACGTCGACGTCATGTTGTGCGGCATGCGCGACATGGTGGACGAAATGCGGCTTATCCTGAAGGAGATGGGATTCGACCGGAAACAAATCCGGCACGAAAAATACGGCTAATGCAAAACATACGCATACTGGGAATCGCGGTGATGGTGATCTTCGTGTCGGTCGCCGCGATTTTGATGAAGTTGATCCCGGGGCCGCGCAAGGATTCGGACTTTCTCGTGATCGGCTCGGTCGCAACGCTGGTGTCACTCGCGGCCGCTTTCGCCATGCTGATTCTGACGACGGGAAAACCTGGAAAACTTTCCGACACCTTCTTCAAGCGCCGCAAGAAGGGCTCATAAGCCGTTAGTGCTTGCGGATGAAATCGTCCTTGCTTAGCTCCAAGTGGAGACGCAAGCTGTAAATCCACACCGGCCCTCGATCCCGGTTATAGGCCGGATTCGAGACGTGCTGCGCGTCGAGGCTCGCCGAGAATCCGTGAAAGAGCCGGGCATTGTAGTACGTTTCCCAAATGGTTTCGGGAGCGTAACGCAGCGCGCCATCGCCGATCAAAAAGTCGTAGCCCCCCTGGGCTAGATAAGTGGCGTGCACGCCCGAAATCCCCGCGACAGTGACCTCCGTGGCGACAACGTCGGCGGGGCGATGCCAGCGCGTTCCTTGGAACGACACACCGGCCGTGGCCAGACGATCGATGGCGGTAAACGCGAAGCTCTCGGTTTTCCCGTCATTCCATCCCAGGCGGCCGAAGACGCCAAAGCCCTTTGTGATTTCCTGATCCACGCTCAGTCCGAAGCCGTATTTCAACGTGCCAGATTTGCGGGTCGCTTCGATATCGGGCCGTGTGCCGGTGCGGGCCGCCAGGGCGAGCGCTTGCGCATAGTTTCCGGCTGCGGCGTGATTCTGGTAGGCAAGCACGCGAATCGCTCCCGCGTGTCCGCCCGGTGCGAAGTCGCGCTCGGCCTCCACAACGTCGCCACGATTGGCGAGAATCCTGCGATCGAATTGCGATCCGTTCGCAACCTTTGGCATGAAGGCACTCGCATAACGCAGCGACCAGTTCTTGGCGTGAAACTCGTGAACCCAGCCCCAGGTGTAACCGCGGACATCGGCCGGATAATCCCAGGCGCCGTTGTACATGACGCCCCAACCCATGAACTGAGAACGGGGATCATGCGTATAGGCGTTGTTATCGAAAAAATCCGTGAGCGTAAAGCGACCGATATAGACTGTGTACCGCGTCGCGGGCCGAGTGCCTTCCAGCTGATTCGCGTCGCTCACGATCATTTCATTTTCCTTGCCGATGGCGAAATCATGTTGTAGAAACAGACGCGCTATATACGGCTTGGGCGTCGCAGTGGCAACACGCGGCAATTCTCCATTGGTAGCGTTGGCAATCCCATCGACGTGACTGAAGCCGCGCCCCCCGGCGATTTCCGGATCAAAATAAAACTGCGTGTTATGGGGGAGCCGGAGGCCGAAGTAGAGAGTGGTCGTGAGAGAGACGTCTCGCTCGGACGTATTTTGCAGACTAAAAGGGCCGCTGTAGGCGGCGGGGAAGGCGCCGTGATAATCGCCGATGGAGGTCGCCTGATAGTACAGATTCCAACGTTCGGAATCGATCACATTGGTGCCAGACGAAGGCTGCGGTGCAGGAGCCGGCGACGAAGGTGCCTCTTGGGAATCTTCGTCAAACGCGGCGCAAACGGACGCCGTGCAAAGAGTCATCGCCAAGAACGACGTGATGCAAATCCGGAAAGACACTAGCAACTATGATCGCAGCAATCCGTAACAAATCCGTGACGAGCGATCCAGCTGCCACTAGCTTGTTGCGGCAGACGGGCGCGGAGGACGCACTTCGACCGTTTTATAAACGAGCTTTGTCTGCTCGAGCGTTGCGAAACTCAAGCCCGGAAGCTTTGCCGATGCCGTGCCCGCGGCGACGCCCCAGCGAAGGGACTCGGCAAACGATTTCTTCTTTTCCATGCTCCAGACAAAGGCCGCGGCCAGCGCATCCCCGGCGCCGATCGGGGAGACAACATCCACACGCGGAGGAAGTACTTCATACACGCCTTCGGCGCAGGAACCCACCACGCCTCTGGATCCAAGAGACAAAATCACGTTCTCGGGGCCCATGGTGTGCATGGCATCCACCGCTTCCAAGCACTGATTACGCGTGATGAGCGCGCGTCCCAGAAGCCGTTCCGCTTCATGCTGGTTCGGAGCAATCACGGTGGGGCGAGTTTCCAGAGCGCGCTGCAAGGCTTCGCCATCGGTATCGAGCAGAGTCTTCACGCCGCGCGATTTGGCCATTTCGATAATCTCGCAATAAAAGTCCGGGGGCACGCCGGGCTGGATGCTGCCACAAATCATGAGCCATGTGGCTTTCGGCAGGCGGGCTTCCACGCGCTTGCGGATTTCAGCAAGCTCGCCCGCACCGAGCGGAGCTCCTACTTCGTTGAGTTTGACAGTGAGCCCGTGACGGTCTGAGATCGTAAGATTCGTGCGGCTTTCCGAGTGGACCGGAACGGCGTCGTAGGGAAAACCAAGCTTGGACACAAGTTTTTCGATGCGCTGGCCGGTGGCGCCTCCGGCGGTCAGAATGGCAACGGTCTTACCACCGAACGAGTGAATCACCTGAGAAGCGTTAATGCCGCGTCCACCAGGAACTTCGGTGCGATCGAGGATATAGCCGCGGTCCTCGAAGACGAGCTTGTCGGCGGTAATCGTGCGATCAATCGCCGGATTAATTGTGAGCGTGAGGATCAAGTTAACATAGTAACCTGATCGGGACCTCCACTAAACATCCGCTGTTCTCCGCTTACGTGGCACTGGCCTGCGTGTGTTTCTTCTGGGGCACAACGTACCTGGCGATCCGCATTGGCGTGGAGTCCATCTCGCCCGCGACGCTCATGTGCGCGCGCTATCTGGCATCCGGATTGATCCTCGTCATTGGGACGCGCGCAAAGGGCGCGGCATTTCCCAGCGCTCGGGAGCTGTGGCTCACGGCTTTTTACGGAGTCATTACCATCGGCATGGGCACAGGAAGTTTGGCGATCGCCGAACAATGGGTGCCGAGCGGTTTGGCGGCGCTTTTCGTAACCACGCAGCCGTTTTGGTTGGTTGGGGCGGAACGGCTGGCGGGAGGCCGAGAGCCGCTGCACCGGCGCGCCATAATCGGAATGATTGTAGGCTTGGCGGGCGTGGCCTATCTTGTGACGCCTGGAATGGGCGCGACAACCATGGCAGGGCGCGAGACGCGGAACGCTTTTTGGGTCCTGCAATTCGGCGTAATGATGTGGTCGGTCGGATCGATTGCGCAGCGGAGGCTAAAAACAAGAGCACATCCGTTCGTCAGCGGCGGAGTGCAGCAACTGGCCACGGGCGTAGTGTTTTTCGTTATAGCGTTGTTCGACGGGCAAACATCGCATTGGACGACCAGCGCAGTGGCATCTGTCACTTACCTCGCGATCTTCGGCGGCGTGGTGGGTTATAGCGCTTATATTTTTTCGATGGACCGGCTGCCGGTAGCGATCGTGTCGATTTACACATACATCAATCCTGTGGTGGCCGTCGCGCTGGGCTGGTTGTTCTATCGCGAACAACTCGGATGGCGCGAAATTGCGGCCATGGCGATCATCTTCGCGGGTGTCGCGATGGTGAAGGGATTCTCGTGGCCAGGAAAACGCGGCAAGCGGCAACGTCCCGACGCGCCGGCAATCGAGAGCTAGTCGCGACGAGATCGTCACTATCTCCCCTCCTTTACAGTCGGGGTTCGGTGCTCGTTTTACGGTAGGCCAGTATTCAGCACCGAACCGCGAACATGAGGGAGTGGACAGAACAATAACGTTTTCTTTGCGACGGGCACTAGTCGCGATCTAGGAACTTTGCGCCGAGCGCTCCACCGAAGGCGGGAAGTGCAGAGAACAAAACGAAAGAAACGGAGAGGGCCGCCAGGATTCCCGAGGGCGAACGAAACACGTCGATCATTTGATCGGCACTCGCATCGGATAAGCCGTGCGTATGGAGCTGATCGCGCATGGCAGCCACGAGCGTGGGATCCGACAACATAATGGCGGTGGCGGCAAGCGCCAGCGTCACCACGATGAAGCCGAACAATCCGCAAAGCCATCCCAGATGGGCGCCGTTCATGACGGTGAGCCGTTGCCCCGTGCGTTTCCGGTACAGATAGACAGCCAGGAATCCGCTCGCTCCCAGCCACACAAACGCGAGCTCCTGCGGCAACGCAAGCTGCCCGGCAATCACCGAACAGAAGAAGGCCGCAAGCCCGGCGACCAGGGCGATCCGCACGGCGACGCCGTTGTTAAATCCAATGGCTGGCGGAACGAATGCCGGCAGAGGAGGCAGAACCGGCGCGGGCTCCTCGAGGACTTCGGGCTCGATCAGCGGCTCGTCTCTCTGCGGCTTGCCGCACTTATGACAAAACCGCGCGTCCTCAGGAAGGACCGCTCCGCATGTACAACGTTCAGGCACGCTTCCAGTGTGCCACGTTATTCTGGGGATTGCCGAAAACTCCTATGCTCGCCAATGAACCAACATTTACAGATATTGAAAACGCCCACCTTCGGATCGCGCCCATCGCACGCCGTACGCCTGTAATGACGTCCCGCAGCTTCAACGCCGAAGCCGGCGTGGAGACGTATTTCAAGTGCGAGAACTTCCAAACCGGCGGCGCGTTCAAGATTCGCGGAGCGTCGAACTTTCTGTATTCCATGCCCGAAGCCGATCGCTCGCGCGGTGTGGTCGCGTTCTCCTCGGGCAATCACGCGCAGGCGGTGGCGATTGCCGCGCGATCTCTGGGGATGCAGGCAACCATCGCGATGCCGAATGACGCACCCAAAGCGAAGCTCGCGGCAACGAAGGGCTACGGCGCGCGCGTGGTGATCTACGATCGCCTCAAGGACGATCGCGTGGCGTTCGGAAAAAAGCTGGCGGAAGAAAGCGGCGCGACGCTGGTGCCGCCCTACGATCATCCGTGGATCCTGGCCGGGCAAGGCACCGCCGCGAAGGAACTGATCGAGGATACGCCGAAGCTCGATGCGTTGTGCGTGTGCGTGGGCGGCGGCGGATTGATGTCCGGCAGTTCGATTGCCGCGAAGGCGATGAATCCTTCGATTCGGTTGTTCGGCATTGAACCTGAAGACGCGAACGATACGTATTTATCGCTGGCTGCTGGCAAGCGCGTGCACATCGAACCGCCCGGGACCATCGCCGACGGCTTGCGTGCACAAATTCCTGGCGAGCTGACGTTTCCGATTCTGCAGAAGAATCTGGAGAGCGTGATCCTGGTGACCGAAGAAGAAATCCGCGCGACGTTCAAGTTCCTGCTGACGAGGATGAAGATCCTGGTGGAACCGAGCGGCTGCGTATCGGCAGCGGCAGTGCTGTTCAAGAAAATACCGCCGGGCATGGGACGCGTGGGCGTCGTGCTCTCCGGCGGCAATGTGGATTACGAGATGTTGGCGACTTTGTAGGGCGAGCCCAGTTCCTTGCTTTTCTGAAATCCCCCTGTTTTGTCATCCCGAGCGAAGTCGAGGGATCTGCTTTTGAACTTCCTAAGAAGAGGGGAACCTGAGGAATGAGATTTTGGGGGACTGCTCGCCCCGGAAGTCATCCAACCAGAAGGCTAACAGCAGATCCCTCGGCTTCGCTCGGGATGACAAGGCCGGGAGTTCGCGAAAAGGAAGTGTAGGCCTTGCGTCCCAGTTTGAGCATTCAGCGGTGATATATTTGTGGCATGAAGCCGCTAATTATCCGAGCAAGCAAACCCGGCGAGGCGAAACCGCGATGCGCCGAAAATGGATGCGATAAAGACACGGATTACGTGCGCTAGGACAGGCTGCTAAACCAGCCAAACGAAGGTTTTTGCAGCGAGCACGTATTGAGCCGGATCAACGATGTGGACACCGAAGTTCAGCCGGAAGAATTAATCAACCATCCGCTTTACCGGTATTAGGAAGCCCTAGTTTTTCGGCGCGAGCCCTTCCGTAATCTCGATATACGTTCCCCACGGATCCGTAAGGAACGCCACCTTCGTCTTGCCGTCGTTGACCGAGCGGGGTTCGGCGTCGAACTTCAAGCCTTGCAGCATCAGCTTCTGATAGGTGAAATCGAGGCTCGGGACGTCGAAGCCGATGTGATCGAGGGCGCGGCCCTTGGTGGGCGCCTGTTTCTCTTTGTTGCCCGCGTAGGTCAGGCGCGCGCCCGCGATCTGGCCGTTCTTCAAGCGCCCTCCCTCAATCGGAACCGCGTCGAAGATGCGGGCGTACCAAGCTTGCACAGCGGCCGTCTGATCCTCCGGGAAATTGAAGTGGACGTGCGAAAACTTCAGCGGCTCGGCTTGCATCTTGTCCTGTTGGATCTCGATGCGCACGCCTTCCGTTGTCGTGATGTAATACTGCCCCACGGCATTGCCTTTTTCTGTCTTGATGCCGGCGGCGGACCACTTGGCGACCATCGCGTCGGAATCCTGAGCATAGAAGCCGACGTGGTTCACGACGGAACCGACGGTGCCGCCGGCGGGCTCGCCCTGGCGCATCATGATGTAGACGCCGGGGAGCTCGATCAAATTGAGCATGCCGTTCTTGACAGGCTTGCCGCCGAAGTCTGTCCAGAATTTGGTTTGCTCGGCGACGTCCTTCACTACGAGGTGGAGATGTCCCATGGATACGCCGCGGTTGCCGTTAGGCGGAGCAAGTTGCGCCGACGCGGGCAGGATCGCGAGCGCTGCCAACACGAGAAGAGTGGAGAGCTTCATGGGAACTTACTATATCAACGTTTTCGGCAAAGCGCCTTCGGGAAGGTCGGACACGGGGAACAGCTAGTAATCCGGCTTGCCATCCGTGATCAGCTCGCTGGCGACGAAATCGACGGTGCGAAACGGGGACGCGATGCCCGGCAGGTAGATGGCAAAGCTGAGGTACTTTTCCGAAGGCTTGATAATGCTGCGGGGAAACGCCATGTGCAAGTAAGGATCGCTCGCGCTGGGCGGAAAATAACTGGACATCTTCGCGCTGACGTTGCCTGAATGCAACGCCGAGCTTTCCTGCATGCGACGAATTTCGCGCTCATCGGAAAACGCGATGGAGTTGCCGACGCGGACCGTGAGAATCACTTGATCCTTGCGATTATCCTCGAACCAGAAGCCGTACTCCTCGGCAAGGGCGCCTTCGGTGGTTTGCTTGCGGCGCAGGGCCGCGCGGCGGTTGCGCTCCTTCTCTACTTGCTCGACAAATTGCGAGCTGGCGATGTAGGCGGGCACGGGAGATCCCACAACTTTGCCGTCGGCCTTGGCGGGGTGCGCCCAGGGAGAATCGTTGAGAAACTGGGCGATCTGGATGTCGTTCCATTCCGCCGGAGCTTTCTCCTGCCAAAAGGGCGTGGCGGCGAGCAAGAGCAGGAGCATCCACATGGCTCTATTGTTTCACCTTCGGGTTTCAGGAGGATGGCGGCCGCGTCCCAGCCTAGTGTGCGAACAAATAGCGGCGCACGAATCGTAAACGAATCCGAATATCCGGCCAGAACTCGGTGAGAATATTCGAGACCGCGTCATTGCCGAGTTGCATGGCGTAGCGCTCGGCGCCCTCGGCGGCAGATTGGCTGTCGGGATAGTAGAACGACGTTGCCGCGACCACGACCGCATTGCCTGCAACTTCGGAGACAAAGAAGCGCGAACGTCCGCTATCGGCGCGCGTGACAACGACACGAGACGCAGCGTAGGACATGCGTCGCCAGAAGTTGCCCGTGCCGCTGCGGAAATAGCGAGGGTCTTCGTGCAACATGCTAGGAAGAACCGCCTCCGTCATATAGCTGCCGATGATTTGATCGCCGAAGCTGCGAGCGTAAAACTCGCCGAAGCTTTGGAATCCGCCGTTCTGGTGAAATCCGCGGGATGCCACCTGTGCTTGCAGGGTATAGCCGACCAGCAACGGAAAGTTCGGCCAATCAAAACTGTCTTCGCGGGCAATCTTGAATTTTTCGACCACGGTCAGCGGCTTGTAGTTGGTCGTTTTTTGGTCCGCGCGATAGTTGGGGATTACGCCGAAGAGCCGCTTGGATTGCATGTCCTTGCCTGGCACGCCCTTGGCTTGCATTTCATTGTCAGGCGAAGTCACTTCCCGCTGAAGGACGCCAGCTTCATTCTCGGCGGCAGCAGCCATCGCGGAAGCCATAGATGGCAGCGCCTGCCCCAGCATCGCCATCGGCAACAAAAGGACAGCAAGGGCGAACGCCAAGAATACGCGCTTCGCGCCGGGACCGTCTTTATGGATTGCGTAACGATTCAAACTTTCTCCACGAAATCGGGCGATCGGCATAAAAGATTCACAAGGTGGCCTGAAGGGCTTCCCACCTGCAAACACCGTCGCGCGCCGAAGGTTTCCAAATGGCCGGCACTTATTCCGAAGCGGCCTATAGGCGGCCTAACGGCCGAAGAGCGGGAATCCGAGAGATGGAATTTTACCTTAGGCCCCCTTCGCGCGGAGAGAAATATTGATAGAGTAGTCATGCTATGAAGACACTTGTTGCTATTCTTGCTCTCGCCGTGAGCCCTGCCTTTGCGCAGCTGGCGGCGCCCAACGCCGCGGGCGTTGCCTTTGGACATGTGCACCTCAACGCCAGTGACGTTGACACACAGGTCAAGTTTTGGGCCATGGTAGGAGGCAACATCGTGCAGCGGGAAAAGATCACGATGGCGCAGTTCCCCGGTGGGTACATTTTGATCCGCAAGCAGGATTACAAGGGCGGATCGGTCGGCTCGAGCATCAACCACTTTGGCCTGTACGTGCGCGATTTCGAAACGTCGGTCGCCAAGTGGAAAGCCGCGGGACTCAAGTGGGAGCCGGTGAACAACCCGAACGTCGGACAAGGATTCCTAACGGGCCCGGACGAAGTCCGCATTGAGATTTACGAAAATAAGGCGCTTTCGACACCGCTCGCGATCCATCACATCCACTTGTTTGTGAGCGATCCGCTGGAGGCGCAGAAGTGGTACGTACAGAATTTCGGCGCTACGGCGGGCAAGCGCGCCATGTTCGAAACGGCCAACGTCCCCGGCGCGGAGATTACGCTCGCCAAGAGCGAACCGCAGGCGCGCACCAAAGATCGCTCGGTGGATCACATGGGCTTCGAAGTGAAAAACATCGACGCCTTCGTCGCCAAGCTAAAAGCCGCGGGCATCAAAACGGATGCCGATATTCGCACCAGCGCGAACGCTTCGGGATTGAGAATTGTGTACATCACCGATCCGTGGGGCACGGAGATCGAAATCACCGAAGGCCTCTCGACGCCCGCGCAAGTCTCCGCGCGGTAACCAAACCGCAACCAATTCCATCGCCGATTTCTACAGGAACGGAAGGGGGAGCCCTTCCGTTCAGATTCCCGCAGTGATACAGTATCTCCCAAGTACCAGCAGAAGGTGAGACGGAAGCCAGCAGTGTCGGCATACGTTTCGTCCGAACGCTAGCCGAAGGAGACGGGCAATGCGGCTATGGCGATTTGGTGTCACCACGTGCATCGTAGTGACGGGGTTTGGCCTAAGCTTCACTGGCCGGGATTCGATAGGAAGCCTGCGGGGGCAGGATCTCAACGGGGAGATCTGGAAGCTGGAGGCCAAGGGTGACGGCAGTGTTGCGCGCGACCAACTGCGCCGCGCTGTGGCGGCGCGCCCCAACGATCCACTCACACTGGAAGCGTACGCCGAGTTTCTGGACCGGCATCGCGATCCTGAGGCGCACGAAGTCTATCAACAACTGAACGATCTTCTCGCGCGCAACCGCGCCAGCAATGCGGAACGCGCACGCATCGCACGAAGGCTCGTCACCCTCGACTTGCTGGCCGGCGATCGAACGGGGGCCGCAAAACATGCCGAAGACTACCGCGCGGCGGGCGGCGCGGCACTCGCGATTCCGGCGCTGCCTGCAGCGGCGCAACGTGGTTACGTTGAAATCCCCGGACCGCTGCGATCCTTTGGCCGAATGGCCGCCGTTTCGCCGGACGCCCAGCCCGAAGATGTGCTGCCGGCGCTCTCCCACAACATCGTATTGAACGGCTATTCGGCATCGCGCGGCGCGGA
>CAITIX010000082.1 GCA_903892565.1 uncultured Acidobacteriia bacterium
GAAGTGACGAAATCGTCCTGATCGACACCGTCCCCCGAGATCCCGAGGCCGCCGACGAGAACACCGTTTTTGTACAAGGGCAGAGCGCCCGGAAAAAAGACTATGCCATTCTGATTGGGATTCGCGGGTTGCGATCCTTGCGTGCATGGGTTGGCGGAATCGAATGCAAAGAGCGAGAAAAAGGGTCCCGCATTGGAAGTATCGATGCCCGGCGGGAAGAGGGGCTGCGCTCCGAAGCCGATGGTGCGATTATTTACGGCTGTGCCCGGAGGCACGCCCGGAAGATCGTTTCCGGGATTTTGACTAAAGTAGATAACGTTGCGTGCCTTGGCGACGGCGACATCGACCGAGAACACCGTAGCATCCGGCATGCGATGCAAGCCGAGCAATGTGCCGTTCAAATCTGCCACAGCGATCACCATGCGCGTTTTCGATCCCAGCGGCAGGCGGATCACCGCTCGTGTCACGTTGGCCGTGGCGATGGCACGATCAAGAATCGCGCGCACGTCGGTTGCGGTAAGAGCGGAACCATCCTGCAGGGCGACGAGATCGCCTTCGGGCGCAGCAGCCGGACTCGGAAGAGGGCCCATCAAATAAGCGCCATCCAGCGTGCCAGCGGGTTCGGGCGCCGCGACTTGATTCACAAACGGGAGCGCGATGCCTCCGACAATCACGACCCCAGGCGGGGCAGGGACGATGGCGAACGGTGCCGACGTGGCCGCTGCTAACGCCGCGTATTCCGCAGCAGCCGGATTCAATGCCACGACGCCGATGCCTCCGACGACGTGTCCATTTTTGAAGAGTGGAACTCCGCCGGGATTGACCGCATTCGGATCGCTATCGAAGAGATCCGCTTTGCCGGTTTGAATCCCCAGTCCCGGACTCGAGCCATCAATGGATCGCGCGGGCGGCAGATTTACTCCCGGAGAAAAGTTCGTATTCAGAACGCAGCCCCGGTTTGTATTTTCGATGCCGTAGAGATCTGCGTTGGACGTATAAGAAACGCCGGGCGGAAAATGAATGCCGCTGATGTAGCGAACTGTGCGCGTCGAAAGAGGCGCTTGATCGTTGCTGAAAAATGCTGCGGTGCGGGCGAGCGCCACCGCGAGTTCGTTGGCATCGACCGTGGCGCCGAAGTTCCCAAGTGCGGTATCCGGAGCGTTCTGCTTGCGGTACACCGCGAGTATATTTCCTTGACGATCGGTGACCGCGACGACCAGGGGCGATGCGACCGACTGTGCTGCGGTTTCCACGGCGGCGCGGACATCGTCGGCGCTGAGAATGTTCGGGTCGGTTGCGATGCTGGCAGTGGTTGCGGACGCCAGATCGGTGGCTTGTGCGTGTGCGGAGCGGCAGGCCAGTCCCGAGATTAAAGCCACCAACAGGAGGCGCTTCACGGCAGCAACCTTGCGAGACCTTTTAATTGATCGGCAAATTTGAACGCGTTGTAGGCGGAGGGATTCTCGAGTTGTTGAAACAAGCCTGAGATCACCTGCTGAATCTCGGCGTCGTGCGGTGGCTTCGCCGTGGCCGAATACGACTTGTAAAGAGATTGCACTGCCATGACGGATTGTTCGGCGGGACGTTCTCCTTGACGCGAGATGTAGTCCGCGTCGTTCACAATCGCCTTCAGTGTGCGGAGGGTTTGTGCTGAATCGTAGCTCGCTGCGTTTAGCTTCGGGACCAACTGATCCACCAGATTGGATGTGGAATTCGCCAGCGCCGCTACTTGCGTGCGATCGGCACTGAGCGAACTGATCAAGGTATACAGGCGGTTCATCTCGGCTTCGAGCTGGCGTGCGGAGTTCGGATCCACTTCATTCGCCAATTGCCGCAACACCACATACCGCGCGGTATTCCACGGAGGATTACCCGGACGCCGCTCCATGCCGGGCGCGCTGGCGTAGCCGCGCTGCTGCTGCCAGCTACTTTCGGCGTTGGTGAGACTGTGGTGGCAGGCGAAGCATTCCAGATCGGAGAATTCGGGCCACGTGCCGCCTTGCGCGTTACGTCCGATGCGCTGCAATTGATCGCGCAGCTGGACCGCTTGCCCGACGGCGAGGACGCGCACATCGAAGCCGGGATTGGGCGCGGCATTCGGCTTGTCTCCCGCCTCTTGCCAATGCTTCGGCATGGCAGCACTGAAGGACGCCAGTTCGAAATATAGGTCGGGGTGGCCTGCGGCGATCAGCTCGTGGTCGACGGATTTCTCTTTCGTTCCCAGGTGGCACGTCAGGCAATTTTCCGCGCGATGGGCGGGATCGCGGAGATCCTTCATGCCCAGGGCCACGGATTTTTCGTGCGTCCAGCCTCGTGTGGTGTGAGGTCCCAGCCAGTTCGATGCGGGGCCGTGGCAGGATTCGCAACTCACACCGTCGCTCGCGTCAAACGTTCTGGCGCGCTGATCGTCCGGTGCGTTCAGCGAATGGCAGGCCAAACAGCGAGGCTCTTTATCCGGCGAGAGCAATCCCATCAAGCGCGTCATGCGTTTCGCCACATCGCCCGACAGAACGGAGAAAGCGCGCGCGTGTTTGTCTTTCACGACCCACGTGGAATATTCGTTTTGCTGAACGGACGTCTCGATGCGAGACTGCACGGCGCCGTGGCAACTGGGCGACGCGCAAGATCCGGGGCCCGTATACTTCGGAATATCCGAGTTCGGTGTGCTTGCAGTCGTCGGCGATGCCGATTGCTTGGCCTGCAAGGGCGCTGCGGCAGACTTGTCGGGAGTCAGCAACAGGGACAATCCGAGCACCGCAATGATGGCCCGCATACAGGTCTAACGGTACTAAAAGACCGTGCTCGAAAACAACCCCGGTTGCGGTGCGTTTCGTGTGTGTGATCAAAGGTCCTATAATGGCAACTTGATCTTCGATGAATTGAGAGCGATCCAAAGCGAGTTCGGTTATCTGCCGGCCGAGCAGATCGAAGCTCTGTCGCGCCGATCGAATATCCCTGTGTCCC
>CAITIX010000083.1 GCA_903892565.1 uncultured Acidobacteriia bacterium
ACGATCGAGAGATTTTGGCACGATTACGTCGATCAAGTGGCTTTCGTCGACTATAACCCATGGGAAAATGCCTATGACCTGCCGGCCAATGGTCTCACTACACCTTGCTCCGATCTGTGGCGCCGTGCATTTGTCTGGTGGGACGGCAGAATGAACCCTTGCGATGTCGATTATAGGTCGGCGCTGAGTCCTGGAACCGTGCTCGACTCGGGAGTTGGCGAACTCTGGCGAGGCGAAGCTTACGAAGCGCTTCGTCGATCCCACTTGGATGGAGAACGTCAATCCAAAATCCCTTGTAAAGGTTGTGTAGTCGTTTGAACGGATCGCGCGTTGTTATTGTCGGTAAGGATTGGGATTGCCGCTCGCTGTCCGATGATGCGTCGACCCTTTGGTACTTTGGCGCTGACTACGAACGTTATCTTGCTTTCGCAGGCGGCTCTTGTTCGACCGGCGAAGCAATTAACGCGGTTGCTTCGCGCCACAGGGGCGATTTTATAGAACTAGACTCGTCTCTTGCTTCGGGCTGGTTCCCCCTGGCATGGCGTTCGAGCGATCTTGCTGAATGCAATCCCTATATTTCCGATTTTTATCTGAACGTTTGCCGCGCCATTGCCTTGATCGAGGCGGCACGCCGGGGCGGAAATCATGTCGTCGTTGTCGATGACCCTGGCCTGGGCCGGGCGCTGGTTAAGGTGTGTAGACGCGCGCGAATTCAGGTCGAAGGCAAAGCACTGCGTTGGCGCCCGTTTCGCTCCCTAGGCGCTGCATTACGAACGCACCGCAGCTTTTTAAACGAATGGCGCGCCGAGCGGCGGACGTTGGCTCGATTTCCGGACAGAACCGGTCAATTGGATGAATGCTTTCCGTGGCTGTTGAGTTGGGCGGACGGGAAGCGCGGCTGTGCCTCCGGTGAGGCTGTTGATATATTCCTCGGACGCTTGCCATTGTGGTTGCGGGAGAAGGGGCGCCGGATTGGCTGGCTGGCGAATCCAGTGCGCTGGATGAATTCTTTTGATTCCATCGTAGCGGGCGCCAATGCATCGTCGGAACCGGTGGTTTTGACAAATGCCTTTAATGGACCTGCAACTTTGCTGCGCGCCTATATGGCGCTTCTCACGTTTTGGCTTTCCGTTCGGCCTTCGTTATCGTTTTCGGAAATCGACCTCAAGCCGGTGGTTCGATTGGCTATGATGCGTGAATATAGCAAAAGTCGGCTCGTCTATGCCGCCCTGTATGACGGAATCGCGAGGGGATTGAAACGGCGAAAGCTTTTTCCGCGAGTGTTGTTCTATCCTTATGAGAATCAGCCCTGGGAAAAGGTAATGTTGTCCGGGTTCAGACGCGATTTGCCGTCGGCAATGTTGATCGGCGTTCAACATGCCTCCTTTTCCGAGCGCTATTTGAGCGCCTATCCCAGTCGCCGCCAATGGAGCGCGGGAATCACGCCGGATTATTTGGTGACGATGGGTTGTGCGTTTTGCGACCAACTGGTCGCGCTAGGCGCTCCCCCTGATCGGTTAAAAATTGGTGGCACGGTTCGCTTTTCGACTTCAATGTCTCCTGGACGAGGCGATCGCCGCCATGTTGCCGGCGAGG
>CAITIX010000084.1 GCA_903892565.1 uncultured Acidobacteriia bacterium
CCGCTTTACAAGCAGACGGGGGCACAGATGGTGTCCAGCCATAAAAATCGCAGACCGTCCGCAACCAATCTCCCACTCATAGTTTTCCTTTGCCTGATTCCCTTCTCTCCGTCTTTCCCTCAGATTTTGCTCGTGCCGGAAATATCCGCCGCCCGGCGGCACGTATGGCATTTCGGGTGGAGCCCGATCTTTTTGACGCATTGCAAAATCATCCCGAGTTTGGGGCCAACGGATTACCGGTCGTTCTGGGCGCTTTGTACGGCATCGTTTTGCTGAAGTTTTCCGGCCACGAGAGTATCGAATTGGCCACTACCGGGTTGCTCATGCCGGACCGAGGCCCGGTGATATCCCGTTTCGAATATAAACCAGAAAAAACATTTGCTGCCTTCGCTCGCGAATTTGCGGCGCAGGTTTCCTTGGCACAGGAGCCTGCCACTCTCAGCAGCTCGGCGACATTTCCCGTTTCCTGCCGTGCTGCATTTGCCGTCGGCGTGGCGAAGGAACGAGCTTCTCCCGCTGGTTTGACTGTAGCAAACTCCGTCGATCTGCACTTGCAGGCCGTATTCGAAGACCAAGCCGTTTCCCTCGTCTGGGCCGAGCCTCAAGGACTTTTTCGCGAGGAAACGCTGCAAATCCTCGCGGAGATTTTCCTCCGCTTGGCGCGGTCTGTGGCGTCCCATCCTGAACTCATGTTACGCGACCTGCCGTTTCTGGATGAGCGCAACCAGCGCAGGACGCTCATCGACTGGAACGCCACGAGCCGAGCCATCCCGGCACGGAGCCTAGCCGAACTCTTTAGCGAACAAGCGCGATTGCGCCCAAACGCGTGTGCGCTCAGCACCGGCAGCCGCCAGATGACTTATGCCAGTCTGGATGCGCGCACCAACAAACTCGCCCGCGCACTGCTTCGGCACGGAATCGGCGCGGGAACCTGTTGCGCCGTTTGCCTAGAGCGCTCGGAAGACGCCGTCGTGGCTATCCTGGCTATCCTGAAAGCCGGGGCCGCTTACGTACCGCTGGACCCGGCTTACCCGTCTGAGCGTATCGACTACATGAATACCGTCGCCCTTTCCCGAGCCATGATCGTTCGTGCAGGACCGGGAAGTCTTATGTCGGATCATTCCTGCCAGCGATTGTTATGGGAGGAACTGACGAAAGAAGCCGATCAAGAAACGACGGTGGAACTGGGAACTAGATCCGGCCCTGACGATTTGGCTTACGTCTGTTTCACCTCAGGTTCGACCGGGAAACCCAAGGGCGTCGCCGTGACCCAACGCGGTTGTGTACGACTGGTGATTAACACCGACTATGCACACTTGGGCCGCGAAGAAGTCTTTCTACTCCATTCGCCCCTTTCATTCGATGCCTCGACGTTTGAACTGTGGGCTCCCCTGCTGAACGGAGGGAGACTGGAGATTCTTCCCGCAGGGGCGCTCGATCTGCGAGTTTTGGGAAAGACCCTTATCCTCGGACAGGTCTCGACCTTATGGTTGACCGCTGCCCTCTTTCGCGCCTTGGTCGACGAACGTCCGGAAGACCTGCGGAACGTGCGTCAGCTCCTCGTGGGCGGCGATGTCGTTTCGGTCGATCACGCGCGGCGTTTTCTCGATGGAAACCCGAATTGTCGCCTAATCAATGGTTATGGTCCCACTGAAAACACGACCTTTTCGACCTGCAAAACCATCGAAGCATCAGAATTGGATCGCGCCACTCTGCCGATCGGGA
>CAITIX010000085.1 GCA_903892565.1 uncultured Acidobacteriia bacterium
ACTTTCGAAAGTATGAGACTGGCGGAAGATGGGATGCGTTTTGAAAATACCCTGGCCGGCGGATTGACGTGCGGGGCAAAGAAGCCTATGATACACGGTTCATCACGTAAAGGAGCTCCCTGTGAATCTTGAACAGCTCGAGAAAGCCAAAACCCGTATCCCCAGCGTGCCCGTGCTCGTGAACATTGTTTCGCGGCGCGTGCGTCAGCTCAATGCGGGCATGCATCCTTACGTGAAGCCGCTTTCGCCCGACGAAGACCGCTTGGACATCGTTCTGCGCGAAATTGCCGAGGGCAAGATCATTGCCGAGGTCGACTTCGACCTGATTGCCCGTTTGAAAGAAAAGCAGTCGAAATGGACGGAGTAAGCGGCGCCCGGCCTAGCCGCGCGCGTCTGCCATTGTCCGTCGGGGGCTGAAGCCCATGGGTGAGGACGGAAAACCTGCACGCGCCGGCCGGAATCTAACGGTCAATCGCAAAGCCTCGCACGATTATTCCATTTTGGAAAAGATCGAGACGGGGATCGAATTGCTCGGCACCGAGGTCAAAGTCGTTCGCAATGGCGAAGCCGGCTTGTCCGGGGCCTATGCCAAGGTCGAGAACGGTCAGCTCTTTCTCCAGCAGGTGTCGATCCCGCCTTACGCCTTTGGCAACCGTTTCAACCACGACACCTTGCGCACCCGGCGTTTGCTGGTGCATCGCAGCGAGATCCGTAAATTACAGGCACTGCAAGAGCAGAAGGGCCTGGCGTTGATCCCGTTGCGCCTGTACCTGACCGGCAAAGGCATTGTAAAAGTTGAACTGGCCGTCTGCCGCGGCAAGACGCACGAAGATCAGCGCGAGACGATCCGCCGCCGGGAAGCGGACCGGGAGTCCGCGCGTGAGGTCGCAAGCCACGGGCGGGGGTGACAGTAGGCTTTTAGGCTGACGGCGCGACCGCCGGGCGCGCCTTACCTTGGCCGACGTTGTTAATGAAAGGAGTTCATCATGTGGGAACGCGGATTGTTCAGTGGGCCTCATATTTTAATTCTGCTGGTGTTGCTCATTCTGCTCTTTGGATCCAAGCGGATTCCCGACTTGGCGCGCTCGTTAGGGCGAAGTATCGGCGAGTTTAAGAAGGGTCGTGCCGAAGGCGAGATGGAAGCGAAAGAAGCCGAGGCAAAGAAAGCCGAACTCGAGAAACTGGCCGAGAAAAAGGACGAGAAGAAACAGATTGGTTCCTAACCGTCTTTTAAGAAACGGCTCGCACGGAGGCTCGCCCGCCAGTAATCCAAGAAATTGCTCTGTTTCTGGAGGGCGGCGCGCCGTCGCCGCCGGGGGCAAGGGCTGCCGTGCGGTACTGGCGTCGTGGTGCAGGCGTCCCGCCTGCTAGGGGGTAGCGCAAGAGGCAGGCCAGAGGCCCGCACCACCTTTTTCCAACTGGCCGCCAATCAAGCGCTACGGCTTTGCGGGCGCAGGTGTGGCAGGTGCGGTCGCCGGGATCGGCGCGATGGCATTGGCCTGCTCGAGCAGGGTATGGGCGGACTGCGCCTGATAGCGGTCGATGGCGATTTCCATACGCTTGGCAGCGGTTTCCCACGGCGTCTCGCGATTGGCGGCGCGCAGTTCCTGCAGCAGCGCCTTGGCGGCGTCCTTCTTTCCCTGCATGGCGAGACAGGCGGCTTCACCGAGGATGGTCTGTTGGTTCAGGTAGTGGCCGGGATTCTTTTCCCGGAACGTAATGAAGGCTGCAATCGCCTCGTCCAGTCGGTTCAGACCCATGAGTGCGTAGCCGCGCCCCACACGCGCCACATCCACGAACGGGAAAGCGCTGTTCTCTTTGATGAAATCGTCGTACTTCGCCAATGCATCCGAGTATTTTTTATCATCATAATAAGCTTTGGCCAGTTTCAGCTTGGCGGCTATGCCCGGCGGGGTGCTGCCGTAATCGGCGACGGTCTTCTCCAGCACCTCCACGGAAGGTTGCTGCGCCAGTAACTGTTCCGAAGCCTTGAGTGCTTGGGTGTCGCGGTGCCGTAGGAACATCGTGACGCCGACGGCCAGTAGGATGCCTGCGGTGAGGGTTACTAGCCATTGCGTGCCGTTCTCCCGGCACCAGAGCCAGGCGTGTATCAAATCTTCGGGCACATAGGCAGGAACCGGGGTGGGCGTGTCGGCGGCGTTTTTCTGCGGGTCGCTCATGTTCGAACTTCCATTTCGGTGCGCAAGTTAATAGCCAGAGTCCGTTCGCCGGTGCGAAACAGCCATCCTTAGCAGTCGGTCGTCTCTCTGCCAGTGAAACGCGTTGTTTATCCCGTTTTCGGGGAAAAATTGCAAGGCGTTTCCGCGCCGCAAGACGAAGCATGGCGCAGTCGCGATTCATTGACCTGCATGGAAAGGTAG
>CAITIX010000086.1 GCA_903892565.1 uncultured Acidobacteriia bacterium
GAAGATGTGGTGGTCCACGAGCGCGCTTTGCCGGGCGATCAAGGCACGGTTCTGGAACTGCGCGTGGCTCCCGACGATCTGGGCCGCGTGATCGGCAAGCAAGGACGCACGGCACGCTCGATGCGTTCGGTCGTTATTGCGGCCGCGTCGAAGACCGATGCTCGCTACATCCTTGAGATCGCCGAGCCGCCGCGTGCGGCTGAACCGTCTCGTGTAGTTGAACAGGCGCGGGCCGCCGCACCCGCGGCTGAGCCCACTGCTGAGTAACATCCTGCCTTGAGTAACACCCCATTGAGTAATACCTCCTTGAGCAATGCCCGTTCGCACGAAGATCTCGTTCCCATCGGCAGTTTGATCCGGGCACGCGGTATTCGCGGCGAGATCGTTGGCCAACTCGATAGCAGCGAGCCCGGTCGCGAGGAGCGCCTCAGCGAAGTGACGCTGGAACTCAACGGCCGTTCCAAGCTCGTCAGGGTAGAAAAGGTTTGGAGCAATCCTTCCATTTATCAGGGACGTCCCGTCTTTAAGTTCGAGGGGATCGATTCCATGACTGACGCCGAGTCGTGGCAAGGCGCGGGAATTTTTGTCGCTGCTTCCCAAGTCGCACAGCCTGAGGAAGGCGCCTATTCGTATTCCGATCTCATCGGGTCGCGCGTCGTAAAGCTGGGCACGGACGAAACGATCGGTCTTGTGGAAGCGATCGAGGAATACGGCGGCCCGCCTGTGTTGCGTTTACGCGGCGCGGACGCCAAAGAGATCCTGATCCCCTTCGCCCGCGCGATCTGCCAAAAGATCGATCCGGCTTCGAAGACCATTGGCGTGGAGTTGCCCGAGGGCCTGCTCGATCTTTAGCCAGCTCTTGTGACAATCGCGTATTGTGGATAAGAATCCGTGAAATTTCACATCGTCACTATTTTTCCGGAGTTCTTCCAGGGGCCCTTCGAGCACGGCGTCGTGCATAAGGCGCGCGAAGCAGGGAAGCTCGACATCCTCATCCACGATCTGCGCAACTGGACCTCCGACCGCCATCGCACGGTGGACGATCGTCCGTTCGGGGGCGGGGAAGGGATGCTGCTCAAGCCGCAGCCTTTGTTTGAAGCCGTCGAGGCGATCTGGCCGGAGCGCGTATTGGGCGAGGTAAACGCCGTTCCGGGGGAATCTGCCGCCGATGCCCCGGTAAGCATCGAGCCCAAGAAGAAACGCGTGATTCTGCTCTCCGCGCAAGGCCGCAAGTACGACCAGAGTCTCGCGCGGGAACTCAGCCACTGCGACGAGCTATTGCTGATCTGCGGGCGCTACGAAGGCGTAGACGAACGCGTCGCGTTGCATCTGGCCGATGACGAGATCTCCATCGGCGATTACGTTCTGAGCGGCGGAGAACTCGGCGCGGCAGTCATTGTCGATTCCGTGGCGCGGCTGCTCGAAGGCGTCCTCGGCAATGAGGATTCCACCGTGCATGAGTCCTTTAGCCAACCGGATTTGCTGGATTGCCCGCAATACACCCGCCCGGCTGAATTTCGCGGCTGGAAAGTACCGGAGGTTCTGATCGGCGGCAATCATGCGGAAATCCGCAAATGGCGGCAATTTGCGGCCCGGGAGAAGACGAAACGTTTTCGACCAGATTTGTTTCGGCCAGAATCCTAAACTTGTGCGCGGTAGCAGTGGAAGATTCCGCCCACAACCTGCTAAACTGTTTAGAAGCACGTCAGAAAGTAGAGAGTACTGTATAGCCATGAATAACGCCGCGTTGATGAAGATCCTGGACAAGAACAAGCGCGCCGTCGCCCATCCCGATTTCCGCTCTGGTGACACCATTCGTGTTCACGTCAAGATCAAGGAAGGCGACAAGGAACGTCTGCAGGCGTTTGAAGGCACCGTTATCGCCAAGAATAACACGGGCATGAGCGAGACGATCACCGTCCGCAAGGTCAGCTTCGGACAGGGCGTGGAACGTATTTTCCCGGTGAATGCCCCGGTGGTGGATCACATCGACGTCGTGCGTACGGGCAAGGTTCGCCGAGCGAAACTCTATTATCTCCGTGGCTTGAAGGGCAAGGCTGCCCGTCTGAAGGAACGCGTTTAGTTTCCGGACCCGACGCCTCGGCCTCTGGAGCCGAGGCCTGATTTCCATACATGCCATCGAGCCGCTACGAGCGCGCTGCACGCAAAGCCGGATACCGGACGATCGCCGGTCTGGACGAAGCCGGGCGCGGCGCTCTATTCGGCCCTGTGTTTGCGGCTGCCGTTGTGCTGGACCCGGAACGTCCGATTCGCGGTTTGGATGACAGCAAGCAACTGGATCCCCAGCGCCGCGAAGTGCTTGCGCAAAGGATCCGCGAGCGTGCGCTGAGTTGGGCCGTTGGCGCGTCCGACGCTTTCGAGATTGATCGCGTCAATATTTTGGAAGCCTCACGACTTTCCATGCAGCGTGCCTTTGAGCGTCTCACACCGCGCCCGGATTATCTCTTGATCGACGCTCTCCGGATCAACGTCCTGGTAATGCAAAAGCCGCTGATCCGCGGTGACGCGGTTTGTTTTTCGATTGCGGCGGCATCCATCCTGGCAAAGGTGGCTCGGGATCAGGCGCTAGCCGCTTGGGATCGTGTTTTCCCGGAGTACGGCTTGGCCCGCCATAAGGGCTATGGGACGGCGGATCACGTGGATGCGTTGCTGCGCTTTGGTCCCACGCCGCTGCACCGTTTCAGCTTTGAACCTGTCCGCAGCGGATTGCAGCGTTGGTCCGGCCATCGTAAGAATGGCGCGATGGA
>CAITIX010000087.1 GCA_903892565.1 uncultured Acidobacteriia bacterium
GTCGTGTAACTTCATCATCCGCTCCGTTTCCGCCGCGGAGTACTGCTGTGAGGTGTCCAACCTCCAGCTTCCCCCGCCGCTTTTTCAAAAGCGGACAGTTCATGTGTGAATTAGACCGGACAGATCACATACTAGCGACATAGACTTCGCGTCCAACATGCGCCAGGACCCGCATTGCAGTATTATGATGATTCATTCGTCATCCTCGTACTGCTTTGGAGAACACCATTTTGAAAAACACCATCTTCCACAAACTTACATTTCTTTCCGCCGCCGTCGTTATTTTTATCGCCGGAGCCCTGGTTGCCACCCGCATTCAAACGGTCCATGGAAAAGGCGCGCCCGGAGAAGGCTTCGCTGCCGTGCCGTCGAATAAAGGCGGCTGGGATCTCACTGGTCCCTACGATGTCGTCAAAGATTGGCCCAAGCCGATGAACACACTGCCTGGCCACGACGGCTGGAACTGGGGATCCGTCGAAGGCGTCTTCGCCGAAAGCCCGAATCGCGTAATCGTTGTCCAGCGCGGCGAGCTTCCTCTAGTGAAGCGTCCCGCGCAAACCGCGCTTCCCGATCTCGGCCCCAGCCTTTCGTTCCCAGTCGGTCAGGTTCCGTTCCGCAATGCTTCGCAAGGGCCCGTGGCGGCGCTTCCCGGCGGTGGTGGTCCCGGCCAGCTTGCCGAAGATGCCGAGAAGAACTGGCACGGCCGCATGGGCGTGGATGCGCGCTGGGAGGACAACATCGTCGTGGTCGACGCGCAGGGCAACATCACCGAACGCTGGACGCAGTGGGACAAAATGATCAAGCGTGCACACGCCGTCTACATCAGCCCCTACGATCCGCAAAAGCGTGTGTGGATCGTCGACGATTTCAGCCACGCGATCTTTATCTTCTCGAACGACGGCAAGCAACTCTTGCAAACCATCGGGACGCCTGGAAAGCTCGGCGCCGATGCCACGCACTTCCATCGCCCGACGTTCATCACCTGGCTCCCCAACGGCACGTTCTTCGTCGCCGATGGCTACAACGGCACGCGCGTCGCGAAGTTCGACAAAGACGGCAAATTCCTACTGGATTGGGGCATCAAGGGCACGCCGCCCGATACGCGTCCCGGCTATTTCAACGTAGTTCACGGCATCGCGGCCGATCCGATGACGCATCGTGTTTACGTCAGCGATCGCGCAAACCGCCGCATGCAAGTGTTCGACGAAAACGGCAAGTTCGTGGATCAGTGGCCCTTTGCGCAGCCCTCCTCCGTCAACTTCCTCTACATCTCCGCGAACCGCCAGCTGTGGGCGTTCGACGATACGACGTCGAAGGTCGTCCGCTTCGATATGCAAGGACACTTGCTCTACGCGTGGGGTTCGCTCGGCGATTATCCTGGAGGCCTGTTCAACATGCACGGCGCCAGCGTGGATCAGGAAGGCAATCTATACATCGCAGAAGTGGCCAACGGCCGCGTGCAGAAATTCCATCCGCGCACGGGCGCGAATCCCGAGTTCCTCGTGGGCAAGCCTGTTTACTCGGCCTGGAAATAGCGAATTACGAGACCGGCTCTTCCACGAAGGGCCGGTCCGGCTTCAAGCGCATCGCCAGGATCGCTCCCAGAAACAAGAGAGCAATCGATGCGATGAACGGGACGACCCAGCTTCCGGTGCGATCCACCAAGTAGCCGAAACTGGACGGCGAAACCAATCCGGCGACCGCGAATCCAAAGTTCATCATGCCGCTGGCTGTGCCCGCATACTGTGGCGCGATGTCCATGGGCACGGACCATATCGGCGCAATGATCAGCTCCAAAAACAGAAATGCCAGGGACAGGCAAATCGCCGTCACGGTCAGGTTGTGAATCAACACCACCGGAATCAGAAAGACAAACGCGCCCAGGAATCCCGCAACGATGACGCCGCGCCGGGCAATCGCCAAACTGCCCGTCTTGCGGAGCAGATGATCGCTCACTAGTCCGCCAGTGGTGTCGCCCACCACGCCCGCGAAGAAGATCCCAGCCGAAAACAATGCCGAACTCTGCAGGTTCTGGTGATAATTTTCGAAGAAAAACGCAGGGATCCACGTCAGGAAGAGCCACAGCGTCCATCCGTAACAGAAGTCTAGGACCGTGACAGGCAGAATGTGCCGCGCCAGTGGCACCCACGGAATTTTGCGAGCAGCGGCGGTATTGCGCGCCGGCAGCTTCGCCAGAACAGCGTCCGTCATGAACGGATGCTTGCGCGGATCGTCCCGAAAATACCACGCCCAGGCGATGAGCCACAGCAAACTCACCGCTCCAAAAATCACAAACGTTCCGCGCCAGGAAGAGAATACCAGAAGCCCCGCGACGAGCGGCGGCGTCAGCGCGTTACCGATGCGGGCAAACGCGTGCAGCGCGCCTTGCGCCAGTCCCCAGCGGCCTCGCGGCGTCCAACTGGCCATGGCGCGCGTCGCTGTCGGAAACCCCGCGCCTTCTCCGAATCCCAAGGCGAGCCTTAAGATGAAGAGCGAAACCAGCCCCGTCGCCGCGCCCGTCAACACTGTCGCGACGCCGACCACCGCGCAACAGATCGTGAGCGTGAGCCGCGGCCCCAGTCGATCGCCGAGCCAGCCGCCGATCAATTGAAACATCGCATAGGGAATCGCGAACGCGGAGAACGCCACGCCCAACTGCGCGTTGCTCAAGTTCAGATCCACCTTCATCAAAGGCGCGACCGTCGAGATGCTCACGCGGTCCACGTAGTAAAGGAAGTACATCACGCACAGGAGCGCGAGTACGATGACCGGCGGGCTCAGCTTTTGCGATCGCATGCGGGGGGCGATTACGCCGTGGGACGCGCACCGCTTTTGATTTGCGTACGATGCAGCACGCGGCGCGATTCTGGATCGAAAGGATCGCGGCGATGCATGGTGCAGCGGTTGTCCCACAGCACTACATCGCCCACTTGCCATTCGTTGTGCCACGCAAATTCCGGACGCGTCGCGATGGCCCACAACTCGTCGAGCAAGGCCTCGGATTCAGCCAACGGCAAACCTTGCAGGTAGGCGTTCCGCCTGCACCCCAAATACAGCCCCCGCCGTTTTGTTTCTGGATGCGTACACACCAGCGGATGATACGCTCCCGGTGACTTCGTGGGATCATCCGTCGGAGTTACGCCCTGACGCACATATCCGCCGCTGTTGTAGGTGCCGTCATGCTTCACCATCATTCCCTCGACGCGCCGCTTCAGGTCTTCTGGCAGGGAATCGTAAGCGTGATACATCCCGCAGAAATACGTATTGCCGCCCGCGGGAGGAATCTCGAGCGCATACAGCATGCTGGCTTTCGGCGGCTCTTCCAAGTACGACATGTCCGTGTGCCAGGTGGCCTCGCCCGCCCCCAGGCTCCCGATCGGCTCGCCGTTGACCATCACATTGGAGACAACGTAAATTTCCGGATAGCCTTCCACGAAGCGGCGGCCTGTTTCCTGCACCGGCGCCCAGTCCAGCGCGCCAAACCGCTTGCTGAAAGCGATCAGATCTTCGTCGGTGAGCTGTTGGCCGCGGAACAGGACGACGGAATGGTCGTTCCATGCGCCGTGGATCGTCGCAAAGTCCGCTTCGGAAATCGTGCGCAGATCTACTCCGTGTATCTCCGCACCGATCGGTTTCCCGCTCAGCAGAACCTTGATGGCGGACTGCGCAGTTGTCGTGGGATGCATCGGAACCAATTTATCAGATGAACCGAACTCTATTTGATGACATGAACCGTGTTTGATGCCGACGCGCTTGGTAGAATCAGCCTGTAGGTGCCTCCCGCGATCAAACCCCTCACCGTTCGCCAATTCTTTGGCCGCAAGGGATTGCTTTCGGAATGGCATCCCAACTACGAGTTCCGCGCGGGTCAGCTCGAGATGGCCGAAGCCGTCGAAGCCGCGCTGAGCGAAAAGAAGCACCTGATCGTAGAAGCCGGCACAGGCACCGGCAAAACGCTGGCCTATCTTGTTCCCGCGATCCTCTCCGGCAAGCGCGTTGTCGTCTCCACCGGAACAAAGAATCTGCAAGAGCAGCTTTTCTTCAAGGACATCCCTTTCTTGGAGCGGCACCTCGGCCCCTTGCGCGCCTGCTACATGAAAGGGCGTTCGAACTACGCGTGCCGTCAGAAAATTTACGACGCCGAAAAAGAGCCTATCCTGGAAGGCCTCGAAGAAGTCGCCGATTTTCGCGTCATCCGCGAATGGGAACAAACCACCGAAACTGGCGATCGCGCCGAAATCAAGACGCTCCCGGAAGCCAGCACCGTTTGGGCCAAGATTGACGCGCGCACCGAGCTTTGCACCGGCCAGAAGTGCCAGCAATTCGAGCGCTGCTTCATCACCAAGATGCATCAGGTGGCGCAAGCCAGCGATATCATCATCGTCAATCACCATTTGTTCTTCGCCGATCTCGCCGTGAAAGGCGGACCCGTGGGCGGCGAAGCCGGCGGCATCATTCCCGACTACGGCGCTGTGATCTTCGACGAAGCCCACGAAATTGAAGACGTCGCCGGGCAATACTTCGGCGTCACGGTTTCCAGCTATCAGTTCGAGGAACTCGCGCGCGATGTCACCGCGCTTGCGCATCGCAAGAATTTTTCTTCGAAGGAGCTCGACCGCACGTTGATGATTGCCGGAGATCGCGCCGGTCAGTTTTTCGGGCTCTTCGGTTCCGGGTTCGGCGTGGCCGACGGACGCTCCGCGTTTCGCGAGCAGGAACAATTTCTCATCAAGCACGACGAGCTGTATCGCGACGTGCTCGCCGGACTCGAGATCGTCGCCCTGCAACTCGAGCTCTTGCAGGCAGCGCCCGAAGAAGCCTTCCCGTTGATCCATCGCGCGCGCGAAATGTCGCGACGCCTGCAATTCTGGATGGAATCCGGCGAAAAGACCTACGTCTACTGGATCGAAAAGCGCGGACGCGGGACATTCCTACAAGCCACTCCCATCGACGTTTCGCAATTGCTCGACGAAAAGCTCTTCGACGCCATCGACACGTCTGTTCTGACCTCCGCGACGCTCGCCGTTGCCGGAGAATTTGAATTCACCAAGCAGCGCCTCGGCCTGCGCAGTTCCCGAACGCTTGTGGTCCCCAGCCACTTCGATTACGAAAGACAGGCGCTGTTATACGTCCCGCAGAATTTGCCCGATCCTCGCAACGCCGGATTCACCGCTGCGGCGGCGCAAGAGATTGTCGAGCTGCTTTTGCTGAGCAAAGGCCGCGCCTTCGTGCTTTTCACCAGCTATCAGCAAATGCGCCTGGTGCATGATCGCGTCTCGTTCGAGATCCCCTATCAAACGCTGCTGCAAGGCACCGGTCCGCGTAACGCGCTTCTCGAAGAATTCCGCCGGACTCCCAATGCCGTCTTGTTCGCCACGTCCTCTTTCTGGCAGGGCGTAGACGTGCCCGGCGATCAGTTGAGCTGCGTGATCATCGATAAGCTCCCGTTTGCCGTGCCGAGCGACCCCGTGGTGGAAGCGCGCATCACGGCCATTAAAAACGACGGCGGCGACGCGTTCTCTACGTATCAAGTCCCGCAGGCGGCTATCGCGTTGAAGCAGGGCTTCGGACGCCTGATTCGCAGCCGCACGGATCGCGGCGTGCTCGCGCTGCTCGACAATCGCATCACGAAAACCCGCTATGGGCAGATTTTCTTCGACAGCCTGCCGCACTACGGATTCACGACGAATCGCGAAGACGTCGAGACGTTCTTCAAGAATTAGGGAGTGCGCCAGGGCGGCGCAATGCGAATATAGAAAGAGCTATGTTCGAAGTTTCCGTTGATCAGGAGTTTGCTTCCGCCCACGCGCTCCGTAACTACAAGGGCGCCTGCGAGAATGTGCACGGGCACAATTGGAAGGTTCAAGTCGTCATTGAAGGCGACACGCTGGACGAAGCGGGGATGTTGATCGACTTCCTGGACGTCAAGCGCATGATGGACGTGATCGTCGCCCGCCTGGATCATCGTTTCCTGAACGAGGTTCCGCCCTTCGACGTGAAGAATCCGTCAGCCGAAAATCTCGCGGAGCATTTTTATGAGGAAATGGCCGGGAATCTGGCGGGGACCGCGGCACACGTGAAGGAAGTCAAGATCTGGGAGACCTCCATCCAGGCTGCCACCTACCGGCCCGGTACGCGGCGTCCGTAGCATTCTCAATTGCGACTGACAAAATCGCGCCCGGCAGAATCAAGCCCGACTGAATTGCGCCTGAAATGACGATAGCCCGGGCACACCGCGAGGTGTCCCGAGCCATCTTCGAAAGAAAAATTTAGAATGAATCGCAGACGCGGGCTCGCAGACAAGGCCTGAGCCCCGGCTCCGGGATCCGGCTAGCGGCCGAAGAACTTGGCGTTCTGGTCCGCGAAGGCGCCCCACTTCTCCGGCAGATCGTCTAACGCGAAGATCGCCGAGACCGGGCAAACCGGCACGCAGGCTCCGCAGTCGATGCATTCGACCGGGTCGATGTGCAACCCTTGGGCCTCATCGAATCCTGCCTCGTCCTTCTTCGGATGGATGCAATCGACCGGACAAGCATCGACGCACGCCGCATCTTTAACGCCAATACAAGGTTCTGCAATTACGTATGCCATAAAGATCTCTCGTTCTTCCGCCTGTGTAGAAACGGCTTGGGAAAAACCGAAGTTCTATTAAAGCACAGCCGCGCCCGGGAGTACAATGCCGGGGCAGCGGAAAGCCTCCAGGCACTAGTGAGCGGAGATCAAATCCCTCTGAATGGCGAACTTCACGAGCCCCGCGATGTCGTGAATATCGAGCTTCCGCATCAGACTGGCGCGATACGTGTCCACCGTCTTGGGACTCAGTTCCAGCCGCGCGGCAATTTCCTTGGCGCGAATCCCGTCGATCAGCAGCGTGAACACCTGGTATTCGCGGGCGCTCAATGATTCCAGTGGATCTTCCGGGCCGGCCTTGCCACTGTTCGCAAAAATCTTATCCAGTTCCAGTTGGGGGGATACATAGATGCCACCGGCCAGAATCTGGTCGAAGGCGTCGAGTAATTGATGGGAAGGAGACGACTTCAGCAGGAACGCATTGACGCCGGCGCGCAGCGCCTCCACTACCGTCTTGCGATCCTTGCGTGTAGAAAGGACCACGATCCGGGTGGGCAGGTTGGCTTCTTTCACCCGCCGGACAATTTCTAACGTGAACAAATCGCTGAGGTTAAGATCCAGGACGGCGATGTCGGGACGTTCCGCTTCAATCGTTCTGAGCGCCACGGCACCTTCCGAACACTGACCGATGACTTTTAGATGGGGCTGCGTGTCGCACAATGCGGCCAGCCCCTCCCGGACTAATGTCAGGTCGTCGGCTAACAGGATCGAATATCTCTTTGGTTCTCTGATCGGGACCATGGGCGCTCCTAAATTTTTACCGCCTTACGGCGGGTTTGAAGGGAGCTTAAGAACTTCTCGCTGCCTACAATCTAAGAGTGAGCGCCCGGCTGGCTAATTCTCCCGATTTACCCTGGAAGGTCTACTCGTTTTCGTAGTTCCAAAAAAGAACCCTTCCGGAGTAGACCCGATCTGGGGCAACCTAGGCGAAGCTACGAACGGCCTTGGCCTCGTCGTCGAACACTTCGAACACCGTATAGAGCTTGGTGATCTGCAGCAGATCCTGGACCCTCTTGGTCAGGTTCAGCAGTTTCACGGTACCGCCCTGATTGGCGACAGTCGTAAAACCAGAGACCAGTTCCCCAATGCCGGAGCTGTCGATATAGGAGATCTCGGCCAGGTTCAGCAACAGCTTCTTATGGCCGCCGGCCACAAGATCCCGAATGCTGTCACGAAACGTGCTGGCGCCTTCTCCCAACGTGATGCGGCCCGCCGCGTCAACTACCGTTACATCGCCCACCTGACGGGTGGTTAATTTCACGCTCACAGGATATCCTCCTCTAACTTGTATTCGCCGAGCGCTATTGCTTCGGCTTGTACTTGACCATTCTGACCTCGGTGCCTTTCGGCTCCCGAGGCGAAACCTGAAACTCGTCCATGAACGCCCGCATCAGCATCACGCCACGGCCGGAGAACCGCAGCAGATTTTCACTGGCGAGCGGGTCTGGCACTGCGTCCGGATCGAAACCATCGCCTTCGTCGGCGATCACCACCGTGATGCGATCCGCAGCCCGCGTAATCTTGACATGTACCTTCTTACGAGCGTTATAGCGATTCCCGTGAACCACGGCGTTCACCATGCACTCGCGCACGGCAATGCCGATGTTGTGCATCTCGTCGTCGTCAAAGGCGAGGTATTTCGCCTCACGCAATGTCGCCTCTTCGGCGCTGTCGACGCTTTCGAGGCACGAGTCCAACACCAAATCCAGCGTGTGCGCCTGGGCGCTTTCTTGATCCGCCATAGGTTAGGGCATTACAAACATACGCGCAAATTGCCCGAATCGGCCGGAGCCAAGTCGAACCGCTACATTAGAATAGTGTCGCATCTAAAGTCAAGCTCCGCCAGATGCACCACATTCGCGAGACTTTCGAAGGGCCACCGATGCACGTTTTTTTGAAACGTGCCTTTCATTTGAAACACGCCTTTCATTTGACACGGCGGCCAGCAACGCCGGAAAGTAGAATATGCGTTTCCTTCTTGCGATTCTCCTTGCGGGGCTGCTTACCGGTTGCTCCGATGATCCTAAGCCTGCGGCTAAGAAGGCGCCTGCGGAGCCCCCGGCCCCCATTAGCGGTCGCCAGGCGTTTCAGTACGTCTACGGATCGGCGCGCATATGGGCTGCCGACGCGCAGCCCCTCACCATCCGCAGCATCAACGTTGAAGGCGTCAAACGCGAGCCCGGCAAGGCCGGAGCTTGGGAAGTCGTTTTTGTCTCCGAGTCCAATGCGAATGCCCGTGCTTACACATGGTCCGCGGTGGAGAACGAAACCGTCCATCAAGGAGTGTTCCCCGGATCGCGCCAACGCTGGAGCCCCGGAGGCGCCGAGAAGCCGTTCGTCGCCACAGAAATTCGCGTCGATACGCCCGAAGCTCTGGAGATCGCCACCAAGGCCAGCGAAGAATTTTTGCAGAAGCCTGGCACCAAGCCCCCCGTCAATTTCCTGCTCGACGTTTCGGGACGCTTCCCCGGGCCCACGTGGAAGGTCATGTGGGGCAACACAGTTTCCTCAGCCGCCTACGTTGTTACGGTGGATGGCAACAGCGGCAAGCTTTTGTCGAAGGAATAGGGGACGCCGTCTTCTTTGTTCTTTCATCAAGTTGTTCTAGCATCAAGTGAATCCTCTTTAGGAGTCCACTTATGCCCGACAAAACATCTCTTGTGCAACACCTCATCGGCGACATCGCCCCGAAACTCGCCGACATCACCGACGATGTTCTCTTTGGCGACGTCTGGGAGCGCCCCGGCCTCAAGAAACGCGACCGCAGCCTCATCACCGTTGCCGCTTTGATGGCGATGAACCGGCTCGAACAGCTTCCCTTCCACATCGGCTTTGCGCTCGATAACGGCGTGACGCGCGATGAGATCGTCGAAGAGATCACACAGCTCGCGTTCTACTCCGGCTGGCCTACAGCGATGTCCGCACTCGCGATCGCCAAGAAAGTTTTCGCCGAGAAGTCTTGAGAAATGCCCGGCTGGTCGCGCGCGGCCATACGTAATATAGTGAACAACTGAGTCTTGGCCACGCATGTAAGAGAAGGCGTGAAGAGAAGGCCTGAAGAGAAGGCATGAACAAGGGGAAATCGAACGATGCGGCATCAAAACTTTTGGCTTCTCGTCACCCTCGTTGTGGCACCGGTCGCCACACCAGTGGTAACGCACGCCCAATGGCTGAATTATCCAAGCCCAGGCATCCCGCGCGCCGCGAATGGCAAGCCGAATCTGTCCGCGCCCGCGCCTCGTACCGCCGACGGCAAGCCCGATATCTCCGGCTTATGGCAGACGCAGGCTGCTCCTCCAGCAATTTTGGCGCGCCTGATCCCCGGCGGAGCCAACGGCGCCGGCGAGGACCCTCCCTCGGAGTACTTTCTCAACATCCTCGCCGACTACAAAGAGCCCGAAGCGCTGCTGCAACCCTCGGCGGTTCCCTTGTTCCGCGAACGCGCGAAAACGTTTACGAAGGACTCGCCGCTCACGAAATGCCAGCCCACCGCGCTTCCAATTTCCGAAATTGCGCCCGCGCCCTACAAGATCGTTCAGACGCCGGGATTGACATTGATGCTCTACGAACGCGACTCCGTCTATCGCCAGGTGTATACCGACGGCCGCAAGCTGCCTGCGAATCCATCGCCCACGTGGCTGGGCTATTCCATTGGCAAGTGGGATGGAGATACGTTCGTCGTCGAATCCAGCGGTTTCAACGACCGCGGCTGGCTGGATGCTCGAGGCCACGCCCGTAGCGAAGCCATGCGCATGACGGAGCGCTTCCGCCGTGTGGATGTCGGTCACCTGGAAGTACAGATGACCATCGACGATCCTATGACCTATACGAAGCCTTTCACCATCACGCTGAAGCAGAACTTGATCCCGGATTCGGATGTCCTGGAATCCTTCTGCTCCGAAAACGAGCGAAGCCTGGTGCACGTCGTTACGAACTAGCGTTACGAACTAGCGTTACGAACTAGCGTTACGAACTAGCGTTACGAACTAGTAGCCACCCGATTTGTCGCTTATACACGACACCTGTTTGCTGAGGCGCTAGCGGCCCTAGGAGCGCACGCCGCGATTTTCCGCACCTTCCCCCTTAACCAAGCCCTTGCGAGGGCTCCTATTTTCAACAAATTGATTTTCGGTGAGTTGTAGAACGCGCGGGACACGCATTGGCAAACGAGGTTCCCGCGCCCTCTCAATCTCTGGGCCCTCGACTTTTCCGCCAACTTTGTTCACCCAGCCGGGTTAGAACTAAGCGTGAGGATAAAGGCCATGCGGACGTTTTTAGCGACGACCACCCCGTTTCTGGCTCTGGGACTGCTCGCCGGGGTGGTTTTCCCTGGCCCAGCCGGAGCCGCGAAGACCGTCGTGAAGACCGTCGTGAATACAAGAGCCGCCAGCGAGTATGCCGCGTTTCAGCACAAGCTCACGAAGGACGAGCAGATCCTGCAAGCGGCCAACCGGCTGACCTTCGGCCCCAAACCCGGCGATATCGAAGAAATCCGCAAAATGGGCGTCAAGAAATGGATCGAACGGCAACTGCATCCTGAGCAGATCACCGAAAATCCGGCCTTGGCCGCAAAACTCGAGCCGCTCGAATCGCTGCGCATGACGCAATTGGAGACGGCGCGTAATTATCCGACGCCTCTGCTGATCCGTGCGATCGCCATGGGCCGTGAGCCCATGCCCGAGGATCCCGTTACTCGCGCGGCCGTCCAGAAGCTGCTGCGCCGCGTCCAGGTGAAAAAGGATCTGCCGGAGAACGAAGCACTCGCTCCTACCGTCCCTCTCGAACAGTTACTGACGCCCGAACAGATTCGCCTGCTGCGCACGGGTTCCGTGGAGCAAAAACGCTCTGTGTTGGCTGCGTTCCCCTCGGAAAAAATTGACGATCTCGCCATCGCCTTGCCGCAGCCTCTGCGCTATCAGTTGATGCCGGTGGCCGACGGAGTGCTGCGCCGCAAGATGATGTTGATGAACGCGCCCAATCAGTTGATCTCCTACGATCTGAACGAAGGCAAATTGATGCGCGCCATCCTCAGCAACCGCCAGCTGGAAGAACAGTTGGTGGACTTCTGGTACAACCACTTCAACGTATTTCTCGAAAAGGGCTCGGACCGTTTCCAGGTGCCCAGTTACGAGCGGGATGCCATCCGCCCGCACGTGCTGGGGCATTTCCGTGAGCTTCTGGAATCCACAGCGACAAGCCCCGCGATGCTTTTCTACTTGGACAACTGGGAAAGCGTCGCGCCCGCAACGCAAAAGGCCGCCAAAGGCAAGCAGGTGCGTGGACTGAACGAAAATTACGGCCGCGAATTGATGGAATTGCACACGCTCGGCGTCGATGGCGGCTACACGCAGAAAGACGTTACGGAAGTCGCGCGCTGCTTCACCGGCTGGACCATCCGCGCGCCGCGCGAAGGCGGCGGCTTCTACTTCAACGAAAAAGTGCACGATAAGGAAGCGAAAGTGGTGCTGGGCGTGACGATTCCGGCGGGCGGCGGCAAGGAAGACGGCGAGAAAGTGCTCGACATCCTGGCCGCGCATCCTGCGACCGCGCATTTTATTTCGCGCAAGCTGGCGCAGCGTTTTGTGGCCGACGATCCTCCGCCGCAGCTGATCGAAAAGATGGCAAAAACGTTCCTGGCCACACACGGCGACATCCGCGCGGTGCTGGAGACGGCGTTCACGTCGAAAGAGTTCTTCTCGCAAGGCGCGTATCACGCCAAAGTGAAATCGCCCTTCGAGATGATCGTCAGCGCGGTGCGCGCCACCGGCGCCAACGTGGATTTCGCGTACGCATTGGGCAATCGCCTGACGCAGCTGGGCGAGCCTCTTTACCGGAAGCTGGAGCCCACGGGCTATTCCAACCTGGGGGCGGAATGGATGAACTCGGCTGCGCTGCTGGCGCGCATGAATTTCGGCATGGACTTGGCGCAAAATCGGGTGCCCGGCATTAAAGTGGACGCAGCGGCCTACGAGGCAGACGTGGCGGGAATCGCTAAGCGGCTGCTCTTCCGCGAGCCTTCGCCCGAATCGCGAGCCGCGATTGAAAAGGCGCTGGCGATACCTGTGGAGAGTGACAAAAAGGCACCTGCGGCGCCCAGGCCTGCGGCCATTGCCGGGCTGGTACTTGGTTCGCCCGATTTTCAACGGCGCTAGTTTTTTACAGTAATCGTTTTTAAGCTGGAAAGAGGTCTCGGCATGCAAAGAACGCGACGAATTTTCTTGAAGGACATGGGCATCGCGATGTTCGGTCTGGGCGCGGCGCCTGCGTGGCTGGCGCGAGCGAGCGCCGCCGAAACCGCGGGCGCACGCAAGAAAGTTCTGGTGGCGATCTTCCAGCGCGGAGCGGTCGACGGCCTGAACGTCGTGGTGCCGTTCGGCGACAAGCGTTATTACGAACTGCGGCCCAATCTGGCGATTCCAGCGCCGCGTAATGGCGACAACAAGGAATCCGCCATTGACCTCGACGGCTTCTTCGGGCTGCATCCTGCGCTTGCGCCCCTGAAGCCGATCTACGATTCCAGCAACCTGGCGATTGTCCACGCGGTTGGTTCGCCGGACCCCACGCGCTCGCACTTCGACGCGCAGGATTACATGGAATCCGGCACACCCGGCCGTAAGGCCACGACCGATGGCTGGTTGAATCGCGCCCTGCCTGCAGAGCCTGGTCCGCATTCGCCGGTGCGCGCCGTAAGTATGGGAACGCAACTGGCGCGCACGCTGCATGGGTCGAACGAAGCGCTGGCCGTGGCCAATCTCAACGACTTCAAAGTGCGCGATCCGATCGGCTCCGATTTGTATGAGGCAATGTATGGGGCGTCCACGGATAAGCTAATGAACGGGACCGGCACGCGCACGTTTGAGGCGGTGAAGATGGTGGAAACCCTGCAGAAGCAGGCCTACACGCCGGCCAACGGCGCGAAGTATCCGAACGGAGCGCTGGGGAATTCGCTGCAGCAGATCGCCCGCCTGATCAAGGCCGACGTCGGAATGGAAGTCGCGTTCACGGACGTCGGAGGGTGGGACACACACGTCAACGAAGTGGGGGCGACGCCCGTGCAAGGGCAGTTGGCGAACCTGCTGACGACGTTCGGACAGGCGCTGGCGGCGTTCTATCAGGATATGGGCGACCGCATGGCGGATGTCACCGTCGTCACCATGAGCGAGTTCGGGCGTACCGCCAAAGAGAATGGCAATCGCGGCACGGACCACGGCCACGCCAACTACATGATGGCCATGGGCGGCGGCGTCCGGGGATCTAAGGTGTACGGAGTCTGGCCGGGACTGGCCCAGGAGCAACTTTACGAGCAACGCGACTTAAATATCACCACCGATTTCCGCGCGGTCTTGAGCGAACTGGTCTCCGGACATCTCGGCAACACCAATGTTTCCAGCGTGTTCCCAGGATATACCGGATCTAAATTCCCGGGCCTTCTGGTGGACTAAGGTAAGTTAGTAAGCACGTAGAACTATAGCTTAGGCAAACTCCGCCGATGTAAGGGTTAGTGTTTCTTGCGAGTTCAGATAAGTTAACCCTTCAGAGCCCCGAGCTCTGGGTCTATCTCTTAGGACTTTCCGTCCTTTTGACGATGGCTTTGCGCCGCGTCGTTGCCCGCCAGACCCCGTTGACTGACGAGTTGTACGCAAAAACGGTCGCCATGGAGCATATCCAGAGTGGCGTGGCGTGGGTCCGCAGTGACGGTACGGTCTCGGCGATGAATGCGGCCTTTCTTGAGATTCTGTCGGGCCGCCTGCAGGACTTCCGCGGACGCCACTGGCATACGATGTTTGCCGAACAGGAAGAGCCTCAGCTGGAGGACAACTATCGCCAGATGTTACTGCTCGGCAAGGTTACCTTCGATGCGTACGGGAAGAGGGTGGACGGCAGCTACGCCGGTCTCGAAGTCCGTCTAGTAGCAGTGCACGATCACAAAATGCGTTTCCAGGGGCACCACTGCCTGGTGGTAGATCGAACCAGAGAGCGAATCCTGGAAGAGCAGATCCGCGAGCAATCCGCCTCCGACCTTGCTAATGCGTCCCGCTAAGGTTCCCCTCATCTAATGGTGTTTGAGTGTACTGTCCCGGGTTTTCATCCTACGCCGCAACGCTGAGACGGATTGTTAGTTCCTTCGCTGCTTGCTTCCCAATGCGCACTCGAAGCTCATAAATATCCATGCCGGGTGCGGATACTCGGATGTAGAACCGCTTTCCCGTTCTGGGTTGTTCCAGTTCGAAGTATCCCTTCTCATCTGTCTTCGTGGACCTGAACACCGTCTTCCAGTCGGCACCACAGAGTTCGACTGTTACGTTGTTTGCTGGTTCGTCTGTTCCCTTAACAAGAACATGACCAGCGAGTGCTCGGCTTACTGAAATTTCCTCCTGCCTGACTCGTTCGGTCGAGTATCCGGTCCCTACAGCCAAGAGGAGAACCAGCGCCAGCAGTGCGAATCGCCTTGGAATTGACGTGTTCATTTCCTGATGATGATTCCTCCCTGCGGATTTGGAGAATTCGCTGAGTAATTCGGGTAATTCGGGACAGTACACTCAATCACCATTATGATCGCTCTGAAGGAAATTGTGTTTGAGTGTACTGTCCCGGTTTCCCCCACTGTCCCGGTTTCCCCCCGGTTTCCCGTCCCGGTTTCCCTTCCTGCCCCGGTTTCCCCTGCAGATTCTCATCTAATGGTGTTTGAGTGTACTGTCCCGGGTTCCCGTAAACGTAGACCGTCGTCGCTGAACCGATCGTTTTCATGATGCGGTGCCCGGAGCCGTCATAGGCGTACGTCGTAGCGTTGGGTACGGCTGCGGTCGCCATTGTGGTCAAGCGATTTTCGGCATCGTAGCAGGAGATTTTCATCATCGTTCCAGCCCCAAAGGTCGGCGCGCAGGAAGGACCGCTCGTAATCCCGCCAGCGGTGGTGGAAATGCCAACCACGTTGCCCACTGCATCATAGTTCCAGCCGTTGACAGGGTTACTGGCTGCATTCTACCAATTTACGGTTAATGCTTCCCGCTGAGGCGGGCCAGCTGCCCCAGGAAGTATGCCGTCGGCACGGCTAATAGCCAGAACGCCGCTCCTACTGCCAGAAAGAACAACTGCCAGGGAGTGAACTGCGTCACAAAATAGGCTCGCTTAGGCCAGACGCGTTCTGTTGAGGATGTCGGGGAGGTCTCGGTCGCTTTTGCCAGCTCCGGCGTCGCCGAAGACGAGTCGATTTCCGTGGCTTCTGCAGGGGCGCTTGTGGCTTGGGGCTGCGAAGTGGCCGCTGCGCCGCGAGCAATGCCGATGGCTTTGTGATCGAGGAAGATTTGCGCCAGCATGAGGCGATCCGAGCACTCGTCGCACTGCACCATGTGGGCCTCGAAGGCGTCGTGCTCGGCCGGTGGCAGCGCGTGTTCCAAGTAGCGCTCGGCCACGCTGTGCTCGTCGATGTAGCGGTGGTTCATCTTCTTCACTGAAACCTATGCTCTGGTGCTGCCCAACGACTCGATTATGCCACCGTCCGCCCTGTTGTGCTAAGCTAAACAAAGCGAAACAGTACTAGGAGTGTATTCGAATGTCGAAGGTGTGTGAAGTTTGCGGCCGCGGGCCGAAGTACGGCAACCGTGTGAGCCACGCCCATAATGTGACGGCGCGTCGCTGGGAAATCAACTTGCAGAAGGTTCATGCCTTGGTGCAGGGCGCCCCCAAGCGTATCCGCGTGTGCACGTCCTGCATTAAGAGCGATAAAGTTCAAAAAGTCGCCTAATCGGCGAGGTTCCCCGCTGGGTTCGGTCGTTTGGTTCAATCGTCGCAAGTTCGCGACAAAACCCTCCTGAATTTGACGAATCCCGCGCAAACGGGATTCGTGTGTTTATACGTGTGCCTCTGCGCATCGCGTGCTCTTGTACTCACGTTGCATCGGCTTTATCCCTGATTTCCCAGACTTCTAAATAGTTGCGGTTCGCTACGTTCGAGTGCGCCGCCTGGAAAGACGGCGCGCAGGGCGGAACCCCTGCCCCACTTGGCGATCACTAGTAAGCCTTGGCGATCACGACGCGGCGGTCGACCTGCTCGCCGGTGACTATGCACTTTCCCGGTCCGTCAAAACGATCGACGAGAGGAATGCAACGAATCGTCGCCTTGAATTCCTTCACGCGGGCGTCGCAGCGGGCGTCGTCCTTCATGTGGGCCATCACAAAACGTCCGCCGCCTTTTTCGGCCGTGACCGGGCGCAGGATCTCTTCCACCTGTTCGATGGAATTGGCGAGCACGGTGTTGTCGTCCAGGCGCTTTTTTGCAGCAGCGTAGAGCTCGGCCTGCATTTGCTCCAGCACTTGAGGGACGCGTTCGGCGATGCCTTCCTGCGTGGTGATTTCCTTTGCGCCGGTGTGCCGCGTCTTCAGCACGATATTGCCGGCGGCGATATCGCGCGGCCCGAGCTCCAACACCACGGGCACGCCACGGCGTTCCCAATGATAGAACTTGGCGCCGGGCGTTTGCCCTTCGCGTTCGTCCAGCTTGGCGCCGATATCTTTGGCGATCTTCGAGGCCACTTCCATCACCTGCGCGCGCTCCTCGTCCTTGCGATAGATGGGCACGAGCACGGCTTTCGTGGGCGCGAGCTTGGGAGGCAGCACGAGGCCCTTGTCATCCGAGTGGCTCATGATCAAGCCGCCGACCAGGCGCGTGGAAACGCCCCAACTGGTTTGCCAGACGTGATCCAGCTGGCCTTCTTTGCTTTGGAACTTCACGTCGAACGCTTTGCCGAAGTTCTGGCCGAGGTCGTGACTGGTGCCCGCCTGCAAGGCCAGTCCGTTTTGCATCATCGCTTCAATGGAAAACGTCTTTTCAGCGCCCGCGAACTTTTCGGCTCGCGTCTTTTGACCCTTGATGACGGGCATCGCCATGATGTTTTCGGCAACGTCCGCGTATACGTCCAGCATGCGCAGCACTTCTTCCATCGCTTCATCGTGAGAAGAATGCGCGGTGTGCCCTTCCTGCCAGAGGAATTCCGTGGTGCGCAGGAACATGCGCGTCCGCAGCTCCCAGCGCATGACGTTGGCCCACTGATTCACGAGCATCGGGAGATCGCGCCAGCTTTGGATCCACTTGGCGAAGAAGTGGCCGATGATGGTTTCCGACGTAGGACGGATGACGTAAGGCTCTTCCAGTTCCTTGCCGCCGGCGACGGTGACCACGGCGAGCTCGGGCGCAAATCCTTCGACGTGCTCGGCTTCTTTTTCCAAAAAACTCTTGGGGATCAGAAGCGGGAAGTACATATTCTGATGGCCGGTGGCCTTGAAGCGGTTGTCGAGTTCGCGCTGCAGCACCTCCCACACGGCGTAGCCGTTGGCGCGGATAACCATGCAGCCTTTGACGATTTCGGCGGGCTCCGCCATGTCGCCGGAGAGCACGACGTCCTGATACCACGCAGCAAAATCCTTGCTGCGCGCGGTGATGGGAGATTCAGCCATAGATAAAGGGTTCTAATTGCCTTCCGGGAGTATTTTTCCAGATTACGACAGATCGCGGCTGTCGACTATGCTTTTTGCTGCGAGCTCGCGGCCCGGGCGGAGGACGAAGCCGTTGCCTTCCTCGCCGCTTTTAATTCCACGCGCCGGGCTTTTCTCTGCTGGCGCTGCAATTCCAATAGCTCGCGCCGTCTGCGCGTTTTGACTTGCGTATCTACGACGCGCCAGAACTTGAGGAAATAATCCGCGGCGGACACCAAGGCGAACAGCACCACGGCCCACATCGCCATCATGCCGTACTCGGAGAGCGCCGGCCAGCGCACTCCGCCAATCACCAGCGCAATCGCCACGACCTGCGCCACCATTTTCGTCTTGCCGAGCTCGCTCGCTTCGATCGTGTATCCGGCGGACGCGGCGATGGAGCGCAGCCCGGAGACGGCAAACTCACGCCCGATAATCAGGATCACCATCCAGGCCGGCGTGCGATGAATATCCACCAGCGAAATCAGTGCCGCGGAAACCAGCAGCTTATCGGCGATGGGATCGAGGAGCGTGCCGACGGTGGTGACCTGCCCCCAGCGCCGTGCCAGCAGTCCGTCCAGCAAATCCGTCACAGCCGCCGCGAGAAAGATCGCCAGCGCCCAGGTTTCGCGCGAAAACAGGAACCGGCCGAGCCAGTCCGAATCGCCGAGCAACGCAGCGACCAGCACCGGAACAAAGAAGATCCGGAGCAGCGTAAGCAGATTAGGGACGTTCATCCTACGCTACCAATCATATCCCACGGCGTTCGCCCTGACTCCATCTGCTATTTTTTCGCTTGGACCGTAGACTTTTTCGGGGCGCGCGGCGCGGCGGCTTTGCGGCGAACCCGCTTCACGACGATGTATGCCGACAAGCGCCGGCGGATCGACTCTGGCACTTCCGCCTCGATCTCACATGCGTCTGCAGTGTAGCGCGTCGCCGTTACCTTGGCGCATTGATGGAGCAGATGCACCGGAGCGCCTTCGGATATGGGAATGCGGAACAAACACGGCGTAATTGGATCGAGCGCCAGCGTCTGGTCGATCTTCTTCAGCAGCGCTTCGAAGCCTTCGCCGCTAAAGGCAGAGATGGCAATCGCACCCGCGGGCTGATGTTCTGGATCTCCGAGAATCCTGCGTGCGAGCGCGTCCGTGTCGGGAGCGCCGGGGATCTGATCCGTCTTGTTCAGCACCAGGATTTGCGGCGTTTCGTCGGCGCCGATTTCCTGCAGCGTCGCCATGACATGCGACGTTTGCTCGGGAGCGTGCGGCGAGCTGGCATCCACTACGTGCAGGAGCAGTTCGGCCTCCACCACTTCTTCGAGTGTGGCGCGAAACGCGCGCACCAAGGTCGTCGGCAGGTTGCGGATGAAACCGACGGTATCGCTCACGAGAGCTTTGCGGCGCGAGGGCAGCGTGATGTGCCGCACCGTGGGATCGAGCGTCGCGAACATTTTCGCGTCCGCCAGTACGCCCGCGCCCGTGAGCCGATTGAAGAGCGTCGATTTACCGGCGTTCGTATAACCGACGAGAGCAATCGTCGCGAGCGGCACGGCTTGGCGTTGCCGGCGCTGCGTCGTGCGCCCGGTGCGCACGCGGTCCAAATCTTTTTCGATGGCGTGAATGCGTTGATGGATGCGCCGCCGGTCGGTCTCGAGCTTCGTTTCGCCAGGACCTCGGGTCCCGATACCGCCGCCGAGCCGCGACATGGCCGCGCCGTGGCCGGTGAGCCGGGGCAGCAAATAGTTCAACTGCGCGAGCTCGACTTGCAACTGCCCTTCCCGCGTGCGGGCGCGCCGGGCGAAGATATCCAAGATCAGTTGCGTGCGATCCAGGACCTTGACGTCCAGCATTTTTTCGAGATTGCGCTGCTGCGTGGGCGAAAGCTCACGATCGAAGATGACCGTGGTGGCTTCGTGAAAATGGATCAGCGCTTTCAGCTCTTCGACTTTGCCGGATCCAATGAGCGTCGCCGCATCGGCATGGGGCCGCGATTGGATCTGCGCTTCGGCAACTTTCGCGCCGGCCGTTACGGCAAGTGACGCGAGTTCTTCCAACGATTCCTGGGCCGTGATCGGCGCAACGGATTTCTTGGATCCAGAGGACGCACCACGCGCAGCCGCAGTGCGGCTTGTGAGGTGCAGACCCGTGAGGATGACGATTTCTTGCAAAGCTCTGACCTGCCGGAAAGAGCGGCTAGTGGCCGTTGTCGCCCACAGGAGCTCCCGGAGCGGCATGGGCTACAGCACCAGACCCGGAGGCCGAGGCTGACACCGCAGGAGCATGCGAAGATCCACCGTGGAACGGCCGCGAAAAGACCACGGTCGAAATCGCGTGTTTGAAGATCAACTGCTCCTGATTGTTCGATTCCAGGACGACAGAATACTTATCAAAACTCTTGATCCTGCCGGAAAGCTTGACCCCGCTCATCAAGTAAATCGTCAAGAAGCTTTTATCTTTGCGCGCATTATTTAAAAACGCTTCTTGTATGTTCTGCGCTTGTTTTTCCATGGACACTTCATCCCTCGAATGCCCACCTGGCTTTGCTGTCTGCCGTGCGTGAGCTTCACTTTCCATCGTGTACCTAGATGATACCGCAGCAAGTCATTATGGTTACGGTAGGGTGAAGACATAGAAGATGACGAGCCGCGTCCGGCTACTGAATCAGCGCGAATGGTCGAGCACGGGCCGATACGTTTTGTATTGGTCGCAGATGAACCGACGCGTCGTTTCGAATCACGCGCTGGCGTTCGCCGTCCATCTCGCGAATCGTCAAAACGTCCCGGTATTGTTCTACGAGGGACTAACGTGCACGTATCTCTACGCCAGCGACCGGTTTCACGCGTTCCTGATGCAAGGCGTTGCCGAAACGGCGCGGAGCTTGAAAGAGCTCGGGATCGGATACGTCTTTCATCTGCGCCGCCGCCGTGCCGATCCGGATGACGCGTTTTATCGACTGGCCGCGAACGCGTGTGCCGTGGTCACCGACGATTACCCGGTGTTTGTGGCACACAGCCATAACCGGCGCGTGCCGGAGAAGCTGGCGATCCCGTATTACGCGGTGGATGCGAGCTGCATCGTGCCGGGGACACATTTCGAAAAACAGGAATACGCGGCTTATACGATCCGACCCAAAATCAAGCGCGTTCTGGAAGAATATCTGAAGCCTGCTCCAGAGCTGCGTCCGACGCACGAGTTTCGGGAATCGATTCCTAAACTGCACACGGAGGTCAGCCACGAGAACATTGGCGAGCTGATCGCCTCGTGCGAGATCGATCACTCGGTGGCGCCTTCAACGGCTTTTCTCGGAGGACGGCTCGCGGCGGAGAAGCGGCTCAACTATTTTCTGGAACACAACCTACGCCGCTATGCGAAATTCAATCGCGAGCCATCGGCCGAGGCGACCTCGGGCCTGAGCCCATATCTGCACTTTGGACAGATTTCGTCGCTGGAGATCGCGCTGGCGGTGCGTGACTACGCGGAAGAACATAAACTAATCGCAGACGGGCTTCTGGAGCAGTTGATCGTGCGGCGCGAACTGGCCTTCAACTTCGCGCGCTTTTCCCCGAGCCTGGACTCTTTGGACGCGTTGCCGAATTGGGCACGCGCGACGCTGGCGAAGCACGATAGCGATCCGCGGGCCTACGTGTATTCGCGCGATCAGTTCGAACAGGCGGCGACGCACGACGCGTTGTGGAACGCCGCGCAAACCGAGGTGCTCACGCGCGGCATCATTCATGGCTACTACCGCATGTACTGGGGCAAGAAGATCATCGAATGGTCCGCATCGCACGCGGAGGCGCTGGCGACGATGATCTATCTCAATGATCGTTATGCTCTGGATGGGCGCGATCCGAATACGTACACGAATATTTTGTGGTGCTTCGGCTTGCACGATCGCCCATGGACGGAGCGTCCGATTTTCGGCATGATACGCTACATGACGTTGGACGGCATGCGCCGCAAGACAGACGTCGATGCGTATATTCGTTCCGTAACGCAAACGAGGCTCTTATGATTGTCGCCATCACCGGCGCATCCGGATTCGTCGGAAAGCATCTTGCGGCGAAACTTGCCACCGAAGGGCACACGACACGCGCGGCATCGTTACGCTCGAAACTCGCGCAGGATGTCTTCGCAGGGTGCGACGCCGTTGTGCACCTCGCTGGCGAGCCCGTGGCGCAACGTTGGACCGCTGCCGCAAAGCAGCGCATCCGCGACAGCCGGGTGGATGGAACTCGCGCGGTGGTGACTGCGATTGCGTCATTAGAGAAGAGGCCTGCAGTATTGATCAGCGCTTCAGCCGTGGGCTACTACGGCTTACGGGGCGATGAAATCTTGACCGAAGCATCGGCGCCATCGAAAGATTTTTTGGGCGATACGTCGGTGGCGTGGGAGCATGAGTCGCTGGCGGCGGAAAAACTCGGCGTGAGGGTCGTGAATCCGCGCCTCGGCGTGGTCTTGGGGAGCGAAGGCGGAGCGCTTGCCAAGATGCTGCCCGCGTTTCGCATGGGCGTGGGTGGACGCATCGCGAGCGGCAAGCAATGGATGTCGTGGATCCACATTGACGATCTGGTGAGCCTGATTTTGTTCGCGATCTTACATGAGACTGTGCGCGGACCCCTGAACGCGGTGGCTTCGCAACCGGTGACGAATGCCGAGTTCACGCAGGAGCTTGCCAAGGCGCTGCATCGTCCCGCTATATTTCCCGTGCCGGAGTTCGCGCTCAAACTGCTGTTCGGAGAAATGTCTTCGATATTGATCGGCGGGCAGCGCGTGGTTCCGCAGGCGGCGCTCGCCGCGGGATTCGAGTTCCGTTATTCTTCGCTGGGCTCGGCGCTGGCGGCTTTGTTCGGCTCCCAGAGAACTTCCGGCACGCCGAGGGTGTGATTCGCCCAACGGCTCCAAACGAAAAGCGCGTCGCTGAGACGATTCAGATATTGGATCGCTTCGGCGGGCACTTCTTCATAGCGCGCAAAAGCGACCAATAAGCGTTCGGCGCGACGGCACACGGTGCGGCACACGTGAAGCTCGGCATTGACGCGCGTTCCGCCGGGCAAAACAAAACTGCGGAGCGTGCCGAGGCCGTCATTCATCGCGTCGATCTCGTGCTCCAACTGTTTTACTTCTGCTTCGGTAATGCGAGGCTGCTTGGGATGGACGTCGGCGGGTTCGGTGGCAAGAATGGAGCCGAGGTTAAAAAGCTCGTGTTGCACGCGCAGTAGAATTTTGCCGAGCGGCGCGAGCCTGTCATGTTCCGCGCAAGAGACAGCGGCCGTTCCAAGGGACGAATTCAGCTCGTCCACTGTTCCGTAGGCCTCAATGCGGGGAGCATCCTTAGGAACGCGCTGGCCTCCGACGAGGCTAGTGTTTCCCGTATCGCCGCCCTTGGTATAGATACGATTGAGCGCGATGCCGCGCGGTTCGTTAAACGGCTTTGGGGGGGTAGATTTCTGTTTCGAGGATTTCTGTTCTGGGGCCACACTCTCATTGTCGATGAAGATGGGGACGCGCCCCGATTCGCGTCCCCCCGCGGATTGAATCCCCGATCCGTGTGCTACGACAGATCGGTGGAGTGTTCTCTGTTCTACGGTTTTTCGACGATATCGGATTTCATGGGACCCAGCGCGCCGAGTAATTCGCCCTTTTCGCGATCCCCGACCTTGAATTTGTCCAGCGCGGCCACCAAATCTTCGACCAAGGCATTGAAATCGGCGCTCGAGACGCCCATGCCCGCGTGCGCCGATTTCATATCCTTGCCCGCGTACTTGCAAGGACCACCGGCGGCCATGCAGATCTGATCCACTAAATTGATCTTGAACTTGGCGAGCCTTTGCGGATCGGCGGCCGTTGCCGCGAAAAAGCCGTTGATGCGTTTGTCCGCCGCAACATTGCCGACGAATTGATCCACCACGGCGACGATGGCCTTCTTGCCGCCCAGCCGGTTATACAGCGTCTTTTCCTTGGCCTCCAGCGGAGCGACGGAGCTCCCTGAGAAAAACAGAGCCGCCGCGAGCGCGAGGCCTCCGGTAATTTTTCTCATTTGTGAAATCATTGCGTTGTCCACGCCTCCTTCGTAGGTGTATACGGAGGTGCGCGGAAATTGGATTTGCAAAGAAAAGGTCTGGAGTTATGATACTCGTGTGCGCAGCGTCTTGTTGCTTATCGGACTTACCGCGACCGCCGTCGCGCAAAGCCAAGAACTGACCGAGTTACGGAAAACTATGCGCTCGCTAGCGCAAACTCGCGACGATTACTCCACAACGCCATATGCTGGCATTGCGACCGCCAAAAGGCAACTCCTGGAGTGGGTCGAAGCAAACCTTGCGAAGTTTCCGCTGAACGGAGACGAGAAGACCTTCGCGACGCGACTGAACTCCACTTTGCGGGCTGCAAATCTTACGTGCCGCCCACGCACCGACCCGACCGATCACGGCGGCGATTTTTGCCCTGACGATCAGAACAACCAAGGTTACTTGGGCGATGTCAGCATTGAACACAAGGCGAACTTCCTGGTGCTGACCACGGGGGTTGGACTTTCTTACTGTGAAACCGACGAGTCAGCTTACGTTTACCAATGGACCGGCTTTCGCTGGCAACTCGTACTGCGGGACGAGCAAACGGGTACCGGCGACGCGTACCAGCCGCAGCTGATACAAAAAGTTGAGATCTCACGCCCAGCCATGAGCGGAAGCCGCGTGGCACTGGTCTTGGGCTTGAATTTTGGCTGCTCGTCCGTGCTACGACCCATCTATTACCGAGCGTGGAGATTTGGCGGCACAACTTCGCAGCCCAAGTTGCTACTTCGAAGATCCGAGCAGGCAGACATAGGCGGGCCTTTCAGTGGCCGCGCGGAACCCAATGACGTCATGCTGGAGTTCACCGCAGTCAACGACAAGTTGAACGTGGCGTTTCGCCACACTGCAGTTCGGCACTATTCTCTGCAAGGCGATGTCGTTCGACAAATGGACCCTGTTGCCGTTACGCCGCTTGGGTTTCTAAATGAGTGGCTCGACGCGGATTGGAGCAAAAGCGCGGTCTGGTCGGAATCAGCTGCGCTAGAGCAATGGCACCGCAGTCTTAGTGGACAGTGGGCAAATGGCGTCAGGCGATGCCACGAAGATGCGTCCCTATGGCAGGTCGAAGCCGAGGACGGGCCACTTTATTTCTTGGTCCGCTGGAAACCGCCCTATCGCTTCACTGTCGCCAACATTAGCAATAGGGGCCGCCCCGACTGCACTATAGAGGATCCGGGCGTCGAAGACGAACACAGCGTCTTCGCTCAACCGAAGTAGTCCCACACTCGTTGACAATCCGTTCTATACTGTGGACAGAGATACACCGCACTGCCAGGAGGCAAATGCGGCGCGTCTCGTGCAAAGTCTCTGAGATCTTTAAATAAGTTCTCTGTTCCTTTTGAAAATGGATTCACCAATCCGTGTGCTGGTGGCAAAGCCCGGCCTCGACGGTCACGACCGTGGAGCCAAGGTGATTGCCAAGGCGCTGAGGGACGCGGGCATGGAGGTTGTCTATACCGGACTCCGCCAGACCCCGGAGATGATCGTCAACGCCGCGCTGCAGGAAGACGTACAGGTAATCGGCCTGTCCATTCTTTCGGGCGCGCACAATGCCATCGTGCCTCGCGTGATGGCGTTGCTCAATGAAAATAAGATGACCGATGTTGTGGTCGTCGTCGGAGGCATCGTTCCGGATGAGGATGCCGCCGAACTCAAACGCCTTGGCGTGGCCGCCGTGTTTCAACCCGGCGCACCGCTCGAAGGCATTGTGGATTTCATCCGCAGCTCGGTGAAACAGGCGGCCTGAAGAGCTTTGACTAAATTGGTCCAATCAAGGCAGGACGCCCGCTTCGCCCGATTATGAAGAAACGCGCCGCAAAGATTGCGCGCGTCAGGAGTTTGAATGCAAGATAAATTGAATATCGCGGTGTTCGTCGATTACGACAACATTGAGATCGGACTGAAATCCACGCTGCGGCGTGAATTCGACGTCTCGCTCGCGCTAGACGCCTTGAAGGAACGCGGCGATCTGGTCGCCAAGTTTGCTTACGCAAACTGGGGTCGCCAGGATGGAGCCACGCGCCAGATGGCCGAAAACGCTGTGCAGATGGTGCAGCGCGTCCCTTCGCCGCGCGGCGATAAGAACGGAGCGGACATTAACCTCGCGCTCGACGCACTGGAGATGGCCTTCACGCACACGCATGTGAACGCGTTCGCCATCGTCAGCGGCGATAGCGACTTCATCCCGCTGGTGAACAAGCTGAAGGAATACGGCAAGACCGTGTTCGTGGTGGGCGGCAAGGCGTTTACGTCGACCATCCTGCAGCAGAATTGCAACGAGTTCATCAGCTTTGAATCGCTGCTATCGGACAACGTGCGCGAGATCGTGCGTCTGCCGGAAGAAACGATTGCCGCTGCGGGACCGCAGCAGGAGCATCGGCAGCAACGCGGTCGGGATCGTGGAGACCGCGGCGACAGAGGAGATCGGGGAGATCGCGGGCCGCGCGGCGGCGATCGTCAACGTCCCGCGCCGCTGGATCTCGCACAGGCCATGCCGCTGGTAGAGCGCGCTCTGCAAGTGCTGGAGCGTCGCGCCGTGCAGCCGCAGTTGGGCTTGCTGAAGTCCACTATGCTGCAGTTGGATTCGGCGTTCAACGAACGTGCGTACGGAGCGTCGAGCTTCTCCGATTTCGTCGAGAAATTGAAGAAGAGCGATATGGTGAACGTGACCGGCGCGGGCGGACGTTACGTGATCGAACGCAAGGGCATGTCGCAGCCGGAGCATCCTTCGTTGAAGCACGAAGACTTGCTGCCTCCGCTGCGTGACGTGCTCGAGAACCATCGCATGGAGCTCGAAGTCGGATGCCCGGTGGAAGATTTGGAAGCCTGGTTCAAGCAGGAACAGTCCAACATCGACGTCGCGGCCTACGGCTTCCAGGAATTCCTGGAGTTTCTGAACTACGCGCAGGATAAAACCGTCGTGCGCCTGGAGCCCAACGAGGAACAGGGCATGGTGGTCTCGCTCGGTGCGGAATTCTTCCCGCCCGCGCTGCCTCCGGCTCCCGAGCCGGTTGCCGCCGAGGAAGAAGAAGCCGAGATCGACGAGCCGCAACCCTACGTGGAAGGCCAGCCGACCATCTTCGAACCGAATCCTCCTCCGGCCAAAGCCAAGCGGGCTCCTTCGCGGAAACGCGTTGCGAAACCGTCTGGCGGAGCTCCGCGGCGCGTGCGTCGCAAGAAGCCGGAATAGTTCGCGCCGGAATCGTTGGAGATAGAAGGGCGGTACGTGAAACGGCGTGCCGCTCGCGCTTATTTATCGCGCTCGTGTATCATGGCGACGTGAGCTCCCTTATTTCGTTGATCCGCACGCAAAGTACGACGCTTATCGCTACAGGCGTTGTCCTGCTTGCCACATTTCTCATCTCCTCCACGCCGGCCACCGCGCAGCATATGAACGCGGCCAACGCGCCTTGTCGTTTGACTTCCGATGTTGATAAGACCAACTGCTTCGTTGCTGAGGCAAAAACAGCCGAAGTCGACCTAAACGTGATCTCCATTCGGATCATGAGAATCCTCCGAGAGGAGGACCAGGATACGCTACGCGCCGTTCAGGAGAAATGGGCCGACTTTCGCGAGGCGAACTGTTCTGCCGAGAAGGATCTTTATATGAACGGTCCGCTCGCGCCGATGGCCTACTATTCGTGCATGGCGGCGAACACCCGGCAACGGATCGCGGAGCTGAACGCGATTTACGGCGGGCTGCTCGAGAAATTCGGAAACAGACCCTAGGTTCTGATCGTTTGGCGTGCGATATTACGCGGGACTCACGACCGCCTAGACGGCCTTATACATGTACTTGATGTTCCACTTGTAGACCAGCAGATTCGGATCGCCCTCGCGATTCACCTTGAGGCAATCTTTGTCGTACCACTCGATGACGCCGTGCAGGACTTCGCCATCGCCCAGAACGATGGTCATTTTGGTCTTGGACTGCATCTGCTTCAGATAGAAGAAATTCTCGGCGTTGGTCTGTTCCGGAGGCGAGGTGCGCTTCTGCGCGTCGGGTCTCGGGGGTCTTTGTCCTTTGGCGTCAGCCTTGGGCGCTTCGGTCAACGAGGGCCGGATTAAGCGGCGGTTTGCGGGCTCCACGGTGCGGGCTCCTTGCAAATAAGTGCGGATATGAATACTGCTTGATTCCTTGATAACACACGCTCGCGGGCGGCTGCAAAGGTGCGACGCGCGCCGTATTGCCGACTTATTTCGGAAGAGCTCGTAGTTCGGTGGCAAAGGCGTCGAGCGCAATCGACTTCTGAATATTGCGACGAACCAGATGCACGAGCTCATCGACACGTTTGGTGGCGGCGCGCACCCAATCGAACGACACTTTGCGAGACAACGGCTCAAGCTGCGAACGGACGTCTTCATTGCGGATGGGCGAGACGCCGCTCGAGAGCAGCAGGATGTCCTCGAGCAGAATATAGAGGACCTCCAAGTAAGACTCGAGCTTTTCGGTGCGGCGCGCGGCGATGGAATCCGAGTGCTTCATCCAGGCTCCGTATGGATCCAGGCCTCCGGCCACACGCAGCAGCGCGAGCATCGATTCGCGACGCCGGTCGTAGGTTTCGAGATCGAGGGAGAGCGCCATGCCCGGAGATCCGCTCGCGAGACGCAGGCGGCGCTCGGGGTGATCGAGCTTGCGGGCGGCGGCAAAGTCCCGCATGTCTTGCTCCGCGAGACGCCCTAATTGAAACGGCATGGATCGCGAACGAATGGTAATCAGCAGGTCGTAAGGATTGCGCGCCGTTGCGATCAGAATCAGGTGTGGCGGCGGCTCTTCCAGAATTTTGAGCAGCGAGTTGGCCGCTTGTTCGTTGGCGCGATCGATCCCGTCAATCAAAAAGATGCGCCAGTTGCCTTTCGAGGGCTTCAACGACGCGCGATTCTTCAGCAACCGCATCTGCGGAATGCTGATTTGGCGCAGAGGGCCGTCGGGCGCGAACGTGACAAAATCCGGGTGCGAGGAGAAAAACAGGGGATCGTCATTGCGCTTCTCCGCAGGCCATTTTTCGCGGTCCGCAATGATTTCGGCATTCGCTTCCAGGCTGAGGTCGTCCTGCTCGATCTTCTCCGCGCCGCCGAGCAGCCGCGCCGCAAAACGGCGAGCGAGCGTGGCCTTGCCGACGCCCTCCGGGCCCGAAAAAAGCAGGGTCTGGGAGATGCGCTCGTGGCGGATCATGTCCTCCAACGTGTCGCAGGCTACCTGATTGCCGAAGAAGTTGTCCAAGAACCTAAGCTAGCACGCGTCCCGGCAGACACGCCGATGCCGAACGATTAGCGCTTCCAAGGAGCAAGGCGAATCCCGGGCGGAAGCTTGGCATGCGCGAGATCAAGATCGTCCGCGGCGATCGGAATCAGGATCTCCAGAAGATTGGGCGGCGAAGGATAGTTCTGCTGGATGGAGAGTCGCAATGCATGGCGAGGCGCGGCATTCTTATCGCGAGCCGTGTCGGGAGGCGTGACAACATCCGTGAGCGTCTGCGTGGAATCCGCCAGGCTGCGGAGCAAGCTCGCGCGCTTGGGATCGTCACAGGTAATGAGCGCCTCGCGAACGATTTTATCCGAGGATGCGTAGGAGACAACGGCGACTACATGGGACTCGGTCAAGCGCTTGTCTTTGCTGTCGTCGA